>JAEUQO010000209.1 GCA_016789605.1 Acidobacteriota bacterium
TTCTTTCCGGCGTTGAATCAGGGCCTGGCTGAACGAGGCAATGACACGCAATGGGTGGTTTCGCTTCTGGCGTTTGCGCTGATCGTCACGGGCTTTGTCGTCGCAGCACGCCAGAAACTGACCTATGCCGAATTCGCGTTGCCGCTGTCGCTGGCGATCATCATCGCCTGGCCGTTTCCGCCCTATCGGTTCTTGCTGCCGTCGTTGCCGTTGTTGCTGTTTTATCTGGTGCTGGGCCTGAAACTATTGCTCAGCCTGCATCAGCGTTTTGCCCAAACCAAAACCGAAGCCAATCCGTGGACGGGCGTAACAGTAGCCGCCGGGCTGGTGGTCGCGCTCTGTTTGTATGGCAACGTCAGCTATTTGCAGCGCAAGAGCGCCGAAACGCCCGCGCAACGTCCGCGCTGGTTGCGCTCTTTTGCCGAAAACGAAGCCATCCTCAAATGGACCAATGAGAACGTGCCCAAAACCGACGCCATCGCAACAATGAATCCGGCGCTGGTGCATCTATACACGGGCAACAAAACGACGACGTTCGACAATCCGACGGGCAATTGGCAGGCGTGGAATCAACTGGGCATACGCTATCTGGTGTATATCTCTCCGACGCGCATCGCCGACCCTGACGCCAACGAAAACAAATATCGCGTGATTCATCGCGCAGGCGGCGAACTCAATTTGCGCGTGACGGATTTCGGCCCGACGGCAGCGCGTGCGCCTTGGGGCGCAGGCTTGTCCCCTTCAACCATCCGCATGAACTAGCGCAAATGTCACTTTCGTTTGTGCAATACACCAAACACTTTCCGGTAAAAGTACGGCCAGAAAAAGAGTCTGAATCCTGATGTGAGGACGCTTTTCGTTGCTAATCATCAGACAGGAAAATGTGGGAAAGAGAAATGGAAATTCCGAGTTCCCTTTCCCACATTTTCTTGTCCGCTCACCCAATCTGTGATTTTTTGCCGCCCCCAACGTCAGCCCAACTCCGCAGACAAGCTGGCATTAAGCGCCAAAGGGTGTCTTGCCCGAACCCTTTCCGACGGGTAAGATTGCGCTTTTTCCAAAGAGTCCCCAATTCGGCTGTAGTTCACTGTATGGCGATCAAACAAATCACCGTGCGTGGCGCGCGCCAGCACAATCTCAAAAACATCTCGTTGACGATTCCCCGCAACCAGTTGACGGTCATCACGGGGTTGAGCGGATCAGGCAAATCCTCACTGGCGTTTGACACGATTTATGCCGAAGGGCAGCGCCGCTATGTCGAATCGCTTTCAGCCTATGCGCGGCAATTTCTCGAACAACTGGAAAAGCCTGATGTAGACGCGGTTGAAGGGCTTTCGCCCGCCATCTCGATCGAGCAAAAAACCACCAGCCGCAGCCCGCGTTCGACCGTCGGCACTGTCACCGAAGTTTACGATTACCTGCGGTTGCTGTTTTCGTCGGTCGGCCAGCCGCATTGCCACCAGTGCGGACGTCCCGTCGCGCGCCAATCCACCGAACAGATCATCCAAAGCGTCAAGGAATTGCCCGAAGGCGAGCGCGTGATGATCCTTGCGCCCATCGTGCGCGGACGCAAAGGCGAATTCAAAAAAGAACTGGAAAAGCTGCAAAAATCCGGCTTCACGCGCGCGCGCATTGACGGCGAAATGATGTCGCTCGACGACGACATCAAGCTGGACAAACGCCGCAATCACACCATCGAAGTCGTGGTTGACCGGTTGCTGATCAAAAACGGCATCGCGCAACGGCTGGAAGAATCAGTGCGCACCGCCACGAAATTGACCGACGGCGTAGTCGTCATTTCCATCGTGGACGGCGAAGAGCGGCTCTATTCCGAACGCATGGCTTGTGTTTATTGCGGCCTTTCGATTCCGCAACTGGAGCCGCGTTCGTTTTCGTTCAACTCTGCCTATGGCGCCTGCAAGGAATGCCACGGACTCGGCACCAAGCTCGAAGTTGATCCGGCCAAAATCGTCATTGACGAAGACACGCCGATCGGCAAGCTGGTTTTCGTCGGTGAAGCCGACAAAGCGACCGATGCATATTTGCGCGAAGCCCTGCTGGCGGTTGCCCGTCATTTCAATCACGATGGCGAAACGACCTTTGCCAGGCTGCCTAAAAAAGCCCGCGAAGCCTACTTTTTCGGGTTGAAGGAAAAGATTGAATTTCGCTATGGCGAATACAAGTATCAGGCCGAATGGCGCGGCGCAGTGAATTTCCTGCTCGAAACAATGAACAAGCGCGAACCGAGCGAAGAAGGCAATCCGCTGGAAGCGCTGATTTCGCCGATCACCTGCCGCGCCTGTCACGGCGCACGGCTGCAACCGGAATCGCTGGCGGTCAAACTCAATGCCAAATCCATCGCCGAATACGCCGCCGCCCCCATTGCCGAAGCCTTGACCGCGTTTGCCGACATCAAACTCAACGCGCGCGAAGAGCTGATCGCAGGCCGCATTCTGAAAGAAATCCGCGACCGGCTGCGTTTTTTGGAATCGGTCGGCCTGGGCTACCTGGCGCTTGATCGTCCGGCGTCGTCGCTGTCGGGCGGCGAAGGCCAGCGCATTCGTCTGGCGACGCAAATCGGCTCACAATTGCGCGGCGTGTTGTATGTGCTCGATGAACCTTCGATTGGGCTGCATCCGCGCGACAACGAACGGTTGCTGGAAACACTGGCGCGCTTGCGCGACATCGGCAATACGGTGCTGGTGGTCGAACACGACGAGGAAACCATTCGCCGCGCCGATTACGTGGTGGACCTGGGACCCGGCGCGGGCACACGCGGCGGCGAAGTCGTCGCCATCGGCAAACCCGACGAAATCGCGCGCGCGGCCAATTCCGTCACCGGGCAATACATCTCTGGCGAGCTGAAAATCGAAATCCCCAAACAGCGCCGCTCTGCCAATGGCAAAGCGATCACCGTGCGCGGCGCAACTGCCCACAATCTGAAAAATGTGGATGTCAGCTTTCCGCTGGGTTTGCTCACCGTCGTCACGGGCGTTTCCGGTTCGGGCAAATCCACGCTGGTCGAAGACATTTTGTATCGCGCGTTGGCGCGCAAGCTCTATCGCAGTCTGGCCGAACCCGGCGCACATCTGGCCATCGAAGGGCTGGAGCACATAGACAAAATTATCGAGATTGACCAGTCACCCATCGGGCGCACGCCGCGTTCCAACCCGGCGACCTACACCGGTTTGTTCACGCCCATCCGCGAGCTGTATTCGATGCTGCCCGAAGCCCGCGAACGCGGTTACAAACCGGGCCGGTTTTCTTTCAACGTCAAAGGCGGGCGTTGCGAAACCTGTCAGGGCGACGGGTTGAAGCGCATCGAAATGAACTTCTTGCCGGATGTGTATGTCACCTGCGAAGTTTGTCGCGGACGGCGTTACAACCGCGAAACGCTGGACGTGCGTTATCAGGGCAAAAACATCGCGGAGTTGCTCGACACAACCGTCGAAGATGCTCTGCCCGTGTTGGAAAATCATCCGCAGATCAAACAAAAGCTGCAAACCCTCTATGAAGTCGGATTGGGTTACATCAGTCTGGGACAATCGGCGACGACGCTTTCCGGCGGCGAAGCCCAACGCATCAAACTGGCCAAGGAACTTTCCAAACGCGCAACCGGTCGCACGGTGTACATTCTGGACGAACCAACCACCGGCTTGCACTTTGAAGACGTGCGCAAACTGCTCGACGTGTTGCAACGGCTGGTAGATTTGGGCAACACAGTCATCATCATCGAACACAATCTGGACATCATTAAGTCAGCAGACTGGCTGATTGATCTGGGGCCGGAAGGCGGCGAAGGCGGTGGACGCATCATCGCCGAAGGCACGCCGGAACAAGTCGCCCGCGCCAAGAAGTCTTACACCGGCCAGGCGCTGCGTCCGTTGTTGGGTATCAATGGTAACGGCAATGGCAATGGCAATGGCAAACACTAGCCCAACGCGCAGGAACTGACGTGAAAATCTCTGCCAAGATCAACGTCTATAACGAAGAAGCCAACATCGCCGCTGTGTGTGAAACCGTGTCGTGGGCGGATGAAATCGTCGTCTGCGATTCCAATTCCACCGATCGCACGGTCGAAATCGCGCGCCGCTATACGGACAAAATTTTCAATCGGGAATTTCGCGGTTACAAAGACAAACACGAATACTCCGATTCGGTCACGACCGGCGATTGGATTTTGTGGATGGACGCCGACGAACGCATCACGCCGGAATTGCGCGCCGAAATCGAAAAGCTGCGCACGGCTGATCCGGCCACTTTGCCCGACGGATTCTGGATTCCCCGGCGCACGGAGTTTCTGGGCCGCTGGATATTGCATTCCGGCTGGTATCCTGATTACCAAATGCGGCTCTATCGCAAAGCGGCCAGCTATTGGGAAGGCGTGGCCCCGCACGAAGTCGCCCACGTACGCGGACGCACCGAAAAGCTGTCAGGCGAATTGTTGCATTACACCACGCAAAGCCTGAGCGAATATCATCACCGCGCTGACCGGTATACGACCCTGGCCGCCGAACATCTGCACGCCAAAGGCAAACCCGTGCGCGGCATTGACCTGTTCATCCTGCCGATTGCGGCCTTCATGCGCACCTATGTTTTGAAACGCGGCTTTCGCGACGGCGTGCCTGGATTGATCATCGCCATGTTTACGGCATACAGTGTGTTGCTGAAATACGCCAAAGTCTGGGAAAAGAGAAACACCTAGAAACACCTCAAGGATCAGCAACCTTCGTGTTGTAACCGGCAGAGAGGCAACCCCATCACATGAAAACAGTCATTCTTTGCGGCGGACGCGGTACGCGGCTGGGCGAACACGGAGCCACTGTGCCCAAAGCTCTGATCGAAATCGGCGGGCGTCCCGTGTTGTGGCATTTGCTGAAAATCTATGCCCATCACGGGCTGAATGATTTCGTGCTTTGCCTGGGTTATCTGGGCGATTCGATCAAACGCTACTTTCTGGATCATCACTGGCTGGATCAGGATTTCACCTTGCAGATGAATTCCGCAGGCGACCCGCAATTGCACAAACACACGCAACGCGGCGAAAACTGGCGCATCACCTTTGCCGACACCGGGCTGGACACCAACACCGGCGGACGCGTCAATCGCATCAAAAAGTATCTGGACGGTGACGACACGTTCTGTGTGACGTATGGCGACGGACTGGCCAATGTGGATTTGCCCGCGCTGCTCGCCTTTCATCGCGCACATGGACGGCTGGCAACGTTAACGGCGGTGCATCCGCGCTCCAATTTCGGCATTCTCAAACTCGACGCCGAAAACGCCGTCACCGAATTTGAAGAAAAGCCGCCGATGAACGAGTGGATCAATGGCGGCTTTTTCGTGTTTGAGCGCCAGATTTTCGATTACCTCGACGACCATTGCGTGCTCGAACGCGAACCGCTGGAACGGTTGGCGCGCGAACGGCAATTGATCGCCTATCCGCACACCGGATTCTGGAAATGCATGGACACCTATAAAGACAATCTGGAATTCAACCAACTGTGGGAAGCCGAGCAAGCAGAATGGAAAGTCTGGGCATAAGCGCCAAGGAGTGCGGCGGGTAACCATGAGTTCATCGTTTTGGCAGAATCGCACGGCGTTTGTGACCGGCGCGACAGGCTTTGTCGGTGCGCACATCACGCAAACGTTGCTGGCCCGGGGCGCGCGCGTCATCTGTTTACAACGCGACGCAGAGCAACCAACCGCGTTGGATTTGTTCGGGCTGCGCGCGCACGTCACCATCCTCAATGGCGCGTTGGAAGATTTCACGCTGCTGGAACGTGCGCTCAACGAATACGACGTTGAGGCTGTCTTTCACCTGGCGGCACAAGCCATCGTCGGCGCGGCCAATCATTCGCCGCTGTCCACCTTTGAATCCAACATTCGCGGCACCTATTTCCTGCTCGAAGCCTGTCGCCGCACGGCCACGGTCAAACGCGTGGTGGTGGCTTCCAGCGACAAAGCCTATGGCGCACACGACAACCTGCCCTACCGCGAAGACCACCCGTTGCTGGCGCTCTTTCCTTATGACGCGTCAAAAGCCTGTACCGACATTCTGGCGCGTTCGTTTGCGCACACCTACCAAATGCCCGTCGCGGTTTCGCGCTTTGCCAACATCTATGGTCCGGGCGATTTGAATCTGTCGCGCATCATTCCGGGCACGATTCTTTCCGTACTGCGCAACGAAGCGCCGATCATTCGCAGCGACGGCACGCCCAGGCGCGAATTCATCTATGTTGACGACGTCGTGCGCGCCTATCTGGCGCTGGCAGAAAACATCACGACAACGCAAGGCGAAGCCTTCAATTTTGGCGCAGGCGAACCGGTACAGATGCTCGATCTGGTCAATCGCATCATCCGGCTGGCGGGCAAAAACCTCACGCCGACCGTTTTGCTGCAACGCAAAATCGAACGCGAAATTGACGCCCAATATCTTTCTTCTGCCAAAGCCGAAGCGCATTTGGGCTGGCGTCCTGAAATCCATCTGGATGACGGATTGCTTCGCACCATCAACTGGTATCAGACAAATCTGGACAAGCTCCGCTAAATCCAGGACAGCCAACACCAGCGCCTCTCACTTTTGTCTATTTCGCAAATTCGTGACAACTTCGCTAAAGAATAGCTACAGCCAGTCCCTAGTCTCGCTTTGTTACCCGATTGAATGATCCCAACAATAAATGTCGTGCGCGACTGACACCAACGACACCTATGCGCACGATCTGCCCGGTTCTTCTATAACTTCAATTCACGTTGCGACCTGCTGTTGCACAAGCGGGCGGGTCGTTGTGTGTTTACCAATCATCGTTTCGGTCGAACGGGTTTCGTCCGATTCATTTTGAGGAGGGATACAAAATCATGAGTTTCAATCGTTTTGCCAAAGTTCGCGGCGTGTTGGCCGCGCTGTTGATCGCCGCTACGCTTTCGACTTCGATTACGGCGGGCCCCAGCCTGGTGCTCAACGAAGGCCGTACCACTGTGAATTTGAGCAATGATTTTCTGGGCGCATTAAATGCGTTGAGCCTGTCGGCGGGTGGCGTCGGTGACAGCCGGTTGAGCAGCGGCATCATCGGGTTTCCCATCACCAATGGCGCGCTTGATCTGGCCAATGCCAAAGGCGAAATCAATCACGGCGGCGGTCTGTTTTTGGCCACGCGCACCACGCGCGTAGAACTGCTCAGCTTCAACATTGATACCACCGGCGCAACACCGACCATCACCGGCATCGTGCTGGTCAACGGTGATTTTGTGGGCCGCATTCCGCTGTTCAACCTGACGCTGCCGACACTGACCTTGCCGCTGCAACCGCATGCGTTTGGCACCCTGTTCATTCCGGGCGTCAAGGTCGCGCTCGCGCCCGAAGCCGCCGCCGCACTCAATCAGGTGTTTGGTGTGACGGCGTTCGCGGGCGGATTCAACATCGGCACGGCGTCTGTGTTTGCGGTGGCGACCACGTCGCGTCGCAGCTTCTTTGGCCGCGAAATCCCTGGCGCTGAAAGCCAGAACTAGATCGTTTTTCGATTCGCTTTACGGATTAGCCACAGAGTCACGGAGGCTCAGAGAAAGACTTGGAAACCTCTGTGGCTCTGTGCCTCTGTGGCAAAACCCGTACGCCAAAATGAAATCTGATCTAATTTACTTCGCCTTGTTGAAAACTTCCGCTCACAGCCGTTGGGGAAACCCAACGGCTTTTTTACTTTGTGCTGCCGCTCGCGGTCTGAGTTTGTCAGCGCCCTCTGCCTACGGTAAAGTCCTGTCGCGCGATATTCACAACGCTAACCGTTCCACATTCAGGAGGCTTTATGTCACACACGCGACGCTCATTTATGCAGCGCAGCGCGGGCGCGGCTTTGGCTGCTGCCGCCTTGCCCGAAGCACTTTCCCTGCCCGTCACCGCGGCGGCGCCGGCTGCACCGCGCATCCGCATCGGCGTTTCGACCTATTCCTATTGGCATTTTGACAAGGTCAAATATCCCATCGAAAAGGTGATCGAAAATGCCGCCAAGCTGGGGTTTGACGGCGTCGAGATTTTGCATCGCCAGATGGCCAGCGAAGACCGCAAATACGTCAACAACCTGAAACGCATGGCGTTTTCGTTGGGCCTGGATTTGTTCTTTCTTTCGATTCATCAGAACTTCGTTTCGCCCGACAAAGCCAAACGACAGGAACACATTGACCACACCAAACGCTGTATTGATCTGGCAGTGCAATTGGGCTGTCCGGCCATTCGTTTGAATTCAGGCCGTTGGGGCACGATTCCCGACTTTCAAAAGATGCTGGATGCGGGTGGCAAAGAAGACCCGTTGCCGGGTTATACCAATGATGACGCCTTCAAATGGTGCATTGATTCGATCAACGAATGCTTGCCGCATACGGAACAGGCGGGCGTGATTCTGGCGCTGGAAAACCACTGGGGCCTGACCACGCAGGTGGATGATCTGTTGCGCATCTACAAATCGGTCAATTCGCCCTGGCTGTGCATCAACGCTGACACGGGCAATTTCGTCGGCGATCCGTATCCGCAATTTGCGAAGCTCGCGCCGCACGCCATCGTGGTCCAGGCCAAAACCTATTACGGCGGCGGTGTCTATTACACGCGCGATCTGGATTACAAACGCATGGCCAAGATGCTGCGCGATGCGAACTTCAAAGGCTATGTCTCGCTGGAAATGGAAGGCAAAGAAGACGCGGACATCGCTGTTCCTAAAAGCCTGCAACTGCTGCGCGAAGCTTTCGCCTAAAACCTCACCAATCCGTCAGGGCATAAGCCAATGGCTTATGCCCTGCTCCCAATTTTTCACTGATCACAAACCTGCGCGCCGCGCCTCTCATTCAATCACCAACGCTGAATGCTGTTTTGCGCTATTTTTTGAATTGCGAAACGAGCCTGCCCAATGCAATGATGCGGCGCGTGGCGGTGCGGGTAACAAGTATTCCTCACCTGCGTGCCGCCCTACTCGGACAGCTCAAGCCGCCCAATTTGCCTGTGCCAAGCGGCTTCGCATTCTTCAGCAACTGACTCAACATTTCAGCATCAGGTTTACGCAATCCCCCAAGCGGGCATTCGTAACTGTGCCTCTGTAACGTGAGGGAATCATGAAACCGAATACACATCCTCAGATGTATTTGCTGGTTCTTTGCCTGCTCATCACCCCACTGGTTGTTCCGGGGCAACAACCTCGGTCACTTGAACCGGGTAAATTTGTTGAAGAGACATTGGCCGAAGGGCAAACACATTCCTATCAATTGGCGCTGGCAATCGGGCAATTTGCTCACCTGAGGGTGAATCAGATCGGTCAGAATGTGCAGCTCAAGGCGTTGTCGCCAACCGGTGAAACCGTTGCCCTCGTGGACGCGCTGCCCACGTCTCAAGGCACGGAAGACGTTTATCTGGTCGCGGAATCGGCGGGAGCGTATCGCCTGGAAGTCTTGGCGCAAGGCGGAACGCCAACCGGTAGCTACACGATCAGTCTGGAATCGTTGCGGGCAGCGCAGCCGCTGGATCAAACTCGCTTCACCGCACAGCGCCACCTTACCGAAATCAAAGCAGCCACCAATCAGGGGTTCACGGCGTATTGGAGGCAGGTCGGGCCGAAGTATGAAGAAGCATTGAAGCTCTGGTTACAAGCCAATGAGCTGCGTCAGGCAACGCTGACCTTGCATGAATTGGCGACCTTGTTTCCCCTCTTGATTGACGGCTTGCCCAGTCAATTTTTGAATGCCGTCGGCGCCCGCAACAAAATGATTGCCGCGCTGGAACAAGCGTTGACGCAATGGCGCGCAGCCGGTGATCGGTATGGCGAGGCAGTGACGCTGAATTTGTTGGGCTTGATGCACGCCGCGCAGGGCGAAGCGCAAAAGACGGTCGCACTGTATCAGGAATCGCTGCGTCTGTGCCGCGAAGGAAATCACGTGGTCGGCGAAGCAATGGCGTTGCACAACCTCGGCATCGCCTATGACCTTTTGGGTGACCGCCCGCAATCGCTTCAGCACCTGAATCAGGCGTTGCCGTTGTGGGAAAAAGTTGGAAGGGAGAAAGGTCTTGCCTACACGCTCAATGCCATCGGCGATGTGTATTCTGGGACTTACCAACTGCGCAGCGCCATTACCTTTTATGATCGGGCGCGGATGAAAATGCAGGCGCTGGGCGACCTGGGCGGCGAAGCGTATACCCTGAATAATCTGGCAGTTAACTACTTATATTTACTTGAAGTCCAGCGAGCGCTCAATCTGTACGGCCAAGCTTTGCAGATTTTTCAGGAGACGGGTGACAGAAATGGAGAGGCACTTGCACTCCACAATAGTGGGGGGGCTTTTTCTATTCTGGGGGACTCAAACAATGCCCTAGATTTTGCTCAAAAGGCGCTCCTCCTTCAGCAGACTTTCGGAAACCAGTTACAAGTGGCGACTGCGTTGGTCGCAGTTGGGCAGTTCTTGCCGCAACTAAATCAGACTGCCAAAGCTCTGGAAGCGCTCAATCAAGCGCTGGCCATAGGCCGTGAGCAAAACGCTCCCGAAACCATACGCCGGGCGCTCGTGGTTAAAAGCCGCATTGACATCGCCCAAGGGAATTATTCGCTGGCGAGGGCGCAGCTCGAAGAAGTTCTCTCGCTCACGCGCCAGACCAAAAATCAGATTGGGGAAGCTGGAGCCTTGGTCGGGCTTGGTCGCGTCGCACTCGCGTTAGGAGACGTGCAGAAAGCGTCCGCATACTATCGCCAGGCCATTTCTCTCGGCATCTTTCTGCATGAGACGACTTCGTATGAAGGGCTGGCGCGGGTGGA
>JAEUQO010000251.1 GCA_016789605.1 Acidobacteriota bacterium
AAGATTGGTATCTGTCAAAAGTCGAAGTCTTCTGGCGCAATGGCAGGCCGTATTTGAAACCATAAGTCACGATGGAATTGAACCGAAGACAATTCATTGCAAACACGATGCTGGCGGCAGGCGGTTTGGCAGCGACGCAAGAAGACAAGCTTGATTTCCAAAAGCTGCTGCGCCCGATTCCAATGACCGCAAAATTTGAACTGCCTGATTATTACGTTTGGTGTGGCACGCTGACGAAAGCGGATGACGGCAAATACTATTTGCTTTTTTCGCGGTGGCCGCGAGCGTTGGGACATAACGCGTGGGTGACACATTCTGAAGTTGCCGTAGCCGTTGGCAACAGTCCATTCGGGCCGTTCACCTTCAAAACCGTAGCCTTGCCCGTGCGCGGCAAACAATTTTGGGACGGGCTTTGCACACATAACCCGACGGTGCAGCGGTTCGGCAAGAAGTATTACCTGTATTACATGGGGAACACGGGCGATGGCGTAGCTATGAAAGAACTCAACTGGACGCATCGCAACAACCAGCGCATTGGCGTAGCCGTCGCCGATCATCCGTTGGGACCGTGGCAGCGGTTTGATCAGCCGTTGATTGACGTGACGCCGGGTTTTCACGATGCGCTGATGTGCTCGAATCCGAGCGTGACAAAGCGACCGGATGGCGGCTTTCTGATGGTTTACAAAGCGGTCGGCGACAAAAACAAAATGCCGTTCGGCGGCCCTGTGCTGCATTGCGTCGCGACGGGTGACAAACCGACAGGCCCATTCAAAAAACATCCCAACCCGGTTTTTGTAAAGGATGGCGTGGCGTTTGCCGCCGAAGACCCTTTTATCTGGCACGATGGGCGCACTTACCGCGCCATCGTCAAAGACAACCAGGGATATTTCACGAATGCGGGCAAATCACTGGCGCTGTTTGAATCCGGCGATGGTTTGGATTGGAAATTGTCGGCGCATTCGTTGGTTTCGACGACGGAAGTGCTGTGGGCAAATGGGCAGCGGCAGAAACTGAATTCGCTGGAACGCCCCCAGCTTTGGTTTGAGCAAGGCAAACCGGCGGTGCTGCTGTGCGCAGCGGATGTTTCAGCAGCGCGCGAATACTCGTTCAATGTGCAAATTCCTTTGCGTGCGCGCTGAGGCCATTTCGCGCGGCAAGCGATTTTACAGAAACAGAGAGAACGATTTGCGGGTTTTCGTTGATTCCGGTAAAAGCATGCGTGTCACGAATCAGGGCGCCCTTGCCCTTCATCTGAAAACAACACTCATTGCGAATCAACGAATCG
The DNA here is from genome assembly GCA_016789605.1 of Acidobacteriota bacterium. GTDB lineage: Bacteria > Acidobacteriota > Blastocatellia > RBC074 > RBC074 > RBC074. The sequence continues at coordinate 1,286 of JAEUQO010000251.1, forward strand.
GCAGCGTGGAGCACGGAACTCGCCAGCGGCCGTCGCTTACGAAAAGCGCCCGAGCTGCAAGTCTGTGAGACGTCGCGGCGTCTTGCGCACACGATGCGGTGCTGGTTGTGATTCACGTGTAGCCAATTTTTCGAGGACAAAGACCATGATCGAGAGAAGAAAAATTCTGATGGGCGCTGGTGCGGCGTTCACCACATCCTTATTCACCGGGCGCGTCAAAGGCGCCAACGACCGCATTGCCGTTGGTCATATCGGCATCGGTGCGATGGGCAGCAGCAATCTGGGCTTTGCGTTGCGTTTGACCGACACCGTCGAACCCGTCGCGGTATGCGATGTCTATCAACCGCACCTGGAAAAAGGCGTGGCCGCCGCCGCCAAAGCCGGCAAAACGGTCAAAGCCGTCAAAGACTTTCGCGAAATTCTGGCCGACAAATCCATTGATGCCGTGTGCATTTCGACGCCCGATCATTGGCACGCGTATATGACCGTCGAAGCCTGCAAGGCGGGCAAGGATGTGTTTGTCGAAAAACCGTCGTCGGTGTATGTCGAAGAAGGGCAGAAGATGGTACAGGCTGCCCGCAAATATAAACGCATCGTGCAAGCCGGAACGATGCAACGTTCCGGCGGCTATTTCAAAAAAGCGGCAGAACTGGTGCAAAGCGGCATTCTCGGCGAAGTTACTTTCGTGCACACCTGGCAATCAGGCGCGGTCAAGAAAGAAGGCTGGGGCAAACCGGCGGACGGTCCCGTGCCCGAAGGCCTGGATTGGGATATGTGGCTGGGGCCTGCGCCGAAAGTTCCCTTCAACAGAAATCGCTGGGGCGTCGGCGTGACGACCTTTCCGACCTTTCGCTATTTCTGGGATTACGCAGGCGGCGCAATGACCGATTGGGGCGTTCACCTGATTGATCCGGTGCACCAATGTTTCGGCGAACCGATGCCGACTTCGGTTTCTGCGCAAGGCGGCAAATTCTATGTGGACGATAACGTAGACACGCCCGATACGATGATCGCGACGTTCCGCTATCCGAAGTTCATGCTGACTTACGAAAGCCGCACCGCGAACCCGATGCCAATGTTCGCCGGACAAGGCGCGGCAACTTCGATTCACGGCACCGACGCCAATGTCATCGTCACGCGCGGCGGTTGCTGGCTGATTCCGAATAAAGGCTCCAAAGTCGAAGCGCAGACTTACGAAAACAATCAGGAGATGCGCGATCTGAACGTTCCGCACTGGAAGAACTTCATCGCTTGCATCAAGTCGCGCGAAAAACCGATCAGCGAGATCGAAACCTGTGTGCGTTCTTCGACCGCTTGCATCCTGGCCAACCTTTCGATGCGGCATAAAACCTGGCTGGATTGGGACGAAACCAACTGGACGGTGAAACAAAACAACGTCAAACCGTATCTGAAAGCGAAGTACCGTTCGCCGTGGAAGCTCGAAGTTTAAGCTTCGGCCTGCGTTGCGCTGGCGCTCGCGTCGGCAAACAACGCAAAAACGCTGTTCACTCACCTCTTTGCCTTGGTTCATTGTCAGGCAAACAGTCGCGCTGGCCCTGCTTCCTGACAATGAACAAGGTAGAAGGCAGAGTGGAAATAAAAGCTATACCTAACTTCGTCACGCAAGGCACAAAATGCGCAAAGGAATTTTGTGCAGTTTGTGCCTTTTGTGATTCCCGAACCGCTTTATGACTCTTCGATTGTTACGCGGTTGTTTGCTTGTGCTGACGCTTGGTTGGCTGGCGCTGGATGTTTTGGCGCAAGCCGGGCGCAAGCCCAACATCATTTTGATTTTGACCGACGATCAAGGCTACGGCGATGTCGGACGGCACGGCAATCCGATTCTGAAAACGCCCAACCTGGATCGGTTGCACGATGAAGCTGTGCGCTTCACTGACTTTCACGTCAGCCCGACTTGTGCGCCGACGCGTTCGGCTTTGCTGTCAGGACGCCACGATTTCAAAAACGGCGTGACGCACACCATTCTCGAACGCGAACGGATGAGTTTGCGCACCACGACCATCGCGCAGGTGCTGAAATCTGCCGGTTACACCACGGGCATTTTCGGCAAATGGCATTTGGGCGACGAACCGGCGTATCGGCCCAACCGGCGCGGTTTTGACGAAATGTTCATTCACGGTTGCGGCGGCATTGGCCAGACCTATCCCGGCAGTTGTGGCGATGCGCCGGGCAATTCGAACTTCAACCCCGTCATTCTGCACAACGACAAGTTTGAAGCGACGAGCGGATATTGCACCGATGTGTTTTTTGACCAGGCCATGACGTGGATGAAAGCGGTCAAAGGTCGAAATGCCCGGCGACCATTTTTTGCCTATATCACGACGAATGCGCCGCACGCGCCGCTGGATGTGCCAGAAGCGTACGAAAAACTCTACGCCGGCAAAGTCTCAAAACTGGCCGCAAAGTTTTTTGGGATGCTGCACAACATAGACGAAAACGTCGGCAAGTTGCTGGCGATGCTCAAAGAGCAGGACATCGAACGCGACACGCTGGTGATTTTCATGAACGACAACGGCGGAACCGTCGGCGTAGACATCTGGAACGCCGGGATGCGCGGCAGCAAAAACACGCCGTATCTGGGCGGCACGCGCGCGATCAGTTTTTGGCGCTGGCCGGGGAGCTTAACGCCGGGAGCCACTGACGCGCTGGCTGCGCATGTGGATGTTTTTCCGACGTTGGCGGCACTTGCTGGCGCAAAGCTCAATGCTTCGGTCAAAGCTCAGGTCGAAGGCCGCAGCCTGCTTCCCGTGCTGAAAAACGCCAGCGCTCCGTGGCCAGACAGAGTCTTTGTGCGCCACATCGGTCGCTGGCCCAAAGGCGCTGATCCGAACCGGTACAAATACACACAGGTCAGCGTTCGCACCAAACGCTGGCATCTGGTCAACGATAGCAAGGAAAACAACAAGCGTTGGGCGCTCTATGACCTGTCGGTTGATCCCGGCGAAAAGACCGATGTCATTGCGCAACATCCGGACGTGGTCAAACAACTGGAAGCGGAATACGACCGGTGGTGGGCGGAAGTGCAACCGCTGCTAGTCAACGAAACTGCGCCGCAACCCGCGCTCAATCCGTATCACGAGCAGTACTGGAAACAATTCCAAGGCCCCGGCCCGAACAAGGTGCCGCCGGGCACAAAACCCATAAGCAAATGAAAATTCTGATTCGCTTATTGTTGTTGCTGTTTCTGGCTGCTGCGCTGGTGGTGATCGCTTGGGCGCAAGCTGTGCGCAAACCCAATGTCATCGTCATTCTGGCGGATGATCTGGGTTACGGCGATCTCAGTTGTTACAACGCGCAATCCAAAATCCGCACGCCGCATCTGGATGCACTGGCCAAACAGGGAATGCGATTTACCGACGCGCACGCGCCGTCATCAGTGTGCACGCCCACGCGCTATTCGCTGTTGACGGGGCGCTATCCGTGGCGTTCGCGGTTGAAATCCGGCGTGCTGCGTCCGCTCGATCCGCCGCTGATCGAAAGCGGACGGCTCACGTTGCCCGCCATGCTCAAGGCGCAAGGTTACCGGACGGCGATCATCGGCAAATGGCATCTGGGTTGGGATTGGGCAACCGTGGACGGCCAGCCCGCCGCGATTACGCCCAACGGATTGAGCAATGTGGATTTCACCAAACCCATTGCCAACGGCCCGCTGACGCGCGGTTTCGATTACTTTTTCGGCGTGGATTTGCCGAACTTTCCGCCCTACGTCTTTATCGAAAATGACCGCACGCAGGGCATTCCTACCGAACCGATTCCGTCTGACAATCCGGACATCAACCGCAATGGCCCGATGATGAAAGACTGGGACCCGGTGAAGATTTTGCCCGCGATCACTGACCGCGCGGTGCGCTATGTCGAAGAGCAGGGCAAAACCGCGCAACCATTCTTTCTGTATTTCGCGTTGACGTCGCCGCATTACCCGGTGGTGCCGACGGCGGAATTCAAAGGCAAAAGTCAGGCGGGCGTGTACGGCGATTTTGTTGAACAGACCGATGCGGCGGTCGGCGCGGTGTTGGCCGCGCTAAAACGTAGCGGCGCGGAAAAGAACACGCTGGTGATTTTTACCAGCGACAACGGACCGGAAGTCGCTTCGGAAGTGAAAGTCGGCGCGTATGACCGCATACGCCAATCGCAACACACCAGCATGAACGGCTGGCGCGGGGTCAAGCGCGATAGTTGGGAAGGCGGCCATCGTGTGCCTTTCATTGCGCGCTGGCCGGGACGCGTTCCCGCCGGCAAAGTCAGTCAGGACCTGATCGGCCACCTCGACCTGATGGCCACGCTGGCGACCTGGTTGAATTACAAATTGCCGGAATCTGCCGCGCCAGACAGTTTTGATCAGACGGCTTCGCTGTTGGGCAAAAAACGTTCTGCGCCCGTGCGTGACGCGCTGGTGTATCACGAAGCCAACGGGCACCTCGCTTTGCGCAAAGGCAACTGGGTGTTGGTTGATTCCGCTACCTGTGGCGACGGCAACAAAGAGCCGGAGTGGTTTCGGCGCGCACGTGGTGCGCACGATTGCGCTGGGCCGGGAGCGCTTTACGACCTGCGCACAGACCCCGCTCAGACAAAGAATTTATACGCTGCGCAGCCCGACAAAGTACGCGAGCTAAAAGCCTTGCTGGATGAAATGCGTCAGGTCGAACGGACTGCGCCGCGTGCAACACGGTGACCGACGTTTGATACTGAATAAAGAGAGATTTTCGCGATGAAACATTTACTGCGGATTGCCCTCATTGGCGCGTTGAGTTTGTTGCTTGCGTCGCCTCGCCTTCAGGCTCAGACAAAAGTCGGCAACAAGCCGGAACGCCTGGAATGGTTCCGTGATCTGGCGTTTGGCATGTTCATTCACTGGAACGTGGACGGCACGCTCGGCGGCGTCATCAGCCATTCGCTGGTTGGCGCGTCCAAAGATTATTCGGATCGTTACTTCGCTGATTTGCCCAAACTGTTCAACCCGCGCAAATACAACCCGGACGAATGGGCGGAACTGGCCAAGCTGGCTGGCATGCAATACGTCGTTTTCACCTCGAAACATCACGCGGGCTTTTGCATGTGGGATACGAAAACGACGCCCTTCAACGTGATGAACACGCCGTATGGCAAAGACCTGCAAAAAGAACTGGTCGCGGCGTTTCGCAAACAGGGCATTGCCGTCGGCTTTTACTTTTCGCCGGATGATTTCCTGTGGCTCTACAAAAACGGAAAGCCCGTCGCGCGCCATCCGCATCCGGGCGTAACGCCTGCCGAAAACCCCGGCTTGCTGGAACTCGACAAGGCGCAAATCCGCGAGCTGCTGAAAAACTACGGCAAGATAGATTTCTTTTTCATTGACGGCCCCGAAGGCGGGTTGCGTGAATTGTGCTGGGAACTCGATCCCGACATCGTCGTCACGCGCGGCGCAATTGAAACGCCGGAACAATTCATTCCCGGGTTGCCGTTGGCGGGCGCTTGGGAAGCCAACCTGACGATGGGGACCGAATGGCCATATAAACCGACAAATGAAACGTATAAATCCGGTCAGTCGCTGATTCGCACGCTGATTGAAACCCGCGCCAAAGGCGGCAATCTGTTGCTCAACGTCGGCCCGAAACCGGACGGCGAATTGCCTATCGAGCAGGAAGACCGTTTGCGCGAAGTCGCGTTATGGATGTTCGTTAATCGCGAAGCCATTTGGAACACGCGTCCCTGGGTTGTGACCAACGAAGATGGCGTCTGGTTCACCAGCAACAAAACGCAAGACACGCTGTATGTCATCGTTACCGACGCCTGGAAATATGGCGAGCCAAAAACTCTCACGCTGAAATCCGTTGCGGCATCTGGCAAGACCACGATCAGCGTCCTGGGGCAAACCGGCGACCTGGTCGAATATCGTCCACAGGTGAAACCAGAGGCGTCGTTTACGCAAACGCCCGAAGGATTGAAACTGACAGCGTGGAAAGCCCAGCGGCTATACACCAACAATCAATGGCCGAATCCGGTCGTGATCAAACTGACGAATATCAAATCGGGCGTCACCCCGCCCGTCATTCAAACTATTGCTGCGCGTTGGGATGCCGCCAAAAAGGCTGTGATTGTCGAAGGCAAGCTGGACGATTTAGGCAAGGTTGCCGCGGTCGAAGTCGGCTTTCAATATCGCGTACGCCCCGAAGCGACAGAATTCACGTCGCGTCCCTGGACGGCAACGGCGCTGGTTTCGCGCACCGCGACCGGCACATTTACTCAGGAAATTCGCGGACTGGAAGCAGGGCAGCGATATCAATTTCAGGCCATCGTTAAACATCCTTTGCTGACGTTGACGGCCAAAGACGTTGTTCTGACGATTCCCCAATCATAGCTCTGAGGAAAAGATGCGGTTCGTAAGTTTCGTGCTTCTGCTTTGGCTGCTTTCCGGTTTCGTGATAGCGCAGGAACCGGCGACTCTGTCGAATGAGGACATGCGCGCTTTGCTCGAAACGGTTATGCGCAATCAACGCCGCCTCGACGGTCAGCTAAGCGAATACACGTCCAACGGCAAACAGGTTACCCGCTATTACGACGACAAAGGCAAGCTGAAGGAAGAAACGATCATCCTGAGCGAAAGCTATCAGAGTTTTCGCCGCAATGTGGAAGTTGTGCTGAGCAAAAACGGCAAGCCCTATTCGGAAGGCAAGATCAAAAAAGAACGCGAAGAGGCCGTCAAAAAGCTGAGCGAAGACGAAAAAGAGCGCGCCCAAATGGCCAAAACACCTGCCAATACAGAAGGGCCGGAGTTGGGCATCGTTTACGGACAAAACAAAATTCGCGCGATTCGTCTGGCGACGTTTGATCTTTATCGTGCAGGCGAATTTTTCAATCCGCGCAACGAACAATGGCACGACCGCAAAATGATCGTGCTGGACTTTCGTCCGCGCGTTGGTTTTGAGCCAAAGGATCAGCGCTTGACGCCGCTCAAACATCTGGCGGGAACGGTCTGGATAGATGCAGAGCAGAAGGTCACCGCAAAGCTCCTGGCTTATCTGGTCAGCGATCAACAGCGCCAGAAAACTGCTTATCACCTGGAAAGCGTGCGTTTGCCAGACGGAACCTGGCTGGTGGAACGTTCCGGTTTCAACGCGGCATTGAACCCCCAGGCGTTCAATGGGTTGAACCTGGAATGGTTTTTTGAACGCACAAATTATCAGCGCTTCACGGCGCAGGCGGGCGACGTCAAACTTGATTCGCCGCCGCAGAAACCATGATTCGCACGATTAGTGATCGCCGATGAAAAAAGCCATTCCCAATTTGCGCTGGTGGATTGCCGGGCTCGTATTTTTGAGCACGGTCATCAACTACGTTGACCGACAAACGCTGGCGGTGTTGTCGCCGCAATTGACCAAAGAGTTGGGGCTCTCTGACATCGAGTATGGCTGGATTTCGCAAGCGTTTCTGATTCCGTATACGGCCATGTATATCGTCGCCGGGCTCTTGCTGGATCGGTTCGGCACGAAACGAGTGTTTGGCATTGCGGCGGCCTGGTGGTCACTGGCGGCAATGTTGCACGCCGCGGTCAGTTCGGCGTTCGGGTTTGGCGCATTTCGCTTTTTGCTGGGCACGGCGGAATCGGCCAATTTTGTGGCGGCGCAAAAAGTCGCGGCGGAATGGTTTCCGCCCAAAGATCGCGGCACGCTCAACGGTTGGGTGCAAGCGGGCACGGTCACCGGCGCGATTCTCACGCCCCCGCTGGTGATCTGGCTGGCGGCCAATTATGGCTGGCGTTCGGCGTTTGTGATCACGGGCGGCATCGGATTGTTGTGGGTCATCGCCTGGCAGCTTTTCTATCATCTGCCCAAAGACCATCCGCTCATTACCGACGAAGAAAAAGCGCTGCTTGCCGAAGAGCCTGCGGCCAGAGCAAGCGTGCGGCCAGCCTGGCAACAGTTTTTTCGCTATCCGCAAACCTGGGGCTTAATGTTGGCGCGTGTCATCTCTGACCCGGTCTGGTGGTTTTATCTGTTCTGGCTGCCGAAATATCTGACCGAAGCACGCGGTCTGTCGAAAACACAAATGGCGGCGTTGTTGTGGATTCCGTATTTGCTCTCTGATGTCGGTTCTGTGTTGGGCGGCTGGTATTCGGGCAAATTGATTGCGCGCGGACACAGCGTTTTGGCTGCGCGTCAGACGGTGATGTTGTGGTCGGCATTGCTGATGCCAATCGGGATTTTGTTGGTATGGCGTCCGCCGATTCCCGTGACGCTGCTGCTCATCAGCCTGAGTTTGTTCGCGCACAACAGTTGGAAAACCAATCTGGTCACGATGACTGTGGACATCTTTCCCCGCCCGGTCATTGGTACAGTACACGGCATTGTCGCCATGGGCGGAGGCATGGGCGGCGCGATTATCACGCCGCTGGCCGGTTACGTCATTTCGCTCTTTTCCTATACGCCGTTGCTGATTGTGATGGGCGTACTGCATCCGCTGGCATATTTGTGTTTGCGCCGCCTGGTGAAAGCTGACGCGCAAGTCATTGTCGCGCCGAATTTGCAGGAGCAGCCGCAATGAAAATCACGCGCGTGTCTGCCTTCGCCATCAAGATTCCCAGAGACCTGACTGCTGCGCGCGGCACTGCTGGTTCGCCCGCGCCGCTGCAACCGGGCGCATCTGATTACCGCTTCGCCGCGACGTACCAAACGCTCTATTCGTCCAAGATCGAAACTGCGCTAATCAAGGTCGAAACTGATGCCGGGATCACCGGCTGGGGCGAAGCGCAAGCTCCGGTTGCGCCCGAAGTCGTGCGCACGATTGTCGAGACCATTCTTGCGCCGATCCTGCTGGGCGAAGACCCGCTTGCGCACGAACGGTTGTGGGCGCGGATGTATAACTCCATGCGTGTGCGTGGCCACACCGGTTCGTTCATGCTCGATGCGATTGCCGGAATTGACACCGCGTTGTGGGACATCAAAGGCAAGGCGTTTGGCGCGCGCGTTTGCGATTTGCTGGGCGGGCCGTTCACGCATGAACTGCCCGCGTACGTTTCCGGCTTGTCTGGCGCAAACGATGCTGCGCGCATCGCACAAGCGACGGAATATCGCCAGCGCGGATTTAAGGCGTTCAAGCTGTTTATGGATGCCGAGCCAGACGACACCTTGCGTTTGCTGGATGGCGTGCGCGAACAGGTGCCAGACGCACAGGTGTTTGTGGATGCGCTGTGGCGGTTCGATCCGGCGCGCGCTGTGCGTTTTGGCAAACAATTGGATGCTCACCAGGCCGGCTGGTTTGAAGCGCCGCTGAAGCCGGAAGACGTGGCAGGGCATGCGCGGCTGGCCGAAAGTGTGGAAACGCCGATTGCCATCGGCGAAAGCTACCGGACCCGGTTTGAAATGCAGCCGTTTTTTGCCGCAGGTGCGGTCAACGTTTTTCAGCCCGACATCGGGCGCAGCGGCATCACCGAAGGCCTGAAGCTGTGTGCGCTGGCAGAACTGCACAATTCACCCGTCGCTTTTCATGTCAGCATTGGTCTGGGCGTACAAATCGCTGCCGCGTTGCACGTTGCGGCCTCGATTTCGAACTTGCTGTTTGTCGAGTGCAATCCGCAAGTCTGGATCGTCGCGCAAACGCTGTTGCGCGCCTCGTTGCCAATTGGCGGCGGCACGGTCGGCATCCCTGACGACGCAGGGCTTGGCGTCGAGATTGACGAAGATAAATTACAGACATTTGTTGTGAACTAGATCAGATTTCATTTTGGCGTATGGGTTTTGCCACAGAGGCACAGAGCCACAAAGGTTTTTAAGTATTTCTCTGAGCCTCTGCAGCTCTGTGGCCAATCCGTAAAGCGAGTTGAAAACCGATCTAAGTATTTCTCTGAGCCTCCGTGGCTCTGTGGCCAATCCGTAAAGCGAATTGAAAAAACGATCTAATTTGGGAGCGGGGCTCAATGCGTTGCTCACCAAAAAGAGGAGCCTGGCTGGAATGAAGAACTATGAAGGGATTTTTCCCATTGCGCTGACACCGTTTGACGAACATTACGACGTAGACGAAGCAAGTCAGCTCTCGCTTATTAACTATCTGATTGATTGCGGCGTGCAGGGCATCGCCATTTTCGGCAACGCCAGCGAAGGGTATACGCTCGGCGAAGCTGAGAAAGCCCGCTTGATGCCATTGATTATCAAGGAAGTGCGCCGCCGCATCCCGGTGTTTGTTTCGACTGGCCACACCGGCACGCACGTTGCCGTTCAGTTGTCCAAAGCCGCCGAAGCCGCTGGCGCGGATGGGTTGATGATTTTGCCGCCATACTTTCTGAAACCGTCGGCAGAAGATTTGTTCGGCTATTACAAAGCGATTTCTGACGCCGTGAGCATTCCGATCATGATTCAGGACGCACCGCTGTTGACGGCCGTCAACATCGGTGCGGCACAAATGGCGCGTATGGCCAAAGAGTGTGCCAACGTTCGTTACACCAAGGTCGAAGCGCCGCCCACCGCTGCCAAAGTCACTGAAGTGAAACAAGCCTGTGGCGACAGTTTGGTGATTTTTGGCGGATTGAACGGCCATTTCTTTTTGGAAGAACTGCAACGCGGTGCGCGCGGCACCATGCCCGGCAGCGATATGATGCCGATGTTCGTCGAAGTCTGGCGCGATTATGAAGCCGGACGATTGGCAGAAGCGCGCGCCAAATTCAATCGCCACCTGCCGCTGATTCGATTTGAGCTGCAACCCGGATTGGGCGTATCGGCAATGAAGCACAACCTGAAAGCGGCAGGCGTGATCAAGCAAACGACTGTGCGCCCGCCGACGCGCTCGCTGGACGGCATTGCAGTGGAAGAACTGCAACAAATCGTCAACGACATTCAGGC
>JAEUQO010000259.1 GCA_016789605.1 Acidobacteriota bacterium
GCCAACGGCGGACGGAATTGCCGCTGCAACTTCGTCACGGCCTGGGGGGACGTCGGCATCAGTTGGTGTTGATCGCAGACGCATTCGATCAGCTTCTTGCGTCCGAAGGCGCGTTTACCGGCAAGGTCTTCAACAATACGGCATCCACGACGCTAAACAGCGCCGTATTCGCGCCGCTGCCCAGCGCGGGCGACAACCAGGCTGCGAACGAGATGGCTTTGTGCTGACGCAGCATTCTGATTCCGTAACGCAAGTCTTGAAACATTTCGTCCTCCAGTCGTTTTGGTTTCAGCACGAGCGCATCCCAGAACGCGCTCGTGCTGCGCCACAGCAAATCCAATTTGTTTTGCCACGTCAGCCTGTCCCACTCGGCCAGCATTTCTTCGCGGTACTGCAACTCCGCTTCCCACTCCTGCCGCCAATCGGCGCGCAGCCGCGACGGCACGATCAGGCCGATGAAGCGAATCAGCCAGAAATGAAGTCTTCTATTCCGCATTCCGCACTCCATATCCTGCATTCGCATCAGTCGTGGCGTAACGCTACGAGTGGATCAACTTTTGTCGCGCGTCGTGCCGGAATCCAACAAGCCAGCAACGCGACGGCGGCCAGAAATAACGACACGCCGACAAATGTCAACGGATCAAGCACGCTGACGCCGAACAACAAATTGGTGATGATGCGCGAAGCCGCCGCTGCACCCAGCAAGCCCAATGCGATGCCGACGCCGACCAGCCGAAGCCCTTGTTGCAACATCAGGCGCAGCACAGAGTTTTTCTGTGCGCCCAGCGCCATCCGAATGCCGATCTCGCGCGTGCGTTGGTTCACGGCATGAGACATCACCCCGTAAAGCCCGACCGACGCCAGCAACAGCGCAAGCAGGCCGATGGCTCCGGCGAAGGCTGCGCCTGCGCGTGCGGAAAAGATTTCGTCGCGCAAATCGTCCTCCAGCGGGTTTGCGGCAAAGCGCACTTGCGGATCGAGTTGGCGTACGGCTTCGCGCAAGGGATTGATGACCGCGGTGGGCGCACTTTCCGTGCGCAGCAACAGTTTCAAACCCGTCTGATTTTCGGGTTTGAGCGGCTGGTAAAAATACGGGCCGTCCACTTGTGCAAGCTGAATGCTGCGCACGTTTTTGACGACGCCGATCACCTGATAAGTCGTAGAGCTTGCCGGATTGCTGGGAAGCCCGCTGCTGAAGCGTTTGCCGACTGGTGATTCGCCTGGCCAGTAACGCGCGGCAAAGGCTTCGTTGATGACGACAACGGGTGTCTGGTCTTTCACCTCCTGCTCGGTGAACGTGCGGCCTTGTGTCAGCGGCAGTCCCAGCGTACCGAAATAATTCGCCGCCACCATATTGAAATTGGCGAAGGCTTCCTGGCGACTGCCTTCGAGCTTGAACGAAGTCATCCCGCGCGCGGAAAACGGCGGAATCATCACCTGACTCGCAGCTTTCACACCGGGCATGGTTTGCAATCGCTCGTTCAGTTGCCGATGAAACACTTCAGCTTTGGCAGGGTCGTACCCCTGCTGTCGCAAATCCAGCGTTGCGGTGAGTACGTGTTGCGTTTCAAAGCCGGGGTCGAGCGTTTGCGCGCGCAACAAACCTCTGACCAACAGCCCGGCTACGATAAGCAGCGTCAGGCAGACCGACACCTGTGCAACTATCAGACCATTGCGCAACCAAGCGCGTTGCGTATGCTGTCCGAACGCCGCGCCTTCGTCTTTGAGCGTAGCGTTTAGATTTATTTTCGTCGCTTGCAGCGCGGGCGCTAAACCAAATACCAATCCCGTGATAAGCGACACCAGCAAGGTGTAACCGAAGACGCGCACATCCGGCGTGATGTTGAGTGCGGATAAATTCTCTGGCCGACTTTGCGTGACTACGGTCAACACGGTGCGCACCGTTAAGAATGCCATCAGCAAACCCAGTGCGCCGCTGCACACAGCGATCAAGACGCTTTCCGTCAGCAGTTGCCGCACCAATCGCAATCGGCTTGCGCCCAATGCCCGCCGCACGGCAATTTCTTTTTGCCGTGTCATTGCTCGCGCCAGCGACAGATTCGCTACGTTGGCGCAGGCGATCAACAACACCAGCCCGACCGCCGCCAGCAAAATCGCAATGACACGGCTAACCTCTTGACGCTGACGTGGGTCACTCAGATAAGTTGCAGGCAACACCAGCGCCTGCGTTTTGCGACCGGGATACGCCGCATCCAGTTGGCGCGCGAACAGTGTCAACTCGGCTTCGGCCTGCGCTGGCGAAACGTCCGGTTTCAAACGCCCCACGACTTCCAACCAACTCAGATTGGGACGCTCAAGAAAACTGCGCCCCGGCGCCAACTGCGCCTGCATTGTCAGCGGAACCCACACATCCGGCGTTGCGAACTCCGCACCGTGAAAGCTCGGCGCCGTAACGCCGATGATTGTGAACGGCTGACGATTCAGCGCGATGGTCTGGCCGATGACATTTGCATCTGTGCCGAAGCGTCGTTGCCAGAAGCTGTGACTTAACACGGCCACTGGTGCCGCGCCCGGCGTCTGGCTGTCTTCCGCCGTTAGGAAACGGCCCAGCGTCATTTCGGCTCCCAGCACGGAAAAATAATTCCCCGCGACCAGCAATCCTTTTACCGCTTCAGCCTCGACGCCGCCCAAGGTCAGGGAGATATCAGCATAGGCCGCCAAACCGGAGAATGACTGCGTTTGGTTGCGTTGGCTGGTGTATTCCGCGTAAGAATACATACTGGGCGAACCGCTGACTTCGCGGTCAGTCTTGCCTCGATCCTGGCGATAGACCTTCACCACCTGATGCGCGTCTTTGACCGGAAGTGGACGCAGCGCCATCGCATTGAACGCGGTGAACAACGCCGTATTCACGCCGATGCCCAGGGCCAGCGTCAGCACGGCTACAACGGTGTAGCCTTTGTGCTTGAGTAACATCCGAATCCCAAACCGCAAGTCTTCTACCATTTCGTCCTCCCATCGTTTCGGCTGCAGCACCAGCGCATCCCAGAACGCGCTCGCGCTGCGCCGCAACAGGTCGAGCTTGTTTCGCCACGTCAGCCTGTCCCATTCGGCGAGCATCTCTTCGCGGTACTGCAACTCCGCTTCCCACTCCTGCCGCCAATCGGCGCGCAGCCGTCGCGGCACGATCAGGCCGATGAAGCGAATCAGCCAGAAATGAATACGTATCTTCTTCATTCCACTCTCGCGTTAGGCTTTGCTCGGTTTCGGTTCCCGTTCCTGCGTGAAGTCGCTTTGTTCCAGCAAGCGATAGCGTTTGACGGCGTCTTCCAATGCCGCCTGCCCCGCGCGCGTGATCTCGTACAACCGGCGCGGTGGGCGCGCTCCCTGCGGGCGGTTGGTCAGCTTTTCCCATTTGGATTTGAGATAGCCCGCGTCCTCCAACCGCCGCAGCGCCGGATAGACCGTGCCGCCCGGCAAGCCCGTGACGTCTATGATGTCGAAGCCGTGCCGATACTCATTGGCAACCGCCTGCAAAATGATCGCCGAAGAAAAAGTGAGAAACCCTTTGCTCATGGTAAATGCCTCTCGAATGAACTTTTTGCTCAGTATTTTTGACTAGTTAGGATGCTGAATAATAAGAAAACTACATAGGGTAGCCTCAAACGTCAAGGTGGCGCGGTGTGCTTGTGGAAATTTTGGCGGGACGTTTTTTAGAAAAGCCGAGTCAGCGAGGTTTGAGAACATCGCGGATGGCTTGAATAACGAGGTCGGGCTGCTCTAACTGGATGAAGTGTCCGCTCTGCTCCGCGAGGCGAAATTGTCCATGTTTGGAGCGTTTCGCCAAATCTTCCTGAAACCCACGCCAGATGCGATCCCAGGCGACGAACTGCTCTGCTGTCAGGGACGTGTTGTTGCCGCGCGGCGTAGGCTTGCCGCGACCGAGTACGATCAGCGGCAGTTCGGTTTTCCATTCCAGCCGCTGCCCCGGTTTTATGTACCAGCCCAGCCGCGCGTTGTTTTCGTCCGGCACCGGCCCGTTGGGATCGAGTTCGTGCAGGCGCAGCGACTGTTCTTCGTGCGAAGAGTCCACGAAAACCAGCCCGGCAACTTCGCTTTTGTACTTGATCTCGAAGCGCCGCGCGTGGATGCCGCTGAGGGAATGCGCAACCAAAACGAATGGTCCTCTTTCGCCGGAGGCTTTGAGCCAGGCGTGCAAATCCTCCACAGCTTCCTCGATGGGTTGCGGAAAATTCGTCGCCTTGTCGCTTGCGCCCAGATTGGCGGGGTCGTAACTGCACACGCGCGCAAAGCCTGCGACGGGGGGTTGTACCTTCGTCCAATCCTGTGCCGGACGGCCACCGCCCGGAATGAGGATGACGGTCGGCGCGCGCTCGGCTTTACCGTCGCAATACACAGCCAGGCGGCGATCTCCCACACGAATCATTTTGGGCTGGTGAGGCGAAATCTCCGCTGCCTTCTCGCCGGTCTGACCGATGACACTGATGGGTATGCTCAAGGCATAGGCGACAGACATCGAAAAGCGCATTACTCGGACCCTTTTTGAATTTACTGTAGTGGCGGTTTTCATTGTGTTTTCCTTACCGGCAGTGAGAGATGATCAGCTACGCCGCGAATCGCTGCGCCTGCGTCAATCACCGCGCAGCGCAATCATCGGGTCAACTTTCGCCGCCCGCCGCGCCGGAACCCAGCAGGCGCACAGCGCAACCAGTGCCAAAACAAAGATCACGCCGACAAACGTCAGCGGATCGGTCGGACTGACGCCATACAACAAACTGGCCAGCACGCGCGTAACAGCCAGCGCCCCCGCCAGCCCGAGCAGGATGCCGACGGCAGTTAGTTTGATTCCTTGACGCACCACCAAGCTCACGACATCGTTTGCGCGTGCGCCGAGCGCGATGCGAATGCCGATTTCCCGTGTGCGTTGGGCCACGCCAAATGAGAGCACGCCATACAGCCCAAGGCTTGCCAGCACCAGCGCCAGCAATCCAAATCCGCTGAGCAACACAGCCTGCAAACGTTTTTGCGCAAACGCCGCGCGCCGATATTGCTCAATCGTTTTGATGTTATAGACGGGAAGTCTGGGATCGAGCGCGCGGATTTCCTGCTGTATCGCCGACAACAATTGTTCCGGCGGCAAAGATGTTCGCAAGAGCAGCGTCAACCCGCCATCGTATTGTTGTGCAAGCGGTAAATAAGCGACCCGGCGCGGCGCTTGAAACAAATCCTGGCTTTTGGTGTCGCGCGCCACGCCAATCACTTCGATAGGCAAATCGCCCGTGCGATCTTTCCACTTAAAGATTTTGCCGACGGGGTTTTCGTTGGGCCAGGCAGCGCGCGCAAACGTTTCATTGATGATGGCGACACGTTGAGATTGCGCCGTGTCATAGGCAGAAAATTGGCGACCGAGCAGCAAGGGAATCCCCAGCGTTTCCAAGTATTCCGGCGTCACAATGTTATAGCGCAGGTTGAATTGTCCGCGCTGTTCGACCGAAACCGTATTGCCATAGCTGCTGCCTTCGAGCGGCACGGTTTGGGCCAGACTGGCGGATTGCACGCCCGGCAGACGGCGCAAACGTTCGCGCAACGATTGATAAAACATCTGCCCTTGCGTTTCGGTGTAATTTTGCCGTCCCAGATCGAGTCTGGCAGTCAGCAGGTTTTCCGTCACAAATCCCGGATTGATCGCCTGGGCATTTTGCAACGTACGAAGGCAAAGCCCGGCGCTGATGAGCAGCATCAACGACAACGCGATTTGTACAACGACCAGCGTGCTGCGCAAGCGGGAACGCATTTGCTGACTGAACGAATTGCCAGCTTCTTTTAGCACGGGCAGAAGGTTCAATTTCGTGGCCTGCCACGCGGGAGCGATGCCAAACAGCATGCCGGTCAGCACGGACAACGCAAGCGTAAAGAGCGCCACGCGCCCATCCAGCGTGAAACGTAGCTGCGCCTGCATGTCAGGAGATTTATCCGGCAGCAAAGAGCGCAAACTGTCAGTGAGCCAGTTTGCGATTACCAGCGCCAGCAGTCCTCCCAGCAACGCCAGCAGCGTGGATTCGGTCAGCAGTTGTCGCACGATGCGCCAGCGCCCCGCACCAATTGCCATCCGTATGCCGAGTTCCTGTTGTCGCGCGGCGGTGAGTGATAGCAGCAAACCCGCCAGATTGGCACACGCAATCAGCAGGACAATGGCTACAATGCCGAATTGCAGCCCAAAAAACTGTCGTAACTCTTGATTATCATTGGGGGAAAGTCCCAGCCCTGCCGCAACCTGCACGCCACGCTTGGCGTTGGTGGCGGGATAATGTTGCGCCAGACGCTGTGCGATGGCCGACAAATCTGCCTGGGCTTGTTCCAGCGTCACGCTTGGTTTGAGTCGTCCAATGACATCTGCAAAATCCGAGCTTCGGCTGTTGAGCCAATCCGCGCCGATTTGCGCCATCCAGGGATCGCTCTGCCGCCACATGGTGATCGGAATCCAGATGTCTGCCTTGTCGGCTAACGGGTTGGTTCCTTGAAAGGCTTCAGCAACGCCGATGATTGTGTATGGATTGGCGTTTAGGCTGATGGTTTTTCCCGCCACGGGTTCCCCGCCAAACTGCTTGCGCCACAGACGCGCGCTGATGACGGCGACGGCATTTGCTCCTTCGACTTCTGATTCGGCGGGCTGCAACAATCGTCCGTGCGCCGCCTTGACGCCCAACACGTCAAAATAATTTCCGGTGACCAGCGCGCCTTTGATCCGCTCGGCGCTTTTGTCCGTGCCGAGATGAAACTCCTGCTCGCTTTCGGCGGCCAACCCCAGAAACGTCGAGTTCTGATCACGGTAATCGCGGTAATCAGGGAACGACACCGATTCAAATCCGTTGCCGTTGTTCGTGCGCCCAACTTGCACCAGCCGATTCGCTTCACTGATGCCCGGCAACGGGCGCAACAGCATGGCCTGTAGCGCGCTAAACAGCATTGAGTTTGCACCGATGCCTAGCGCCAGCGTCAGAATCGCAATCAACGAAAAGCCCGGCTGTTTCGCCAACATCCGTGCGCCATAGCCCAAGTCTTGCCCCACCTGTTCGAGCCAACTCCAACCCCACATCGCGCGCGTGACTTCTTTGACCAAGCCCACATTGCCAAATTCACGCTGTGCATTCAGCCGCGCGTCTTCGGGCGTTTCGCCGCGTGCGATGCGGTCGCGGATGGTTTCGTCGAGGTGGTGGCGGATTTCGGCGTTGAGGTCTTCATCTTTGCGGTGTTGCCAGCGAAAGAAGTTCATGGTTCACACTCCCATTCAGTAGTTTGTTTGGTGGCTATTCGTGCCGGAGTGCGATCAGCGGATCAACCTTCGTCGCACGTTGTGCCGGAACGTAGTTGGCGATAAGCGCAACTGCGAACAGCAACACCGCCACTTGCGTGTAAGTCAGTGGATCGGTCGCAGTAACCTGGAACAATAATTTCGTCATTACGCGCGTTAGCGCCAATGCCGCAACAACACCTAACGTCACGCCCAGCAGCGCCAAGCGCATGCCACGCCAGACGATCAGCCGCACGACATCGCTCGTTTGTGCGCCGAGCGCCATGCGTAGACCGATTTCCTGTGTGCGTTGGCTGACTGAATACGAGATGACGCCGTAAATGCCGACCGTCGCAATGACTAGCGCCACCGCTGCGAACACGCTGAACAGCGTCAGCTGGAAGCGTCTGGTCGCAACCGCGCGCGAATTTGACAGGCGTTGTTCCAACGGAATGATTTCGTTGACAGGTTCGTTGGGTTCAAGTACGCGCAACTGATTGCGAATGGCAGCAATTTGAATTGCCAAGCTGGAAGGATTGTTCTGCTGGTCAGCCACGCGGACGGCCAGCACGTAGTTGCGATTCCAGATGGCTTGCGCGGAAGGGATGTAGATTTCCAATCGCACGTCCTGATCCAAACCTTGATGCCGTGTATCACTCACTACGCCGACAATAGTTTTGGTTCGAGCCATCAGCAGCCGTTGGCCGATTGGATTTTCGTTTGGGAAAAAACGGCGCGCAAAGGTTTCGTTGATCAACACGACTTCAGGACCTCCGCTGTTATCCGCTGCCGTAAACGCACGCCCGGCAAGCAACGGAATCCCCATCGTTGACAGATATTCGGGGCTGATGATGTTTTCGTCCGCCATTGGCGTTTCCTCTTTCGGAAACGCCGTGCGCCCTTCGATCTGAAACCCTGTGCGTCCGTAACCGCCTTCCAGCGGAGTCAGACTCGCCAGGGCTGCCGACCGAATGCCGGGCAAGGCTTGCACTCGCGCCAATACTTCACGGTGATAAGCGTCACGCTGCGGCGATTGAAACGGATACTTCGCCACGCTGGGACTGAGTACGCCAGTCAACACACCGGCGGGATGAAAGCCTTTGGGTACGACTAATAAGCGCACATAGCTTTTGCCCAGCAGCCCCGCGCCCACCAGCAAGACCAGCGCCAGCGCCAGTTCGGTAATCATCAACGCAGGCAATAATCGTCGTGCACCTCGTTGCCCAGTCGGCGATGATTGCGCTTTGAGCGTTTCATTGACGTCGGTTTGGGAGGCTTGCAAGGCGGGTAAAATGCCCGCGAGCAGTCCCGCCAGCACGACGACGAGGCAAGTGAAAACGAGCGTACGTCCATCCACTGTAGTTTCCCTGATGCGCGCAATCGAATCAGGACTGAATGCCACGAGTAACTTGATGCCCCAACGCGCCAACAACCATCCGGCCACGCCGCCTGCCAATGCGAGCAACAAACTCTCCGTCAACAATTGCCGCATCAATCGCCATCTACCTGCGCCTACCGCTGCGCGAATCGCCAGTTCCCGTTGTCGTACCGCACCGCGCGCTAGCAACAGATTCGCGACGTTGGTGCAGGCGATAAGCAGCACAAATCCGACTGCGCCGAACAACACCCACAAGGCCCGCCGCACGTTCCCGACAAGACTTTCATTGAGTTCGATTACACGCGCCTGAATGTCGCCAAAACGAGAATAGATTTGCGGGAAGTGCTGTCGTTGTTGCGCCAAAACAGCAGCCAATTCTGCGCGTGCAACTTCAGGCGTTGCGCCGGGCTTGAGACGCGCGATGACTTTCACCCTGACCGCATTGCCCTGGCGACTCAATTGCTGATTGACGTCGAGCGCCAGCGGCAACCACAGTTCGGCGTCGTCGGTCAGGCGAAAGCCGGATGGCATGATGCCGACGACGGTGCGGCTTTGCCCGCCTACCGTCAGCGTTCGCCCTAACACTTGCGGGGCACCGCCGAAATGACGTTGCCAATACCCATTGGTCAAAATCACGGCTTTCGCATTGCCTGCCCTGTCTTCTTCCGGTGTGAACGCGCGCCCGCGTGCAGGCGTTACACCGAGCGTCGCAAAGCAATCCGCCGAAGCGTATCCCACTTTCAAACGCTCCGGCTCGCCGTTGCCGGTCAAATCGGCGACATCGAAACGATAAGCCGCCATTTGCGCGAAAGCCTTCGTTTGCGTACGCCACTCCAAATACTCTGCGGCATTAGCGTAATCGTTGAGTACGCGCTCGCGGTAATAACTCAGCAACACCAGCCGGTCAGGTTCGTGGTACGGCAATGATCGCAACAGGACGGCATTGACCACGCTGAAAATCGCCGTCGTCGCGCCGATGCCCAGCGCCAGCGTCAAAATCGCAATCAGCGAAAAGCCCGGATTCTTGCGTAGCATCCGCAGCCCGAATCGCAAGTCTTGTAACAACTGTTCGACCCAAGCCCAGCCCCACATCTCGCGCGTAACTTCTTTGACCAATCCGACATTGCCGAATTCGCGCAAGGCGTTGGCGCGTGCTTCGTCGGGCGCTTCGCCACGCGCGATACGATCGCGGATGGCTTCGTCGAGATGGCTTTGGATTTCGGCGTCGAGTTCTTCGTCTTTGCGGCGTCGCCAGAATTTCATAGAGCACGCTCCTTATGCTTCTTCCGTCGGATTCAGAATGCCTGCCATTGCCGCCGTCAGCCGTTCCCAGTTAGAGCGCTCGGCGGCGAGTTGTTTCTTGCCCGCGGTGGTCAGTTGGTAGGTTTTGACCTTCTGGTTGTTTTCCGAAGTCGTCCATTCGGACTTGATCCATTTCTTGCGTTCCAACCGGTGCAACGCCGGATAGAGCGAGCCTGTGTCCACCTGCAACACTTCACCGGAGCCAGCGCGGATGGCCTGACTGATGCCGTAGCCGTGGCGCGGCCCCCATTGCAGCGTTTGCAAAATCAGCAGATCGAGCGTGCCTTGCAGCAACTCGATGCGGTTTTCGTAACTTTGCTTCTTGTGCGATTTCATCGTGAAGCTCCTTTTTATTTAATTGAGTCTAGGGTGTAGACACGGTACATCCTGGGCTGTAGTTTGTCTACAGCCGCTGAGCTACCTGGGAAATTTTTTTGTTGAAGCCAGGCTGTTTGGGGAAAATGGAGGCGGCAGGGAAAGTGGTGGCAACCGGAGCGGCTGAGGCTCCAAAGACGCACAAAGAGCAAAGGGCGAATGACATCGTCACTCGCCCTTTGCTCTTTGTGCCAGCAATTGGTTTTGGTGCGTTATTGTTCTTGCTCTTCGCCGTTTTGCCCAGCGGTTGGCGGGCCACCGCGCCGCGGAGCTGTGCGCCCCACGTGCAGGTGTTGATAGTTGAAGGCCGCGTTGAACAGCAAGAAGAAGCTGCCGTGTGTTTGATGCCGCCAGAACGGATTGTTGGCAAACATCACGACGTGGCCTTTGCCAACGGGCACGTCAAGCACGGCGGGTTTGCCTGCGAGTTCAGCACCGCCTGCGAGCATGCCGCTGATGAGCAGGTTCTTTTCGTCCGTGGCAAAGCGCAAGACGGTACGTGGCCGCATTTCTGGCGCGGGCATTTGTCCGCGCATCGCTTCGGCAAATTCTGCTGGCACACCGTCTTCTGTCAGGCGAGCCGGTGGCGCAGGCGGTAACGGCGCGCGGCCTTGCACGATGTCAGGGTCAGCCAAACTGCCGCGCCCGGTGACACGGCCTTGTGCGCCACCACCGCCACCAAATCCGCCGCCACCACCGCCAAATCCGCCCACGCCGCCAGCCTGAAAGACGGGCGCTTGGTTGAAATACACGCCGAGCGTTTCGCCGTAGCCATACGCAATCGGGCTCTTGCGGTCGGCGAAGCTGGCGTTCATCACGGAGCCACGCGCTTGCAAGGCGCGCGTTTCCTGAATCGAGACGCCTTCGGTAATGCCGAACTCAATCGGCACCGACGAATTGCCGCCGATGGTGATGAAGAGGCCGCCGCCTTCGATGAACTTCTGCAAGTTGGCGACGCCGACGATGCCCATGCCGCCGCGCATGTCATCTGTTGTGTCGGGCGATTGCGCCATGTTCGGCGTCAGGTCGGACCCCTTCCACGGAATCGGCGGTTCGTTGTCACCACGTTTGGCGACGCCGCGTACGATAGATTGCGCAGTGCCGCGCGCCGGACCAAAGATGATCACGTCGTATTTGTCGCGCAGATTCGCCGTGTCGCGAATCACGTGTTCTGAAATATAACTATACGGAATGCCCAGCCGGTCGAACTCGATGCGGAACCAGCCTTCGTCTTGCGTGTTCACCCACGTGTGTACCAGCGCGATGCGCGGCGCGGCCAGCGGGTGTTGCGCGACTTCGGGCGCTTTGTCTATGGCTTGCACGGTGACGCCGAGCTCGGTCGCCTCTTTGGTCAAACGCGCAGCCACATCGGCAGGGTTGCCTTCGGCTTTGATAATGAACGAACCGGCGTTGAACGCGCGTTCGCCGACTTTGAACTCGGCTTCGGCAGCGTTCATCTTCACGTCTTTCAAACGGAAGCGCAGCGTGGCCAGCGCGTTGTCGGTGTTGTGATTGATCACCCACGCTGTCGTAGCGTTGCCTTCGACCTTGCCGGTGACTTTGATCATGCCGCTGGTCAGCGTCATCGGTTGCTCGAGAATGCCCACGTCTTTTACGCGCACGGTTTTGACGTTGTGCAGCGGGCCGAGCGTCCAGCCGGTATCATCGTACGGGCGCGGATCGTTCACGTTGTAATACTGCGTGTCGAGCAGCATGTCAGCCATGCGCGAATAGGGCTGATCCATACGCACGACGTAACTGCCCGTCGGGAATTTGCCGTCCTTGGTTTCGATGGCTTGGTTGGTGCGATGGACTTCGCAACCCTGCATCTTGAGCAGGTTGAGCAATTCAGCCTGTCCGCCGGGCCGGGCTTCGTCGCCGGGGAAAACCCAGGCCGCTGGTCCTTCGGTGCGGGCTTTGGCGACGGAGCGTTTGCTCTTCAGGTAAAAGTTGTTGAGGAAGCGCTCTTTGTTCTGCGAGACGTAATTCATCGCCAGCAGAATCGCGCTTTGTTGCATGTTGATGTTGTTGCGGATGGACCATTTCACGCGCGGCAGCGGCGGATTGGGGCGGAACCAGTCGCGTTGCGATTGCGCGCCAACCGTGCGGTCTTGCGTGTCTGCGCCGCCGTTGCCAAAGGTTTCGTAAAAGCGGCCAATCGAGTTGTGGCCGTTGGCGACATAGAACATGTAATTCGGCGCCCAGCCATCATAAAAGCCGTGCGTCCACACGCCGGGCACGCCGCGCTTGGTCATCTCTTCGATCTCGTGATAGGCCAGCGCCTGCCATTCATTGACCACAATCGGATCAAGCCAGGCGTTGTACGGCCCCGTGCCGGTCGAGGTGTAAAGGAAGGGGACCGATTCGTGCAGGTCGTGCAGCACCGTCGGGTGGTAATCCAGGAAATGCGCCATCTGATTGCGCGTCAACGCCAGCGCCATGCCCATCGAATCGCGGTTGTTGTCGTGCGCAACGTATTTGCCCCAATACAACAAACTCGGCGCACGTTTGCCTTCGTTGGCTTTGCGCCAGTTGTAAAGGTCAACCATCATGTCGCGCCCGTCCACTTCGAGCGTAGGCGTAATCAGCACGATAACGTTTTTGCGAATCTGCTGAATGAATGGCGTCTCTTCGACAGCCAGCCGATAAGCCATCTCCATCAACATTTCGGGGCTGCCGGTTTCGGGCGAGTGAATCGAACCCGAAGCCCAGTAAATCGCTTTGCCTTCGCCGATCAAGGCTTTGGCTTGTTCGTCGTTGATGCGGCGCGGGTCGCCAAGCTTCGCCGTGATGTCTTTGTACTTGGCCAGATTGTTGATGCTGTCTTCGTCGCCGACAGCGATCAGCAGTTGTTCGCGGCCCAATTCGCTCTTTTCCGGCGCGGTGAAAACTTTGACGCGCGGCGTCGCTTTTTCCAGTTCGCGGTAATACCGATATTGGTCTTTGGTATACGTCAGCTTGTTCGGCGTGCCGACCGGATAGCCGATGATTTTGGCGGGCGTCGGCACTTTGTCTGAGGCTGGCAAATGATCTACCAACTCGGTCAGGAACTGTTTGTCAGTCGTGTTCTTGAGAATGGAGTCAGTGTAGTCCTTGTCGTTGGCTTGTGGCTGTGCCGCGGCGGCAGGCGCTGTAGCCTTTTTAGCGCCTTGTGCCCAAACCGGGTTGGCCAACAAGGAAAACGACAAACAAAGGGTAACAAGATGCGCGCAGGCGCTGCGCAGCTTGAAATGCGGCGAGCGGGTCATAACGGGCCTCCGATGCAAGATCGTTGCGAAATGCGAGTGTTGATATAGATGGTCGCGCGATGAGCGGCGTCCGGGTGAAATTAGTGCATTGCTTCAGACGGGCGGCATTATGGCGCGGTTACAGGCTTTCGGCAATTTCGGCGGCTCCCGGCCACGCCGTATGTGCTTGGCGACAGTTGGCAATTTGCAGTAGCCTGCGATCCGGTTGGTATTTCCCGATGTTATTCAGAGGTTATCTGTCAGATGAAAATCCTGCTGCGCCAGATCAGTTTTGGGGTTGCGTTGTTGGCCTTCGTCGTTGGCGGCGCAGCCTGCCGGTCAGCAGCGCGGAAAACAACTGAACAGCCAACGCCTAAGGTAAATGTGTTTCTGCCGCCGGTCGGTTACGTCAATGACTTTGCCGAGTTGCTCAGCGACGACGAACACGCACAACTGACACAGCTTCTCACCGCGTTTAGCGAGAAAACCACGCATCAATTGGTCGTCGCGACGGTCGCCGATTTAGCGCCTTACCAGGCAATCGAACCGTACGCGACGGACCTTTTCAACGCCTGGGGCATCGGGACAAAAGAAAAGAACAACGGTGTGTTGCTTTTGATTGCGGTCAAAGAGCGGCGCGTGCGCATTGAGGTCGGCAGGGGCCTGGAATCTGTGTTACCCAATGATCTTTGCGCGCAAATTCTGCGCCAACAGGTGACGCCGTTCTTGCGCACAGAGCGGTATGGCCAGGCTTGCGAGAATGGAACGCGCGAGCTGATGCGAATTTTGGCGACGGCGGCGCGCTAAATCGCTTCAGGTGATGTCTTGGTCAGCGCGTCTCTGCTTCAAATTCGTTGCTTGCGCCGCCTGCGAGCGGCGGGTAAGATCGAACGCGTTTCTGACAGGTGTTGGTCGCCCGTTGAGCGCCGCATCAATCCAGCAACGTCCCGCTTTTCTTACGAGGTTTGCCCGCGCAATGATCAAGCCACAGACACTTGGTGAACTCCGCGCCAAAGGCTACAAGAGCCGCTCCGTCAAAAATGAAATCCGACGAAATTTGATTCGTAAACTGCGTGCCGGTGAGAATCTGTTTCCCGGCGTATTGGGCTATGACGAAACGGTTGTGCCGCAAATCGTCAACGCTTTGCTGGCACGCCACAACATGATTTTGCTGGGGTTGCGCGGACAGGCCAAAAGCCGCATTTTGCGCGCGCTCGTGCATTTGCTGGACGACGAAATCCCGGTCATTGCCGGTTCGGAAATCAATGACGACCCGCTGCAACCGCTCAGCGCATATGGCAAACAAATCATCAGCGAAGCGGGCGACGATGCCGCCATTCAATGGATCGGGCGCGATTCCCGTTACATCGAAAAACTGGCCACACCCGATGTCACCATCGCTGACATCATCGGGGACGTTGACCCGATCAAGGCTGCACGCGGCGGGCATTTGCTGTCTGATGAATTGACGATTCATTACGGATTGTTGCCGCGCGCCAATCGCGGTGTGTTTGCGCTGAACGAATTGCCTGATCTGGCGGGCAAAATTCAGGTGGGATTGTTCAACATCATGCAAGAAGGCGATGTGCAGATTAAGGGGTATCCCGTGCGCTTGCCGTTGGATGTCTTGCTGGTGTTTTCCGCCAATCCCGAAGATTACACGGCCCGCGGCAAAATCATCACGCCGCTCAAAGACCGCATCGGCGCAGAAATTCAAACTCACTATCCGGCGACGCGTGCGCTGGGCGTCAAAATCACCAACCAGGAAGCCTGGACCAACCGCGAACGCGATTACGACGGTTCTGTCTATGACCGACCGCGGTTCAAAGTGCCTGCGCTGATTCGCGAAATCATCGAACAGGTGGCGTTTAGCGCGCGCGACGACAAACGCATAGACAAACGTTCTGGCGTCAGTCAGCGGTTGCCGATCACGTTGCTGGAAACAGTCGTCTCTAACGCCGAACGTCGCTATTTGCAGGAACTGGCCGAGCATCGTATACAACCGGGCGAATTTTATGTGACGCCGCGTATCAGCGACCTTTACGCCGCCTTGCCGGCAATTACCGGTAAACTGGAACTGGAATACGAAGGCGAACAGGTCGGCGGTGAACGCATCGCCCGCGAACTGATTCGCAAAGCCTGTGGCGAAGTTTTCGCCGAACGATACAACGGCATTGATTTTCGCCAGGTGCTCGATCACTTCCAGCACACAAAAGGGGTATCGTTGGGAGAGATGACGCCTGACGAAGAGTTGCTGGCTGATTTGCGCAAGGTCAAAGGCCTGCTCGACGCTGCGCGCAGCGGCAATTTGGAAGACGAAGCGCCGGGCACATTGATCGCGGCTTGTGAATTGGTTTTGGAGGGGTTGCACGCGCAAAAGAAACTGACGCGCAAGGAAGGGCAGGGAAGCGCCAGTTACAGCCGCGCCGAGACAGAGCGTCCATCGCGCCGACAAAACTATGACGATTGGAGCGGCGGCAGGGTGAATTAAGTTATGCGCATTACCAGATATTCCAAATGGACGGGCATTGATTGGGACGACATCAGCCTGGAAGAGTTGATGGAAGCGCTCTCTGATTACCTGCTGCGCAGCGGGTTTGAAGATCAGTTTCGCCAACAATACCAGCGCTGGGCGCGCGATTGGGGCCGCGATGAATTTGACGATGTTGATCCCGAAGACGCGCTCGAATCGTTGCGCCGCGCCATTCGGCAAGCCTTGCGCGAATCTGGATTGCTCGATCAGGAACAGATTCAGCAACTCTTTGACGAAAACGGTGACGCGCGCGACGAACGCCTGGACGAACTGATTGATAAATTGATTCTGCGGCTGATCCAGGAAGGCTATCTGAATGTGCAGGGCGACCTGGAAGCGTTGGAACAGATGTTGGGCGAAGACGGCGCAGCCCGCCGCGCGCGCAAGCAGCAACCACAAGGCCAGGGGCAAACCGGCGAATACCAGAAGCCGAACATCAAGTTTGAAGTTACGCAAAAAGGCGTGGACTTTCTTGGCTACAAGACGCTGAAAAAGTTGATTTCCGGGTTGGGCAAATCGTCCTTTGGCCGTCACGACACCAACTATCTGGCGACGGGCGTCGAAGCCTACGAAGCCTCAAAACCATATGAGTTTGGCGATGCGCTGAATCTGGATGTCACCGGCACGTTGCTGAATGCCGTCGGACGACAGGGGCTGGGCGTTCCGCTCGAACTCGATTACAAAGATTTGCTTGTACGCCAGGCCGAATATCAATCGTCGTGTGCGACGGTGGTGATGCTCGACTGTTCGCATTCGATGATTCTGTACGGCGAAGACCGGTTCACGCCGGCCAAACGTGTCGCGTTGGCGTTGTCGCATTTGATTCGCACACAATATCCGGGCGATTCGTTGCGTTTGGTGCTTTTTCACGACGGCGCTGAAGAAATCCCGCTCGGCAAACTCGCCAGCGTGCAAGTCGGCCCCTATCACACCAACACCTGCGAAGGGTTGAAACTGGCGCGTCGCATTCTGCTTTCGCAGCGCAAAGATATGCGCCAGATCATTATGATCACCGACGGCAAACCGTCGGCGTTGTTTGTTGATGGCGAAGCGCCGGGCCACAAACGCGCGGCGCAGGAAGGCGGTCGCCGGTTATATAAAAATTCGATGGGGCTGGATTCGCGCATCGTCGAAGCGACGCTGGCCGAAGCCGCACAATGTCGTCGTTCCGGCATCATCGTCAACACTTTTATGTTGACCGACGATTACTACCTGGTCGAATTCGTCAAACAACTGACCGAAATTGCCCACGGCAAAGCGTATTTCACCACCAGTTTGCGCCTGGGCGAATACGTGATGATGGATTTCATCAAGCGCAAAACCAGCCGCGTAAAATGATGTTGAACCGATTTCTTTTTCTTTGCTTACTTTGCACTTTCCCCACCTTTATCACCGCTAACGCGCAAATCCGCCCGGAACAACACGCACAGTTACGTGCGGCGCTCGAACGCGACGACGAACGCACGGCAGAAACGTTGTTGCGCGAAATGAAAAAGGCTGCGCCCGAAGCCTTTGCGCAAAACAATTACGATTATTTGCTGGCGCGTTTGTTGATGCGGCGCGATGCCAACATCGAAGCCAACCAGTTGTTGCAATCGGTCGTGGCGCGCAATTCCGTGCTGGCCAGTTATGCTTTGTGGCATCAGGCAGAGATTGCGCGCGTGGGCGGCAATGCCAAAGAAGAGCAACGGCTGTTGCAACGCTTTTTGTCGCCTCAGAGCGGTGCGCCTGCTGACCATTTGTACCGCGAGCGCGCCATTCAGCGGTTGGGGGAAAGCTATTTTCGCGGCGGCCAGTATCAATCCGTCATCAGCTTGTTGCGCGGTTCGGCCAGTGTGCGACGTGACTATCTGGCGTTGATCGGCGAAGCCCAGGCCGCCTTGCGGCAAAACGATGCGGCGCGCGCTTCGTTTGAATCGGCGCTGGCGGGGACTGCGCAGGACGACACCTCATTGCGCGCCGCGCGCGGACTGGATCGCATCAACGAACTGGAAGGCGCAATGCTCAGCGAGGCCGAGCATTTGCGCCGCGCGCGCATTTATCAATTCAACCGTTATTTTGGCGATGCGCGCAAACACTGGTTGGCGGTCGTCAGTCAGTTTCCCCAAAGTCCCAAACGCAATGAGGCGTTGTTTCAACTGGGACGCGGCTATTTTCTCGAAGACAATTTCAGCGAATCGGCCAAGTGGTATGCGCAGGTGCATAAGGAATTCCCAAGCACGCCGGAAGGCGAACAAGGGTTTTATTACGTTGGCCATTGCTATCAATACCTGGGAGACGCCGATCGTGCGATTGCTCGTTACGAAGAGTTTTTGCGCGTCTATCCGCGCAGCGAATATGTCGGTTATGCGCACCTGAATGCGATTGACACGTTGCGCACCGCCGGGCGCCACGAAGAGGCCTTGAAGTGGGCCGCGCGCGGAATGGCGGTGAGCGACGCCTTTACAGCGGTTACGGCGCATTTCAAACAGGCGTTGATCCATTTGGCGCAGGAAGATTATCTGGCGGCGTTGGCCGATTTCACGGCGTTGCGCAGCCGGAACCTGAGCGTGCGCGGGCAAGTGGCGACGACCAACGGGCCGGAAGTCGCGTTCTTGCGCGCGTACTGTTTGGAAAAACAGGGCCGGTATGAAGACGCTTTGACAGAGTATTTGGCCTTGCCGGAATTGCGTGGCGGAGCCGCAGGTTATTACGGGTGGCGTGCCAGCGAACGGTTGCGTGCGCTGACGGTAAATTTGCGCGCCAAAAACATGGCGGCCACGCGTCGTGACAAATTCGTGGCTGATGCGCGTGCCGCGCACAGTGCCGGAAATGCCGCCGTGGCCAAAACCGCCGCGCAACAGGCGTTGCGGTTTTTGCCGGAAGACGCTGCCAACCCGTTGCGCCGCGAATTGCTTTCTGTTCTCAAAACCAGTTATGGCAAGTTACGCAGCTACCAACCGCCCAGCCTCACAGTGGCACGGGCTGGGCGCGCCGCGCCGCTCAGTGACGGAGAATCCGTGCCCGCCGTGGCGAATCATCAAACGCTTGCCAGCGAATTGTTGTTTTTGGGGCTTTATGACGAGGGCGCGTCGGAATTGCTGGAAGCCGGTGCGCCGCGTACAACGGCGGCGTTTTATTGCGCGCGCGGAAATTGCGCCAAGCTGACCTTTGAAGTCGGCGAACCGTTGCTGGCAGGTTTACCGGACGATTACCGATTGGAATTGTTGCCGCGCGAAACTGCGGAGATTTTTTATCCGCTGCCATTTCGGGCTGCACTGGCGCAGTACGCCGTGCCGCGCGGTGTTGATCCGCGCTTTGTGCTTTCGATTGCGCGCCAGGAAAGCAGCTACAACCCGCGCGTCAAAAGCGCGTCTGCCGCGCGCGGGTTGATGCAATTCATTGCGCAAACCTCCAACCAGATCGCTGGGCAATTGCGGCTGCGCGATTTTGAGCAGAACGATCTTTACAACCCGGAAGTCGCCGTGCTGTTCGGGTCGCAATACCTGAAGAATCTGTTTGAGGAATTTGGCACGCCACAGGCGGTGGCGGCGGCTTACAACGGCAGCGAAGATTCCGTCCGTCGCTGGTTGGCGCGCGCCAGAAGCACGGACCCGGATCGTTTTGTGGGCGAAGTGCTCAAACGCGAAACCAAGGATTACGTGTTCAAGGTGACGGGCAATTATCTCGCGTATCAGAAATGCTATCCCAACGTGGTGGGACGCTGACGCGCCGCAGGTTTGGTTGCGTTTAGTCGGTTGTTTTGGCTGCGAGGATTGTCGCTGGTTTTACGCTGCGTAAGGCGAGCAACGCGCCCGTGGCAACCAGGATTGAACTGGCGAGGAAGGCTGCGCCGGGCAAATGCACTGGCGCTGACGGCGACGTGAAATAGCCAAACAGGCCGGTGGCCATCAGCGGCCCGATGATGGCGGCGATGCTTTGAATGCTGCTGAGCACGCCTTGCACCGCGCCTTGTTCGTCAGGCGGCGTCATCTTGGTAATCAACGATTGAATCGCCGGCATCGCGATTCCGCCCAAACAGCCGATGACGATGCCGACATACAACACCCAACCTTTGGGCGCGCTTCCATACAGCAAAAACGTCAATGCGCCGATGGACAATCCCGTGATGATGGCGCGCCGTTCGCCCAGCCAGCGGACCAGCGTGCCGGTCAGCCCGCCAGAGACCAGCGCATACATCACGCCAACCAGCGCCAGCGACATGCCATTGTCGAATGGCGTCCAGTTAAACCGATACGTCGTATAGAGCACCCACGTGCTGGGCAATGAATCGTGCGCCAGACGTTCGAGCGCAATGGTCGCCGCCAGCATCAGCACCACCGGATATTTGCGCAACGAACTGAGCGACGCCCACGGATGCGCACGTTGCCAATGAAACGGACGGCGATTTTCTTGCGCGTGTGATTCAGGCAAGACAAACAGGCCATACAGCGCATTGCACAGAGTCAGTCCGGCAGCAGCGATAAACGGCGCGCGCAGACCATAGCCGCCCAGCACGCCGCCGAGCGCCGGACCCGCGATAAACCCGATGCCGAAACACGCGCCGATCAAGCCAAAGTTTTTGGCGCGCTCTTCGGGCGGCGTGATGTCAGCGATGTAGGCGTTGGCGGCGGTGATATTGGCGCCCGTGATGCCGGAAATGATGCGCCCGATAAACAACCAAAACAGATTGGGCGCAAACGCCATCAACAAATAATCCAGCCCGGTTCCCAAGAGCGAAAGCAGGATAATGGGCCGTCGGCCATACGCATCGCTGAGGTTGCCCAGAATCGGTGCGCAAAGAAATTGCATCAAGGCGTAAGACGCCACGAACCAGCCAAACACGGTAGAGCCTTCGCTCAGCGTTCCGCCGTACATGTTCGTCACCAATTCCGGCAATACCGGAATGATCAGACCAATCCCCAACATATCTATCAGGATCGTGACAAGAATGAAGGGCACAGCGGCTTTTCTGGTGCTCATCTGCAGTTCTCCTGTTTGGCTCTTTGTCAGAGTGGCTGCCGGTTTGTGGCGTCAGTCACGTCAGTTGCGGTCGCCGAACCCGTGTTTGCCTTTGCAAAGTTTGCACACGGTTGGCGATTCGGTGTTGTCTACGCGATGGCTGGCGGCTGGCAACGAACGCAAATAAGCAAAGATCGCTTTCAATTCGTCATCACTCATTTTGCCGTATAAGGCCCAGGGCATCGTCGGATTCAATTTACGGGCTTTGACCTGACCGGTACGCATGACCTCCAGAAACAACGCTTCGTCGTAATACGAAATGCCTGAAGGATCAGGCGTGATGTTGGTGCTGGTCACCTGGCCGCTAGGTTCATTCAGCGTGAACCCGCCAGCCATTGCCAAACCCGGAATGGCCGTGCCGCGATCTTGCGGCGTGTGGCAATCGGCGCAACTTGCCAGCATCGCCAAATGCGCGCCGCGTTTGGCAGGCGTGGAAACGTCAGGTGTCGTTACCGGAACCGTCAACGGCTGCGGCATGGTGTTGACCAACAGGTTGAGCGGGAAGTTTAGTTTGGTGCGCGGAACGGCATTGCGGATCGGCGGAATGGAGCGCAAATACGTGATGACCGAAGCCAAATCTTCGTCGGGCAAATGCTTATAGTTCATATACGGCATGATCGGAAACAACGCGTGACCATCGCGGCTGACGCCTTCGCGAATGGCGCGCGCCAGTTCGTCATCGCTCCAAGCGCCGACGCCGGTTTCCTGATCGGGGGTGATGTTGGGGGCGTACATTTGCCCCGGCGCATCGTAAAAAATTGCGCCGCCGCCTTTTTTGGCTTCGATCGGCAGTGCGCCAGGAGCTTTGAAATCGCGCTCGGAGTGGCAATAAAAACAGCCCATGACGTTTTCAACCAGGTGTTTGCCACGTTCCAACCGGGCAGGCGTCCGTTCAAAAGTAAGGTTGGTGGTTGCGCGCGCTTTGGGGCCGACAAACACGCGCCAAAGTCCAGTGACAAATAATGCCGTCACCACCAGAAGAAAAATGCCCAAAATCGTCAGGCTCGCAAATTTGCGCCAGCGAAGTGCCATAGTTGTGCTCTCTTTCTAAATGGAACAGTTATTCCTTGCTGACCAACATTTCTGTTCAGCGACTATCAGGCTGCGAGATACGTTCGGGGCGGCGCGCCTGTTGACTGGTATTCCACAACGCAGGCGTTGTTTGGCGAATTTCTTCCTGCAACGCGCGATAGCGGTCGCCGAAAATCTGTTTTTGTTCGTGATTGAGCGGCGCGGTTCCTTTGCCGACCAAACTGCTGGAAATGACGCCGTCCAGCTCCAGGGCGTATTTCACACAGGCGATGGTTTTTTTGACGGGCTGTCCATTTTCGACAAAGGCACAGATGCGTTCGAATTGCTGGCAAATGCCGAGATAACGGTCGGTCAACTCTTCATCACCCGTCCAGCAAACGCGCCAGGCTTTGTGCCATTCGCGCGGCAGACAGTTTGCGGGTCCCGACACCACGCCGATGGGCGGCGCATTGTGCAATTGAAAGTCGCGCCAGCCTTCGCGCAAACGGCCCAGCAAGCCGTGACTGGGGCGATACATTTCAAAAATCAGCATCGCGTTGCCGATGTAAATGCCGAATTCGCCCGGCAATTTGTAATGCAACGCCGCCTTGGTGTAATTGCCCAGCACGTGTCGCGGCGCTGACACTTTCAGTCCGCGCACCCACGGCAACCGGCTCAAGTGTTTGACGATGTGTGTGCGAATGTGCGGCGGCTGACCGGCGGCGGCAATGTCTGCGTTGTCGTAAAGAAAGACAGGCATCGGTCGCCGCGAAGCTTCGAGCAGGTCGGTGATGTCGCGCTGAAAAAAACGCACGATGTCTGACTCCGCCAGGTCTTCAATCGCCAGCGGCGCGATCACCGCTGTGTCAGCGCCAAGCTGCAACGCCGCGTCCAGATTGGCCAGAATTTCCTGCCGCGTAGAACCATTGACGCCGACCCAGGCTTCGACCGCAGACGCGGAAGACGGATTGGCGGCGGTTAGCTCGGCGTTGATTTGGCGCACTTCGTCCACTTCGATTTCGATAATGCGCTGGCGTTCGATGTTTGCCAGACGATTCCATTCGCCGGTTGTACCCACGCCGAAAATCATTTCGGTGCCGTAACCGTTTTGCACTACGTGACGAAACACACGGCGTTGTTCGTCGGCGATGACACGGCCTGCGTCGTCGAGAACCGTGATGGTGGGAATGTTCAAGCCAGTTTTCAGTGTGTAGCTCATTTCCTTTTCCAAAGTAGGGAGACAAAGAAACCTTCGGCGTTTTGCCGATGGGGGAACGTGCGTGCGCCAAACGTGGGCGTCAACAACGGTGCTGGCTCGATGCCAAGTTCGAGCAGTCGTTCGCGCGTGACATCGCGAAATTCCGTATGCGTTTGGCGAAAGGCGGCCACAATCTCTTCGCCTTCTTCCGGTTCAGTCGAACAGACGGAATACGCCAGCAAGCCGCCGGGGCGCACTTGTTGCGCCGCCTGCGCCAGCAATTGCGTTTGCAATTCGGCGAGCTCGGCAATCTTGGTTTTGCTCACGCGCCATTTGATTTCCGGGTGACGTTGTAACGTGCCCAGGCCGGAACAGGGCGCATCGAGCAACACCAGATCAAAACTTTCGGCGAACGGCAGCGGGCGTGTGGCGTCAAGTTGTATCAACTGCAAGTTGGTAATGCCTGTGTGCGAGCTTAACTCTTGCAAGGTGCGCAACCGGTGCGCGTGCAAATCCGCGGCAATGATGCAGGCGTTTGACGGCAACAGAGAAGCAAGCAGGGTCGTTTTGCTGCCCGGCGCTGCGCAAACATCCAGCAATTTCAATTGCTGTTGTGTTGGCGTGGCAGCCTCAGCCGCGATTGACGAACCAGCGGTTGCCGCCAGTAAATGCGCGACCAGTTGCGAAGCTTCGTCTTGTAAATACACCCAATGCTCGCGCACCGGCAGGGATTGCGCCGACAGCGAACCTGACTCGATGACAAACGCGTGCGGCGCCAATTCCGAAGCGCGGGCTTTGATTTCGTGAGCGGCCAGCCAGTCCAGCGTTTGCGCTTCGCTGGCGCGTTGCACGTTGCAACGAAAGGCCACCCGCGGCGCGGCGTTGTTGGCGAGCGCCAGCGCGCGCGTTTCCGGTTCGCCAAACCGCGCTTGCCAGCGTTTCAACAGCCACAGCGGATGCGACGTTTCCACGCTCAGTCTGGTCAGCGGGTCTGAAATCAGTTGTGCGAAATCCAGTTCCGATTCACGTTGCGCCGCGCGTAAGACGGCATTGGCGAAAGGAGCCGCACTTTGTCGTTTTTGTTCTTTGACCAGATTGACCGCTTCGTTGAGCGCGGCGTGCGCGGGAATGCGCGACAGAAATTTCAGTTGATACAGCCCCAGGCGCAACGCCAGCACGACTTCAAGGTCGAGTTTGTTGAGCTTGCGCCGCGCGTATCGTTCGATCAGAAAGTCCAGTTGGGCTTGCCAGCGCAACACGCCGAGCGTGAGTTCTTGCAATAGGCCGTGATCTTCACGCGAAAGCTGATCGTAACGCGCGGAAGCCAACAGGTTGCTGGCAAAGGCTTCTTCGGTGGCGACGCGCCAGAGCACTTCGAACGCGGCTCGCCGGGCTGGAGAGACTTTGACGTTCACCGTCACACTGCTCCCAGTTGTGTGTTCAGCGCGATTTTTGCGCCGTTGAGAAAGTCACGTACCGGCATCGGGCGTTTGCCCGCCGGTTGGACTTCAGTCACGCGTAAGCGCGTCGCATCACCACAAACGACCGTGAAACTGGTTTTGGTCAATTCGCACACCGCTCCGGCTGGCAACGAAGACGCCCCAGAATCAACGCTTTCTGCGGCTGCGCGGACAATTTCCAACCGCTGTCCGTGCAAAAAGGTGTAACAACCGGGAAAGGGCGTGAAACCGCGCAAGCGATTGCTAATTTCGGTTGCGGTCAGTGACCAGTTCACCAGCCCGTCTTCGCGATTAAGGATTGGCGCATGTGTCGCGTCTGCATCGTTTTGCGGGGTGGCGGTCAGCGTGCCGCGTTGCAAACTTTCGAGGACTTCGAGCAGCAATTTCGCGCCAAGTTCAGCCAGACGCGGCGTCAGTTCCGCGGCGGTTTCCTCTGCGCCGATGGCAGTTTTGCCTTGCAAGAGCATGGGGCCGGTATCCAGCCCGGTGTCCATTTGCATGATGGTGACGCCGGTTTCGGTTTCACCACAGGCGATGGCCCAATTGATCGGCGCTGCGCCGCGATATTTGGGGAGCAGGGAAGAGTGCACGTTGATGCAACCGTGTTGTGGTGCGGCCAGCATCCAGTCGGGCAGGATGCGTCCATAGGCGGCGACGATGCCCGCATCGGCTTGTTGAAACAGCGGTTCCAGTTCGGCGCGCGCCGCGGCGGTTTTAAGCTTGGTTGGTTGCCAGACGGGCAGACCTCGTTCGAGGGCCAGCACTTTGACAGGCGGTGGCGTGATGATTTGTTTGCGCCCGACAGGCCGGTCCGGTTGGGTAAACACAGCGAAGACTTCGTGACCTGCGGCGAGCAATCCTTTGAGCGAGGGAACGGCGAATTCCGGCGTTCCCATGAAAATCAGCTTCATACCGGTTATGACGACGTGCGAACTTTTCAGAATACGAACAAGCGCGCCAGTCTAAATCAGAACACGCGACATTGGTACACGACAAAGTCAGGACGCCAAGATTCATCGGAATGTTTAAGCGTCGCGGGTTCTGATGACGGCTGTTACGATTTAGGAGGCCAGCTTGCGACAAGTCAATCTCGCAAAATAAAAGCCTCAAGGCCGCTGCTAGGCCTTGAGGCAGAAGAGATGAAATGCCAGTGCGTTGTCTATTCGTCAGCAGTCTTGAAACTGACTTGTGGGATGAGGAATTGTCCCTTGACCAGGCGCAGCGTCGGGTCTTTCAAAACGCCAGCGGCTTCGGTCTGCAATTCCGATTCACGCAGCTCTTTGTATTTGCCATTGGCAAACAGCAGCAGGTAAATCGGGCCGGTATTGGTCACGGGTTTGGGTTTGGCCGGTTTGGGTTTGTCTTTGCCCTTATCGGCTTTCTCTTTGGCCGCCGGTTTCGCCGCGTCAGCAGCGGGGGCCTCGGTTGCTTGTACTTCGAGCGATTCTTCAGCGACGAGATCTTCCATTGTGGTTTGTTCCTCTCCGTGAGTGGGATTTGGGAATTGCTTGCTTGAGCCGGACGCGCGCGGGTCTTGCAAATGCGTGGCGGCTCGTGCGGATGTTCCGTCGGATTTTAAGTGAGCACGCGGGGAAAGGGAAACCACCGCAGCTTGCTTGTTCCGCTTCCCCTTTTTCCCGGCGCGAAACACAAGCGTTTCGGCGTCAAACACTCGCCCGGATTTTTGCGCCGCAGATTCCAGCTGTGCGCGCATGGCGTCTGCACCGGGCACCGTTTCCAACGCGCCGTGCCAATCCTTACAATCTTTGCGGTATTTGCAGGCCCAATAGCAAACTTCGATGGCCTTCTGACAACTGAATCGTTTACAGGCGATTTGCATAGGTTTGGCTCCCGGACGCGCTATGAGGTTAGGCGAAGCGGGAAAACAAATGCTGCTTAACCGGCGCGAGTGAAATCCGCTTGCACGGCCAAATCTTCGGTGCCGTCGGGCGGGCAGTTGTACATCGTCAGGTGTAATTCGTGATCGGTTGGTGACGAGATAATGATGCGCCAGCCCCAATCAGGATCGGGGGGCGCTTCGTATGTTCCACGTAAGTCAATGACGCCTTGTGCGTCAATCGTTCCCTGGGAAAACATCAGTTTGTTGCTCATATGCCAGGAATCAGCCCACGCCGCCGTTGCCACGCCCTGTTTTTCATCGTAACCAAGCAAAATCGTGCCTTCGTGGGCTTTGTTTTCATGGCTCCACGTATAGGTGAAGCTGAGAAATTTGCCTTTGACGGCAGACACCACCGACAAATGCGAGGGCGACACAAACTCAGACGGCGTCAACCAACTCAACCGCAACAGATTTGTGCCGCGCCAGTCGCCGTGCAGTTTTGTTTCGAGATTGCTTAGGTTCATAGCGTGAATTGTCTAAACCGACAGTGTTGGCGAATTGCGACTTTAGAACGGAATGTCGTCTTCTTCAATACTAACCAAGGATTGATTGCCAGTTCGTCTATTGATGACGGGTTTCGCTGCTGTCTGGGACGAACCGAATTTCGCTGGTTCCAGCGGGAGCCCGGTCAGGATGATATCTGGTTGCTCAACCTGGCTGGGATGAACCGATGCAGGCATCTCATTCCGTTGTCCTAAAAATTGAATGTCAGTTGCTGTGACATCAGGGCTGATGCGCGGATTTCCTTCGCGGTCAGCATACTCGACCAGGCGCAACCGGCCCTCCAAATAGACTTGGCGGCCTTTGGCCAGATATTCGTTGGCCAGTTCGGCTTGTCGCCCCCAAACCGTCACGCGAAACCAGGTCGTGTGCTCTTCGATATCGCCAACGACATTTTTGCGGCGTTCCGTGGTTGCCACAGACATTTTGCAGACCGCAGTTCCTTGCGGCGTATAGCGTAATTCGGGATCGCGACCGAGATAACCGACGAGTGTGATTTTGTTGAACGACATGGCTCTAATCCTCCTTTTCGATTCCAGTCAGCGCGCACTTTATTCGGTTGTTTTCGGTGTGTCAAGTGTGAAACGGTCGCATGATGCAAGATTTTTGACACCTTGGTTGTAAATGTTGCAGCTAAAAAGAAAAAGCACGAAGCAGATTGGGCTCTGTTTCGTGCTTTTTCGGATGTTGACCGAAAATCTGCTATTCCCATTCGCCAAGTTTGATCTTTTTCTTGATCTTCTTTTTGACGATCTCGCGTTTGAGCGGGCTTAGGTACTCCAAGAAGACCTTGCCGTAAATGTGGTCCGTTTCGTGCAGGACACAGCGAGCGGCTAAATCCTCAAAGGTCATTGTGAATTCTTTGCCGTGAATGTCATATGCGGTGACGGTGACAATGCGCGGACGTTCGACTTCAAACGAAATGTCGGGAAAACTCAAACAGCCTTCTTCACCCACCTGAATGTCTTTGGTTTCATTGATTTGCGGGTTGATAAAGGCGATGCGCTGTGCCGGATCTTTGCCTGCGCTGCAATCCATCACGAATAGTTTGAGCGATTCGGCGATTTGCGGCGCAGCCAGACCAACACCGCGTTCGGCATACATGGTCTGGAACATGTTTTCGACCAGTTTGGCCAGCTTGCCGTCGAACTCGGTAATGACGCTGCCTTCTTTTTGCAAAATCGGATCGCCGTATTTGACTACCGGTAAAATCATTCAATCTCTCCTTCTTCTGACAGGGGCGCAACGGAAAAACGCACGCGCCAATATATCTCTGACAACGCCATTTTAGCGCCAACAGAAGCAAAAAACACTTCGTCTTTCAGAAAGGCCAGCTTTCAGAAAGGCCGGGTATTCTTCGACGATCCAAAAATCTTTTCGTTTTGTTTGCGTCCGGCTCATCGTTGCTACAACTGGTTGTTAATATTCGGCGATCTGTTTCACATAACCGTCGAAATTGCGCTTCATTTCTTTCAGGGAATCGCCGCCAAACTTTTCGCGCATCGCGCGCGCGAGTACCTGGGCGACCATGGCTTCGCCGATGACGCCTGCCGCAGGAACCGCCGTCACGTCAGAACGTTCAAAATCGGCTTCGAGCGGTTCTTTGGTTTCGATGTGAATGCTGCGCAAGCGTTTGCGCAAGGTCGCAATCGGTTTCAAATAACCGCGTACGCGCAACTCTTCGCCGTTGGTCATGCCGCCTTCGAGGCCGCCCGCACGGTTGGCCGTGCGTCCGAAGCTATGCGTTTCGGCGTCATAAACAATCTCGTCGTGCACCTGTGAACCGGGCAGTTTGGCATTGGCCACCCCCAGGCCAAGTTCCACGGCTTTGACCGCGTGGATGGACATCACGGCCTGGGCCAATTGACCGTCGAGTTTTGCCAGCCAACTGGTGTGAGACCCGAGACCGGGCACGCAGCCTTTGGCCACGACTTCAAAAATGCCACCGAGCGTATCGCCTTCTTCAATGCCGGCCTGATCAATGCGCTTGATCATGGCGGCTTCGGCGTCTTTGTCAGCACAACGCAGCATCGTGTCGTCATACAGCGCCTTGATGTCGTCCCAGGCAACGTCGGGTTGCGCGACGGAAATCTCGCCCAGTTGCACAACGTGACTGGCCAATTCGACGCCGAATTCGCGCAACAACAATTTGGCGAATGCGCCGACCGCCACGCGCATGGTGGTTTCGCGGGCGCTGGCGCGTTCGAGGATGTCGCGCAAATCACGCCGGTCATATTTCATGCCGCCGACCAGATCTGCATGGCCGGGGCGAGGGCGAATGACTTTGCGGTCGCGTTCGGGCGGTGTGGCGGGCTTTTCTGCCGCCATTACTTCCAGCCAGTTTTTGAAATCCTTGTTTTCCACCATGATCGCCACCGGCGAACCCAGCGTTTCGCCGTGCCGCACGCCGGTCAGGATTTGCACGGTGTCGGTTTCGATTTTCATGCGCCCGCCGCGCCCGTAACCTTGCTGACGCCGCCACAATTCGTGGTTGATGAAATCCTGATCAATGGGCAAACCGGCGGGCAAGCCTTCGATGGTGGCGACCAAGGCGCGCCCGTGAGATTCGCCTGCGGTTGTAAAACTGAAACTCATGTGTGTCTGCGCTTTCGTTGCTGATTCCAGGAGCAAACGGCAGTATAGAATTGGCCTGCGATTCGTTCAACCTTAATGATTTTGCCTGGATGATTTGCAGATTTTATAGCCGCATCAGTTGAATGAATGCGTTAGAGAACCGCTGCGATTGAATCAGATGCTCCTTCCGGCCATAATTCGCGCTCCATTCAAACACTGACCATCATCACAAAAGGAAGTACACGAAGCGCAATGCAGCACTCTCCATTCGCACACATTGAGCAAGCGCCGCCCGATCCGATCATCGGATTGACGGAGGCATTCAACAACGATACGAATCCAGCCAAGGTCAATCTGGGCGTCGGCGTGTATCAGGACGCCAATGGCAAAGTGCCCATTTTGAACGTGGTCAAAGAAGCGCAAAAGCGTTGGCAGGAGCAGGAAGCGACCAAAACCTATTTCGGCATCGACGGCGTGCCGGCTTATATCAAAGAAGTGCAAAAGCTGCTTCTGGGCGAAGAGTCACAGGTTTTGGCCGAAGGGCGTGCCGTGACCGTGCAAGGTTTGGGCGGCACAGGCAGTCTGAAAGTCGGCGCGGATTTTTTGAAACGGTTTTTCCCCGAAGCACAGGTCTGGATCAGCAAACCGAGTTGGGAAAACCACAAGATGTTGTTTGAAGCCGCCGGATTCAAGGTCAACAGTTATCCCTATTACGATCCCGAAACGCACGGACTGGATTTCAACGGCATGCTCGAAACGCTGAAAACGCTTCCCGCAGGCAGCATCGTGGTGTTGCATGCCTGTTGCCACAACCCGACCGGCGTTGATTTGAACAATGATCAATGGCTGTTGGTGCTGGATGTCGTCAAGCAGGGCAAGCTGATTCCGTTTTTGGATTTCGCCTATCAGGGATTTGGCGACAGCCTGGACGCAGACGCTTTTGCCGTGCGCACGTTTGCCGAAGCGGGCATTCCGTGTTTGATCGCCAATTCGTTTTCGAAATCGTTTGCCTTGTATCGCGAGCGGGTCGGTGCGCTGACGATTCTGACCACCAGCGCGGAAGAATCAAAACGCGTGCTGAGTCAGGTCAAACGCGTCATTCGCACGAACTATTCCAGCCCGGCTTCGCACGGCGCGCAACTCGTTGCGTTGGTGTTGGCGGACAAGGAATTGCGCCAGCAATGGGAAGCGGAACTGACCGAAATGCGCGAGCGCATTCAGCAAATGCGCGGCAAATTTGTCGAGATGTTGCGCGAAAAAGGCGTCGAACAGGATTTCAGCTTTATTCAGGCGCAACGCGGGATGTTCTCTTATTCCGGCCTTTCGCCCGACGCGGTGAAAACCTTGCGCGAGAAAAACAGCCTGTACATCGTGGGCAGCGGACGCATTTGTCTGGCGGCGATGAACGACAACAACATCGGCGGCATTTGCGCCGCGATTGCCGAGGTTGTTTAGCGACCAGAGCCAGAAAAATTTGAAACGGAGACCGGCAAATCGAAGTCTTGCTTCTTGCCGGTCTTTGTTTCTTATGGTCAACTGATCGCGCAATTCATCCCAATTTTTCAATTTACGGAACACCATGAACCAAGACAACCGCATCTCTCGTCGCACCTTTGTCTCTTCGACCACGGCTTCGGTGGCAGGCTCGGTCTTGCTGACTGCTTCTAGCGCCAACCGTGTATTGGGCGCGAACAAT
Source organism: Acidobacteriota bacterium (assembly GCA_016789605.1). Taxonomy (GTDB): domain Bacteria; phylum Acidobacteriota; class Blastocatellia; order RBC074; family RBC074; genus RBC074. The sequence continues at coordinate 31,430 of JAEUQO010000259.1, forward strand.
CGCCTCCGCGTCGGCATCATTGGCTGCGGCGGATTGGCACAAGGCGCACACATTCCTTCCTTGCTCAAAATGAAGGACTCCGACAACGTCGAAATCGTCGCTGTTTGTGATGTGTACCAGAAACGTCTGGAACAAGCAGGGCAAACGACCGGCGCTAAACAGATCAAAGATTATCGGGCTTTGCTTGACCAGAAAGACATTGATTATGTCGCCATTGTGACGCCTGAACACTGGCACGCCAAGATGACGATTGATGCCGCCGATGCGGGCAAACACATCTATTGCGAAAAGCCCATGACCTGGTCCATTGATCAGGCGAAACAGGTCGTCAAAAAGATTCAAGAGACCAAGGTCAAAATGCAGGTCGGCGTGCAAGGGATGTCGGACGATTCCTATGAAACCGCCCAGAAACTGATCAAGGCCGGCAAGATCGGGCGACCCGTCCAGGCCCAGATTGACTATTCGCGCAACCACAAACGCGATTTCTGGGTGAGCGATGAACCGGACAAGGACGTGCGTCCCGGTGAGAACCTGGATTGGAATGCGTTCCTTGGGCCTGCGCCGAAGCGACCGTTTGACCTGGATCGTTTTTTGCACTGGCGGCGGTATTGGGATTATTCGGGCGGCATCGCCACGGATTTGTTCGTGCACCGTATCACGCGCATCATTCGCGCGCTTGATTTGAAATTCCCGGATCGCGTGGTTGCCACGGGCGGCAAATGGGAATTCCGCGACAGCGCGGCAGAAATCCCAGACACCTTCAACATGATGTTGGATTATCCCGAAGGCTTGACGGTCGTGGTGCTCTCTTCGATGGCCAACGCCGAGCCGATTCCGCACGTCATTCGCGGCCACGAAGCCACATTGCAATTTACGCGTGACGGATTTGTGATTCGGCCCGAAGGCCGCTTTAACAAAGAAGGCGACAAGGACCTGCTCACGCACAAGAAAACCGGCGGCGAAGACATTCTGCTGCACCATCGCAATTTGCAGGATGCGATTCGCAATGGCGCAGCGATCAAGACCGACGTCATGACCGGATATTACGGCGTAGTCGCCGTGCGTATGGCGGTGGATTCCTTCCGCAAGACCCGCTATATGCGTTGGGACGCCAAACGTGAACGTCCGGTCGCCGTATAACGATCAAATCAGCTTCGTATCCAGGATGCACAGGAGAATCAGGATGTATCAGACGATCCTGAATTTGCCTGTGCATTCTTTGTTTTCAGCCAAGGAGGTTTTATGACGACGCACCGCACCAGCGGCGACCAAGCGCCGCGCCGTTCCTTTCTCAAACAGTTTTCGCTGGGTTTAACGGGCGGCCTGTTGGCTGCTGGCAGTTCGGCCACGCCGGCGTGGGCGCACGCGTACGCACAAGCTGACACGTCGCTCAAGATCACCAAAGTCGAACCGGTTTTGCTGACCGGCATTCGCGCCTATGGGCCGTGGTTGTTTGTGCGTGTCGAGACGGCAGATGGTTTCGTCGGCTGGGGCGAAGGGACAAACTTCCCCGGCGTGCAACCGATTGCCGTGGCCATTCGCAATCTGAGCAGCGTCGTGGTGGGAGAAAGCGCCTGGGATATCGAAAAGCTGTGGAACAAGATGTACCGCTTTCTTTATTACAACGGCATGGGAGGCGTCGTGATGGCTGCCATCAGCGCGATAGACATTGCGCTGTATGACATTGTCGGGAAAAAACTGGGTGTGCCCGTGCACAAATTGTTGGGCGGTTTGGTACACGAAAAATTGCGTGTGTACGCCAACGGCTGGACGGAAGGTGTTCCGCGCACGCCCGAAGCCTATGCCACGCGCACCAAAGAACTGGTGGCGAAAGGCTATACCGGCTGCAAATTCGATCCGTTCAGCAGCACGCCGTATAACCGCGAAGTCACGCAAGCCGATTTGCGCAGCGCCGTCGCCCAGGTCAAAGCCATCCGCGAAGCGGGCGGCCCTGATTACGACATCGCCATTGACGTGCACGGGCGTTGGAACACCAAAGCCACCATCGAAATCATCCACGCGCTGGAGCCATATCGGTTGTTCTTTTACGAAGAAGCCGTGCCCCCCGAAAACATCGCGGCGATGGTCGAAGTCCAGCGTTCGGTCAACACGCCGCTGGCCACCGGCGAACGCATTTTTGGCCGTCACGGCTTCCGCGAATTGCTCGAACGCCAGGCCGTGCGCATCGTTCAGCCGGACATTGCGCGCACAGGCGGCATCACCGAATTCAAGAAAATCGCCGCGATGGCCGACACGTATTACGTGCCGGTTGCGCCGCACAATCCGAACGGCCCGCTGTGCACGATCGCTTCGATGCACGCGTGTTTTTCGATTCCCAATTTCCTGATTCTGGAATTTTTCGAGCCGGACGAAGCGATCTTCCGCGAGATTGTCGGCAGCGGCTGGCGCGCTGATACCGGCGCTGTCTATCCGATCAACGCGCCGGGGCTGGGCGTCAACATCACCGACGATTTCCTGCGCAAATATAAGTTCGACGAGAAAAAGACGCTTGAGATGGAATTGCGGACGTTTAACACCGTGAAGTGATAGCGGTTGGCGTCAGAAGAAACAGGCCAGCATCAGCTTCAGACAAATAAAGAGCCAAGGTTGTAGCGTACGTCGTACGCTACAACCTTGGCTCTACTGTTTGCGCCTTCTTGCCGGTTGTCTTACAGCGTCCAGCCCTTGCGATATTCGCGTTGCAGGTACTGGTTGGCGTCGGAATTGTTGGTGATGACGCCTTTTTCGCCGTCGTAATAAATCTTCTTGCTCTGTCCGACCTTCATTGCCACCACACCCAGCAACATTGTTTCGGTCAGCCGCGAAGCATATTCAAACGGACACGTCGCTTTCTCTTTGCCTTTGATGGCATTGATCCAGTTCATACGATGTTTGGCCTGGGCGAATTGGCCCTCGCCGCTCTTTTCCACACGGAAGTAGGTTTTCGGCACTTTGGCCGCAACTTCCATCAGCGATTGCGGATAGAGCTTCGGATTGGCGGCATAGGTGCCGTGCACCAGGATGCCTTTTTCACCAATGAAGATCGCGCCACCACCCGGATCGAGTTGCACATCGTCCGGCAAAACATCAGGACGCGCGGGCATCAAGCCGCCATCGAACCAGGTCAATTTGACGGGCGGTTGTTTGCCGCGCGCCGGGAAGTGATACACGACGTGCGAACCCATCGGATAGCTGACGCGGTTGTTTTTCACGTCCGTGCCGAAGGGCGTAAAGGTCGCTTCGACAGTGGTTGGATAGGTCAAGCCCAGCGCCCAATACGGATGGTCAATCAAGTGCGCCGCCATATCGCCAATGGCGCCGGTGCCCCAATCCAGCCAGCCGCGCCAATTGAACGGGTGATAGATCGGGTGATAGGCGACTTCGGGGGCCGGGCCGAGGAACAAATCCCAATCCAAGCCTTGCGGAATCGGGTATTCGCCGTCCATCGCCGTTGCCAATGCGCGATTGACCTGGCGCGCATTCCAATCCGTCCCAAAGCCTGAGCCACCGCCTGCGCCTTGCGCTGCTGGCGCGCTTGGTTTGGCCGGACGCGGCACGCCTTGCGGCCAGAATCCCAGCGGACGATTGGTCCAGACGTTGACTTCTTTGATCTGACCGATGACGCCGGCCTGCACCCATTCGTTGACGAGCGCTGCGCCTTCGCTGGAATGCCCCATGTTGCCCATTTGCGTGACGACTTTGGTGCGGGCGGCGGTTTCGCGCAACACGCGCGCTTCCTGAATGGACCAGGTCAGCGGTTTTTCGATGTAGGCGTGTTTGCCCAGTTCCATCGCCGCTTTGCCGATCACCGCGTGTGTATGGTCAGGCGTGGCGACGACGATCGCGTCAATGTCTTTTTGGGTTTCCAGCATTTTGCGGAAGTCGGTATAACGCTTGGCGTTTTTGTACGCTTCCTGCAATTTGACGGCCTGTTTGGTGCGCTCTTCGGCCATGCGCTGCATGCGTTCTTGCTGTTCGGGCGTCAATTGCGGTGCGCCTGCGCCAGCGGGTCTGCCACCGCCACCGCCGCCGGGGCCACGTTGCTGGGTCATCCGTGCGACTTCGCGATCCACAAAGCCAAAATCCACGTCGCACAGCGCAACCATATTTTGGCCGCCTGCGACCAATTCGCCAGAGTCGGTTTTGCCCTGTCCGCCGCAACCGATCAGCGCGAAATTGACCGTATCGCTGGGGGCGGTATAGCCGACGCCGCCGAGCACATGGCGCGGCACGATCATTGCGCTAAGCGCCGCGCCGGTCGTACCGGCTACGAATTTCCGTCGTGTGACTTTCTCTTTTGACATCTGTTTTCTCCGTAGGTCTGGATTGGTTAGGCAATGCCAGCGTCAACACCGTTACGCCAGCGCATCTTTGCAATATTGGAAACACTTTTTGACTTCGGCGACTGCATCCTCACCTCGGTATTCGTATTCGATATAGGCGGGGATGTCGTATTTTTTCTGCTTCAGCAATTGCAACACATCCTTGATCGGCGTGTCGCCCTGTCCCCAAGGCGTGTTGGCGCCGTGATTTTTCTTGCGGTCTTTCAGGTGTAAATTGCTGATGCGTGCGTGATGTTTCTGGATATATTCCAGCGGATCATACCCGGCGGCGAAGTAATGGCCAATATCCAGATTGACCCAGAAATATTTCGACAGGGCCATCGCCTGGGCAAAACTTTCTGGTTTGGCGAACTGGTTGGGATCAGTCATGTTGTCGTGACCGTGCATGGCGACAATGATTTTGTATTTGTCGGCAAATGGTGCGACGCGTTTGGCCGCCGTCAGTGTCGAAGACGCCGTGATGACTTTTACGCCCAGCGCTTGGGCCATCTGGAAGCCGCGATCAATTTCTTCGTCGCTGAAATTATCGTTGAAGCTGAGATTGTAGGCGAAAAGCTTGATGCCCGCCGTGTCGAATTTCTTGCGCACGTCTTTGAAATGATCAAGCGGCACCGTTAACCGCCATTTGCGCGTTTCTTCCTGGCGTTTGCGCATGGCTTCCTGCATTTCGGGCGTCATTTGACGACCGCCGCCACCCGGTGGCGGGCCTTGCGGCGGAGGACCTTGCGGCGGTCCGCCTGCTGGCGGAGCTCCTGGCGGTCTTCCGCCACCACCCGGACCGCCGGGGCCAAATTGCGGTCTGGGTTCGACGTGGCCGGAAAAGAGTTCGCATTCGCCGATGCCGATTTCCTTCATCGCTTTGATGGCATCATCCAGCGACATTGTGCGGAAGCTGTAAGATTGTGCGCCCAAGCGCACACCGTTGTATTTTGCCTTGATTTGCGCCAACGCCGCCGCCGTCAGCGGCAATCCCGCCAGCGCAGCCTTCGTGAAATCTCTTCTCGAATACATATGCCTGGTTCCTTTGTTGATTTCTCTGCCAAATTCCTGGGGCAAAATCCCGCCCACAGAGCGTTGCGGCTGGGTGCTGATCAGTTTGCAACTCGGCCTTGATTCCCGAATCTGCACAAAAACGATCAACAGCTTGCGCCGTGCAATTCAGATTTTTCGTGATGTAATGTTTTGTGTCAGGGAAGTCTGTACGTGCCCTGCGTTGACCATGTTTCTGAAATGATGATTCCGAAGGCGAGGACGTGACCGACAGGAAATTGGTCACACAAATTTGCGGTTGGGCGTGCCTAAACGTGCGTGCGCACCGGAGATGGCATCAGCCGAAGCGCAACGTGTTGACAGCAAAAACGGGGCAGAAAATTTTTGGAAATTTTCTGCCCCGTTGGCTTTGCTTGACCGTGACGAGTGCCACGAAAAAGGCTGGTTCTGCTTAGGTCAGAAAGCCCAAGTTGATGCGGTTGAAGCGATTGATGTTAGGCAGCACGTCAGGCAAATCGCTGGCGTTGACGCCAAACCACAGCGCCAGCGTCGCCGCATATTCGTCCGTCGCGATGGTCGGTATCCAGCGACCTTCGTTGCCTTCGTCGTCAGGGCCGGTCAGCCGATGCGTGGGAACTGTGCCATAAATCGCGCCGCCTTTGACCGCTCCGCCCAGAACGAACTGTTCGTTGCCCCAGCCGTGGTCAGAACCTTTGCCGTTGCTTTTGTAAGTGCGCCCGAAATCGGATGAGGTAAAGGTCGTGACATTGTTGGCTACGCCCAATTCCGCCGTCGCCTGATAAAAGGCCGATACCGCCTGGCTCAATTCGCGCAGCAATTTGGTATGCGTTGTCAGTTGTTCGCCGTGCGTGTCGTACCCCTGGGCATCGCAGAAGAAAATCTGCCGCTTCAGGCCCAGTTCGTTGCGCACGGAAATCAGCTTGGCCACCATTTTTAACTGATCGGCCAGTTGGTTGTCTTTGGGAAAGACGGTGCTGAGGGCGGGCGCAGCGCGCAACACGGCGCTCAGACGTTTTTCGTTTTCGATGGCGCGTTTGAAAATTTGGCTATAGGTCTTTTCAAACAGATTGCCGTAACTGGCTTCGAGCATCGCTTTGGTGACGATGGTTTCGGGGTTGCCCCAGGCTTCGTTGTAATACCAAAGCGAGATGACGCCTTGCGGCGAAAGCGAAAACGGCGCGACGCCACTGCCTACCTGAAAGACATTGCCGCCCGCCAACGACAGCGACATGGAAATCTGCGCCGTCGGATTCAAAAAGTTGGTTGCGTCGGCCAGTCTTCCGCCCCAACCGCTTTTGGCGATTTGATCCGGCGCAGACGTTTGCCAATGTGTTTGCTGGTCGTTGTGCGAAAACAGTTGCGGCGGCAGCGGCACTGAACCGGCCTGGTATTGCTGTTTGGTGGTGGGCGCGAGCAAGGGCCCGGTATTGGTGACGATGGCCAGTTTCTTTTGCGCAAAGAGCGGTTGCAGTTCGGCAAAGCTGGGATGCAAAGCCCAACTACGCCCGTCGGTGACCGTCGGCGAAATCGGCAGCAACTGTGTGCGCGGAATGGCGATCACGCTGCGCGCGGTTGCATAGGCGTTGTATTCCGTCTGGCCATAGGGAATCAGTGTGTTGTTGCCGTCGTTGCCGCCATACAAAAAGACGCACACCAACGCTTTGTAATCGTTTTGCAGTGCGGTCGGCGAAGTCGCTGCCGCGACCGTCGCCAAGCGGCCAATCATGGAAGAAGCGCTTGCCGTGCCCAGCGCTGCGCATAAAGAGCGATGTAGAAAATTTCTTCGTTGCATCGTGGGTTCCTCGTTACTTCTGAATCACGTAATCCGGCGACGTCAGGATCAAATGGATGGCCATCGTCACGCGCTTTTGCGGTTCGCTGGCTGGCATTTTGCTGATTTCGTTGGTCAACAACGTCTTCAGCGTGTTCGACATGCCGCCCGAAGTCAGCACCAGATTTAGCTGGTCAATCAGTTGCGGCACGTTGCCGGCGATGGCGTTGAAGCTGCTGTAATCGGGCAACAGCGGTTTGTTCTGTTCCCATTTGAAACCGTCGCGCACCACGTAATGGAAGAAATCCGAAATGCCGATGACGGAGGTTTCGTGTGTGATTTGGAATTCAGGCGAATGCAATCCGGCGGATGCGATATGGCCTGAGTGGCTGTAATTCGGTTCGAAGAAGTTGAACACCGTTGGCGCGCGCAACGGGTTTTGCCCGATGGCCGATTCGGGGCTGTCCATCCAGTAAATCGGATAGGTGCCACACGGACAGGTGAAATTGAACGCGCGCAGCAAATGCGAAAAGCGCAGCACCGGTTCGCGCATCTTGCCGTAGCCCTGATTGGCGACCACGTCCAGGCTGCGCGCTTCGTAATCGAGCAAAATCGCTTTGAGCACGGCTTTCATATCGCCGCGCACGCCCTGGCCGTTGTTGTTGAATTTTTGCGTGACGCGATAAACATAACCGGGGCTGGGGTTGCTGGTTACCAGTCGCTGGATCAGTTGCCGCGCGATGAACGGCCCGACATTCGGATGATTGAAAATGTTGTCGAGCGCGTCTTTCAAATCTTTTTGCGCGGTTTGATTGGCGGGCAAGTTCACGCCGTCGAGCAGCTTTTTGGCCAGCGTGGAATGATGCCCGGCATAGGGTTGCATCGGCACGCGCCAGAATTGCGAGCCGTTGTCATAGGTGCGCGGATACAGCCAGTTTTGTTCCGTCACCGGAAACCAGCCGTAGCTCCAGCCGGTGAACACGTGCGCGAAACCTTTGATCACGCTTTCGTCATAGGTCGGAATCGGCAAGCCATTGGCGTCGAGCATGAGCGATCCGTCGGGATGCAATTTGTACAACCCGATGGAAAACAGTTGCAGGATTTCGCGCGCGTAATTTTCATTGGGGCTGCGTCCGCTGGCCGGGTCTTCCTTGTCATTGCCCAGCATGTCCAGATAGCGCCCCATCGCGGGACTGAGCGTCACGTCTTCGAGCAATTGCCGGAAGTTGCCAAACGCGTTCTTTTGCAACACGTCCATATATCCGGCGACGGCGTATTCGTCGCCTTCAATGCTGGAATTGAATGAAACGACCAGGATTTCCGACAGCGCAAACGCCACGCGTTGCCGCAATTGATCCTGTCCGGTGACGCCGCTTTTCCAGAAAGATTCCATCATCTCCTGCTGATACAGGTCGGTGATTTTCTTGCCGACCGTGGCCGCGTCAATGTAAGCGACGTGCGTCGAAATGGGTTTGTTGAATTGGTCGTTGATCCAGGCGTCATAGCCTTGCGCGGGCAGCGCCTGAATTTCTGACAGCTTCGGGCCAAAGGTGGTTTGCGTCAAAAAGCGCGCGGCATCGCGCAAGCTGGGCGTGCCGCTGGGTAAAGGCGGCGGCGCGGGCGGCGGCGTGAAACTTTGCGAACCGTTGAGCACGCCGTAATGGCCGCGAATTTCTCCCGCCGGATAGCGCGCCGAATGGATGTTGATATACAGCCGCCCGCTTTTCAGCGCCTGCACAATTTGCCGTGCCGTGACGGTGCCGATATCCGTGATTGCCCAGATGAATGTGCCGTCGGCTTGTTTCGGGGCCGTATCCAGGTCGAACAAAATGCCGCCATTGGTGCCCGGGTCTGCCGGACCATGCACGTGTGCGCTGGTTTCGGGGGTCGTCAAATTGGCGTAGTTGAATTTGAGCACCGCAGACTTTTCATCCGCGCTCAGCCGCAAGGTCGAATAGCCAGAGCCGGGCGACATCGCGCTGCCTTCGGCGCGCAAGCTGGCCAGATACATCGTTTCGCTGCCGACCGCCGCTTTGATCGAAACGCGCACCGTGTTGGCGGGCTGTCCGTCCACAATCAACACAACGTCTTGTTCGCCCGCGCTCAAATTGCGCGGCAGCCGCAAATTGACCTGATCCAGACCGATGTATCCGCCTTGCGCGCCGACAAACCCGACTTCTGCCGGAATGCCGCCGATGGTGGCGCTGACAGCGGAAAGATTGCTGCGTTTGCGCAATCCCGTGCCGTAAAGAATCAGGAAGACCTGATCGGTGACCGGTCCCAAATCCACCGGCACCGGCACGAATTTGTTTTGCTGCGTGTCGTAACGGCCAATCGGTTCGTACGTTTGCGCATTGCTGCCTGTGATGCGTAACAGGTTGGCGGCGGCCAATCCGCGTCCGCTGGCATCGGCGGCAAACAAACCGGGCGCAACGTTGGCGACAGGGACATTGGTTGTCGCAGCCGTGACGTTGTTTTTGACCACGGTCAGCGTCGCCGTGCCGTTGGCAGTGCCGGGCGGCACTTGAAAGTTGATCTGGTTGGGCGACACGAAAAAGAGCGGCGCAAGGCGTTCGACGCCCTGGCTGTCGCGCACTTTGAGGCTGGCTCCGCCGAGCGTCGTCGGCAGCGGTTGCGACGTCGCGACTGAAGTCGCCGTCGCCAGATTGCTGCCAAACGCGGCGGCGATTTCTTCTGCCGCCAGCGTTGCGCCGTTGTAACTGGCGGCAGACACCACCGCCAGCGTGTTTTGCGCTGCTGCTGCCTGCGAAACTGACAAACTGGTCTGGCCAGTCGTCAGCGTCAGCCACGCAATCAGCGCCACGGCCAACGCGCTAAACAGTGTGATTCGGTAATGGGCAAAGCGACGAAACGAACGATTTTTACTCCCAGTTGGCCCAGGTGTTAGGCATGGGTGAAACATCCCGGAGTCAAACATCCAGTCATCCTTTCTTGAAAACGCACAACTACGGCCAATCGAAAATCTGAACACGGCAAACGATGGCTACAGGCAGCGATGGGGCTGCGCGCAGATTGCACCGCCGATTCTGAAGAGCGATGGTAAGGAAGTTTGGGAGAGTAGGGCGGAGCACATCAATAACGGCGCGGATTATAGGCAAACCTGATGTAGCCAGGCAATCAGCATTTTTGTCGGGACAAGCTGGCTGCCCTGGACAAGGGGAAAGCGCGAGCAAACATTTGTCAGCGGCGTTGCGATGCGGTATTCATCCTCGGCAACGCATTTATCTCAATCACGGAGTTTACAGACTATGGAACATCGGGTTTTAGGCCGCACGGGCTGGCGTATCTCGGCAATCAGTTTTGGCGCGTGGGCGATTGGCGGCACCTGGGGCGACGTTCAGGATCGCGAATCGCTGGCGGCATTGCATCGCGCGGTGGATTTGGGCGTGAATTTTTTTGACACTGCCGATGTGTATGGCGATGGGCGCAGCGAACGATTGCTGGCCGAACTCAAACGCGAGCGCAAAGAAGAGATCATCGTCGCCACCAAAGCGGGCCGTCGTCTGAATCCGCACGTGGCCGATGGATACAACGCCGGAAATTTGACGGCGTTTGTCGAACGCAGTTTGCAAAACCTGGGCGTCGAAGCGCTCGATTTGCTGCAACTGCATTGTCCGCCGACGGATGTCTATTACCGGCCTGAAGTCTTTGCCGTGCTGGATGATTTGGTCGCCCAGGGCAAATTGCGCTTTTACGGCGTCAGCGTCGAGCGCGTCGAAGAAGCGCTCAAGGCCATCGAATATCCGGGTGTGCAATCGGTGCAGATCATTTTCAACATCTTTCGCCAGCGTCCGGCGGACTTGTTTTTTGCCGAAGCCAAACGCCGACAAGTTGGCATTTTGGCGCGCTTGCCGCTTTCGTCCGGTATGCTGACCGGCAAACTGACACGGCAAAGCCAATTCGCGCCCGACGATCATCGCGCGTTTAATCGGCAGGGCGCAGCCTTTGACAAGGGCGAAACCTTTTCCGGGATTGATTACGACACGCAGTTGGAAGCCGTGGAAGAATTGCGGCAACTCGTGCCGGAAGGCGTCAGTCTGGCGCAATTTGCCTTGCGTTGGCTGATGATGTTTGACGCTGTCAGTTGTGCCATCCCCGGCGCGAAGACCGTGGCGCAAGTCGAAGAAAACCTGCGCGCCGCGGCATTGCCGCCGCTTCACGAAGAAACGATGCAGGCCATTCAGCAGCTTTACGAACGCCGCATCAAACCGCTGGTGCATCATTACTGGTAAAAACAGGACTGGCAGAGATTCAGGAGAGAGCAGGAAGAGAAGAGCGTGGGGCGAGGTTGTTGATCAGCCTCGCCCCACGTTTTGTTACAGCGTCTTCAGGTATTCGATGACCTGGCGTTTTTCCTTCTCGCTAAGCTTGAAGCCGAACGGATGGCCTTGATTGCCCAGGCCGGGCAAGGTGGTGTCAACGACGCGGCGGCGGGCTTCGCCGGACAGGTCTTTGGCCGCAGGCGCATTGAGCGCTTCGATTTTCAAACCGCCGTCTTTGACGTCGTATTCTTTCGCGCCGCCCACGCGGCGGAAATATTTCGGGCGGGCTTCGGCGCTGAGCACGCCGTAAAGCGTTGGTACAGAACCGTTGTGGAAGTACGGCGCAGACGCCCACACGCCCACCAATGGCGGCGCGACATAACCGGTCGGGTATTCATATCCGTGTTCGCCGCTGCGACCAAACCAGGTTTGTTTGTAATAGTCGCGGAATTCCTTGGTTAGCTTGGTCAGGCGCAACGGGTCGGTGCCGACGACTTCCAGCGGAACGATCTTGTTTGGATATTTGCCTTCAGCGCCATAGGTGCCGTGACAGCCCGCGCAGGTTTTGTTGAACACCTGTTGGCCCTGTCCGGCGAGTTTTTGATCAATGGCCAGCGGATATTTGGGCGGTTCGATGGATTTCAGATAGGCCAGAATGTCTTTGAAATCAGATTCCCAGCCGCGAATCTTTTCGCCGTTGGGTTCGCCCATGGTGAATTGCATGATCGCGCGCGAATAATCACCTTTGACACCGCCGTCAGCATAAATGGCGGTTTTCTTTTTCAGATACCACCAGGGCGGCGCATCCAGATCGTAATCGGAATAATCGCCCATCGGCAGCGGTTCTTTGCGCGCAGACAAATCTTCGTTGCGGCGGCGCAGCAATTCCAAACTGAAAATGAACGCGTTGGTGCGTCCGCGCGACATGCCAAACGTCAACTGAAACGGCCCTTTCAAACCGGTCAGCTTGGTCACGTCTTCATACAGCGTTTGCATGTCAATTTCGGTGTTGGGCATGCCGATTTTGCTTTCGCCGCTGATCGGCACGCGTCCGCCGTGACAAAGCATACAGGTTTGCGTCCAGCCAGCGTTCGGGCCGCCGTTGGCGGTTGCCACAAATTGCAGCGGCGCGCCCTGGTTGTCCCAGGTCGCTTCAGAAAATCCGTAGCGCTCAAACGCGACCTTGCGCACCGAATCGGGGTCGTCTGCTTTGATCCTGGCTTTCCATTCCGGTTCCCAGACTTTGGGCAACATTTCCAGCAAGCGGCGGTTCAACAGCGGCAGGCCATAAGATTTGTGCGTCAGGTTGTAATGACCGCGCTCTTCGGGCGTGGCGTCGGTGGCTGTCGAACGACGAGAGACCGTCGGTGCGGCAAAAAATATCAAGGCCAGCAAAACTGAACCGATAAGCAGGATTTTGGGCAAGAAGCGCTGTGGCAGCATAGGATTCCTTTCTGCGAATGACAAAATGACGTTGCCGGATGTGCGGACGGTCAAATTAACGCACGCGCGTTTTGTTGTAAACGGCCTGCTCAAGGTAAACTGCGCCGTCCGGAACGCTGCTGGTCAATGACACAGGAAACACACAACGTCACAGAACGTCAGTATGGCTAAAGCAAAATTTCTCGCCTGGTGTGTGCACGCATACACGGCTTCAGGGCTGCTGTTTGCCGCCTTGATGGCGGTGTGCATCGTGCGTGGCGACGCAGAATCGTTGCACTGGGCGATTGCCTTGATGGTGGTGACGACGTTTATTGACACGACAGACGGCTGGCTGGCGCGCCGCGCACGCGTCAAAGAAATCTTGCCGCAATTCGATGGCCGGCGGTTGGACGACATTATTGATTTTCAGACGTACACGTCGTTGCCGTTGCTGTTTATCTGGCGCGCGGAGTTGTTACCCGCTTCGCTTGGCTGGGTGCTGCTCTTTCCCTTGTTGGCCAGCGTCTATGGCTTTTCCCAATCCGACGCGAAAACCGAAGACAATTTCTTTCTCGGCTTCCCGTCGTATTGGAACGTTGTCGCAATGTATTTGTATTGGTTGCACGCGCCGGTCTGGCTTTGCGTCGGAGTGTTGCTGACGTTGGCGGCGCTGACGTTTGTGCCGTCGTTGTATTTGTACACGACGCGCGGCGGGCCGTTCAGCAAACTGACCAATGGGCTGTGTCTGTTGTGGGCGATTTTGCTGGTGCTGATTCTGGCGCGAGCGGTCGCTGATCCGCTGCCGCTGGTGTGGTTGTCGTTTGGGTTTCCGGTGTATTACTTCGTGCTGTCGTGGTGGATTACCTTGCGCCGCTGGTTGGGGAACGGCAAAGCGAGCAAGCTTTCGTCGCACGGGTTTGCGCCGTTGGCCGCAGAACCTTCTGCCGAGGATTGAATGCATGCCTACGCTCGACAAAACTCAGGAGCTGATCGTCGCCAGCGTGCGCGAATTTGTCGCGCGGCACGTCTTGCCGGTCGCCAGCGAACTGGAACATCGGAACGAATATCCGCACGAGATCGTCACGCACATGCGCGAGCTGGGATTGTTTGGCTGTAACGTGCCCGAAAGTTACGGCGGACTGGGACTGAGTTACACCACGTTCGCGCTGATTATCGAAGAGCTGTCGCGCGGCTGGATGAGTTTGGTTGGTCCGATCGGCACGCACTCGGTGATTTGCGACATCATTCACCGCTTCGGCACCGCAGCGCAGAGACAGAAGTTTTTGCCCGCGCTGGCCAGCGGAGAGCGGCGCGGCGGGTTGGCGCTTTCCGAAGCAGACGCCGGAACCGACGTACAGCGCCTGACGACGACTGCCACGCGTGTTGCCGACGGGTATCTGATCAACGGCGCAAAAATGTGGATCACCAATGGCCGTTATGGCGACACGTTTGTGTTGGCGGCCAAAACCGATGCGAAAGCCGACCCGCCCTACCAAGGCATTTCGGCGTTTGTCGTGGAAAAAGGGCCGGGCTTTCACGTCGCGCGCGACATAGACAAGCTGGGTTACAAAGGCGTCGAAACCTGTGAACTCTATTTCGAGAATTTTTTTGTGCCGACGGAAAACCTGTTGGGCGGAGTAGCAGGCGAAGGCTTCAAACAGGTGATGACCGGATTGGAAAGCGAACGGCTGAATGTGGCTGCGCGCGGCGTTGGGTTGGCGCGCGCGGCATTTGAAGACGCCATTCAATACGCACAACAGCGCCACACGTTTGGCAAACCGATCAGCCAGCATCAAACCATACAGATTATGTTGGCTGAAATGGGCACCAAAATCGAAGCGGCGCGCTTGCTGACGTATTCCGCAGCGGAAAAGAAAGATCGTGGCGAACGTTGCGACCTGGAATGCGGCATGGCGAAACTATTCGCCACCGAAACAGCACAAGAAGTCGCCTGGCAGGCAATGCGCATTTATGGCGGCGCCGGATACACCAAAGACAATCGCATCGAGCGATATTATCGCGACGCGCCGTTGCTGGTGATCGGCGGCGGCACCAACGAATTGCAACGGTTGATCATCGCCAAAGGATTGCTGGCGAAATACCCGGTTAAATAGCATTGGGTAAATAGCAATGGGATACGGCAGATACCTTGAAGAATTCACGGTTGGCGATGTCTATCGGCATTGGCCGGGCCGCACCATCACCGAACACGACGACACGTGGTTCAGCCTGATGACGATGAATCAGCATCCGCTGCACATTGACGCGCATTATGCCGCCAGCACGCAACACGGTCAGCGGCTGGTCAATGGCACGCTGGTGTTCAGTTTGGCGGTGGGCATGTCGGTGGCCGATGTCAGCGGCAAATGCATCGCCAATCTGGAATACGAAAATATCAAACACGTCGGCCCGACGTTTCACGGCGATACGATTTACGCCGAAACCGAGGTGCTGGCGGTAACGCCTTCGCAAAGCAAACCAGACCGGGGAGTGGTTTACGTCGAAACACGCGCACGCAATCAACGCGGCGAAATCGTGCTCACGTTTCGGCGGCGTGTCCTGGTTCCCAAACAGCCGCAGGAGTAAGACGTGATTAGAAGTTTGCTCTATGTTCCGGGCAACGTCGAAAAGATGATTTTGAAAGCGCGCGACACCGCAGCCGACGCGCTGATTTTGGATTTGGAAGACGCCGTTGCGGCAGAACAAAAGCCGGATGCGCGCGCGCTGGTGGCGCAGATGCTGCGCGAAATAGATTTCGGCGAAAAAGAAGTTTTTGTGCGCGTCAATCCGCTGGCGACAGAATGGGGCCTGGAAGATACGCGCGCCGCCGTGGCTGCCGGTGCGACCGGGTTTGTCATTCCCAAAGCGGAAAACCCTGATGATGTATTGACCGTGTCGGCCATTATGCAAAGCCGAACGCGTGAACGGCAGGGCAAAATCTTTTGTCTGGTCGAAACGCCGCGTGGCGTATTGGCCAGCCTGGTGCTGGCTTCGGTGGGAGACGTTGTTGCGGGGTTGATGTTTGGCGCGGCGGATTTGGCGCGCGGGCTGGGCAGCACGCTCAGCGAAGACGAACACGAAGTCTTTGTCGCACGATCACAGGTTTTGCTGGCGGCGCGTGCCGCAGGCGTGACGGCCTATGACACGCCGCATTTTGCCATCGCCGATCTGGACGGATTGCGGCGGCGCTGTCAGGCCGTGCGCAACCTGGGGTATGACGGCAAAACCGTCATTCATCCGTCACACCTGGCCATCGTCAACGAAGTCTTCGCTCCGACTGCGGACCAGATTGCGGCTGCCGAACGCGTCATTTTTGCCTTGGCCGAAGCACAAGCTGCCGGGCGCGGCGTCGCTTCGCTGGACGGAAAAATGATTGATCAAGTGCATCTGGCTGCCGCCCGAAAAGTGCTCAAACAAGCCAGCGCCGGTTCCTGACCGCGCTGGCATTGCGCACCACTGACTTATCACATTGGATCAACGGGCGCGATTGCTGGCGGAACGCGCTGTCGCAGACGCCAGCACATTCGCCTGGCTCGCAAATCGTTGTTCCAGGCTGTTACAGACCACATCGCAAAGTTGAAAAATAGAATCGTCGCCGATGGCGTAATACACGGTATTACCTTCCTGCCGCCGTGTTAAAAGCCCGGCGTCCTGCATCAGCTTCAAGTGTTTACTGACATTCGGTTGTGTCGCTTCTGCCGCTTCCGCCAGCGCCGAAACGCTTGTTTCGCCCTGTTCCAACAGTTGCAGCAGGCGCAACCGCATCGGGTCAGACAAGACCTTGAACCGTGCTGCCACCAACTGCAACGCTTCCAGAGACATCATTTGCCGTTTGTTCTTACCCATTACCTCGTTTACTCTCTTTGCATATATGACTATGCGATTATATGGTTTGCCTGGGGAGTATAGCGATCTTGCCGCCGCCAGGCAATGAGAAGTTTTGCCCCCGCGCTGTCTGAAGCGTGGTTGAAATCTTGTGCGCGCTGGCGGACTATTACTTTCAATTGCGCGAACCGATTCAACCGTGGAGTTTGCTATGACAACCAGAACGACGCCGTTTGGACAGTTGGCCATTCACGATGCGCACTGCCATTTTTTCTCCCGCAAACTATTTGAAGTCTTGATCAGCCAATCGCCTCGTTTGAGCCAGGAGCCGGAAGCGCTGGCACAGGTGGCGGCATTGACTGGTTGGGTGATGCCGCCCGCCGATCCGGCGGAATTGGGTGGTGTGTGGGTGGCGGAATTGGACAGGTTTTCCGTCGCTTCCGCGCTGCTGATTGCCAGCGTACCCGGAGACGAAGAATCAGTTGCCGCTGCTGTTGCTGCGCACCCTGATCGTTTGGCGGGCGCGTTTATGTTCGATCCGACCAAACCGGATGCTGACGCACGAGTGCGGCGCGCGTTTGACGAATTGAAGCTGAAAGTCGCCTGTCAGTTTCCCGCGATGCATCATTACTCGGTGGCTGAAAGCGAAGGCGCGCGCGCCGTGGTTGCGGCGGCCAGTGAACGCCCCGGCACAGCGGTGTTCGTCCATTGCGGCGCGCTTTCAGTCGGCATTCGCAAAAAACTGGGTCTGAAATCACCCTTTGACATGCGCCATTCAAATCCGTTGGACATTTACCGGCTGGCGGCGGAATTCCCGTCGGCGAAATTCATCGTGCCGCATTTTGGCGCGGGGATGTTCCGCGAAGCGATGATGCTGGCCGATCTTTGTCCGAATGTATTTCTGGATACTTCGAGCAGCAACAAATGGATGAGTTACGAAGCTGCGCCGGCGGATTTGCCGACCGTGTTCAAACGCGCGCTGGCTGTTGTCGGACACGAGCGTTTGCTTTTTGGCACGGACTCTTCGTTTTTTCCGCGTGGTTGGCACGAAGCGATTTTCCAGGCACAGACAGCGGCGCTGGCAGACATCGGCGTCAGCCAGGAACAGGCACAGGCGATTCTGGGCGGCAATTTGCGCCGGTTGCTGGCGTTGTCATAAAGGAGGCGGAATGTATTTCAAACAGTTTTATCTGGGATGTCTGGCGCACGCGTCGTATCTGATCGGCTCGGCAGGCGAGGCCGTCGTCGTTGATCCGCAACGCGACGTTGCGCAATACATTCGCGAAGCCGAAGCGCAGGGGCTGACGATCAAATTCGTCATCGAAACGCACTTGCACGCCGATTTTGTCAGCGGGCACAGAGAACTGGCGAAACGCACCGGCGCGGAAATCGTGTTTGGGTGGCAGGCGGGCGCGCAGTTTCAACATCGCGCCGCCAGAGACGGTGACGAATTGCAAGTCGGCCAGTTACGGTTGCGCATTCTGGAAACGCCCGGCCACACGCCCGAAAGCATTTCGGTACTGGTGATCGAAGACGGCGTGCCGGTCAAAGTGCTGACGGGGGACACGCTTTTCATCGGCGATGTCGGGCGGCCAGACCTGGTTGGTTCAAAAGGCTACACGCCGGAGCAGATGGCTGCGCTGATGTATGACAGTTTGCACTACAAATTGCTAACGCTGGACGATGCTGTCGAGGTCTATCCGGCGCACGGCGCGGGCAGTTTGTGCGGCAAAAATATGTCCAAGGAAACGTCTTCGACCATTGGTCAGCAACGCCGCTTCAATTACGCGTTGCAACCGATGACCAAAGAAGCCTTCGTCAAAATGATGACGGCGGATTTGCCCGAAGCGCCCGCTTATTTCCCGAAAGATGCTGAGATCAATCGCAGCGGCGCGGCGACATTGGCTGATGCGGCGGCGCTTGCCGCTTTGACGCCAGCTAAAGTTCGCACCTTGGTTGAGAGTGGCGCTGTTGTGTTGGATGTGCGCGACGCCGAATCGTTTGGCGCGGGACACATTCCCGGATCGTTGAATATCGGCCTGGGCGGACAGTTTGCTTCGTGGGCGGGAATGCTCATTCCGATTGGCGCACCGATTGTGATCGTGGCCGACGATTCGGCGCAAGTCGAAGAAGCTGCGTTGCGATTGGCGCGCGTGGGCCACGAAGCCATCAGAGGGTTTTTGCACGGCGGCGTGTTGGCCTGGCACGACGCCGGGTTTGAAACCGCTGCGGTGACCCAGATCACCGTGCATGAATTGAAAGATTGGCTGGATGAACAGCGTCAGTTTCAGTTGCTCGATGTGCGGCGTCCCGGCGAATACAGCGGCGGGCACGCGCCGTCGGCAGTGAATGCGCCGCTTTCGCATTTGGCGCAACAGCTCGCGTCGTTTGATGCGACACGACCGACGGTGGTGATTTGCGCGGGCGGGTATCGTTCGTCGGCGGGAGCGAGCATTCTGGCGCAACACGGATTTCGCGCACTCTATAACGTGATTGGCGGCACAGGCGCCTGGGTAAACGCGGGGTTTGCCACTTCAGGCGCAAGCGCCGTTCCCCCCTGTCAAACCTGAATTTTCAGAAAGGAGTCTTGTGGACAATTTATTGGCTGCGCGGTCACAGATGGCGATGTCGCTGGCCTTTCATATTCTCTTTGCCGCGGCGGGCATTGCCATGCCGTTGTTGATGGTCATTGCCGAATGGCTGGCCCAACGCACGGGCGAGCACACTTATTTGCTGGTGGCCAAACGTTGGGCCAAAGGCACAGCGATCCTGTTTGCCGTCGGCGCGGTGTCGGGCACCGTGCTTTCGTTTGAGCTGGGATTGTTATGGCCGGAATTCATGAAATTTGCCGGTCCGATCATCGGCATGCCGTTTTCGCTCGAAGGCTTCGCGTTTTTCACCGAAGCGATTTTTTTAGGCATTTATTTATACGGTTGGAATCGTGTGTCGCCGCGTAAACATCTGGCGGCGGGCGTGATTGTGGCTTTGAGCGGAGCGGCATCGGCGGTGTTTGTGGTCATTGCGAATGCGTGGATGAATACGCCGACGGGATTTAGTTTTTATGCCGGAAAGGTGACGAACGTTGATCCCATTGCGGCGATGTTGAATCCGTCGGCGTTGGGCCAGACGGTGCACATGTTGCTGGCGGCGTATGCCGCGACCGGCTTCGCTGTTGCGGGCATTCACGCCTATCAGTTGCTGCGCGACCGGCAAAATCTGTTTCATCGTCGGGCGCTGGCGATTGCGTTGGCGGTCGGCGGCGTGACGGCGTTTTTGCAACCGCTGAGCGGAGATTTGTTGGGCCAGGTGTTGGCCAAAAATCAGCCGGTCAAACTGGCCGCGATGGAAGGCCAATTCAAAACCGAACGCGGCGCGCCGTTGCGCATAGGCGGTTGGCCGGACGAAACCGCCAAAGAAACCCGCTATGCGCTGGAAATTCCCTACGGGTTGAGCCTGATCGCCTTTCACGATCCGCGCGCGACGGTGCGTGGACTGGAATCCTTTCCGCGCGATGAATGGCCGCCCGTCGCGGTTGTCCATATTGCCTTTCAACTGATGGTGGCCGCCGGCATGGCGATGATGCTGATTGCGTTCTGGGCGGGGTGGCAAACCTGGCGCAAAAACGCGTTGCCGGATTCGCCCGGATTTCTGCGCGCAGTGTTGTGGGCGTCGCCGTTGGGCTTTGTCGCGATTGAAACCGGCTGGACGGTGACCGAAGTCGGGCGGCAACCGTGGATCATTCAAGGTTTGATGCGTACGGCAGACGCCGTCACGCCGATGCCGGGGTTGGTGGTGCCGTTTGCGTCCTTCACGGTGCTGTATTGCTTGCTGGGCGTTGCGGTGGTCTGGCTGTTGAAACGGCAGGTGGCCGCCAGTCCGCGCATCTATGCCACATCTGAAACGTCCGCGCTGACAAACAAGGAGGCAGGTTATGCCTTCGATTGAAATCTGGCTGGCGGGCGCGATGATGGCCGGGCTGACGCTGTATGTGTTGTTGGGCGGCGCAGATTTCGGCGGCGGCGTTTGGGATTTGCTGGCCAGCGGCCCGCGCAAATCCGCCCAGCGCGAATTGATCGCCGAAGCCATCGGGCCGATTTGGGAAGCCAATCACGTCTGGCTGATTCTGGTGATCGTGTTGCTCTTTACCTGTTTCCCGTCTGCGTTTGCGGCGATTTCGACGGCGCTGCACATTCCGTTGGTGTTGGTGTTGATGGGGATCGTGCTGCGCGGTTCGGCGTTCACCTTTCGCACGTATGACGACGGCGCGGATGAAGTGCAGCGGCGTTGGGGCCGCCTCTTTTCGATCACCAGTTTGATCACGCCAGTGTTGTTGGGCGTGGTCGTGGGCGCAATTTCTTCCGGCAGGATTCAGAGCAAGGATGGTGTCGTCACGACCGGGTTTGTTCATTCGTGGCTGACGCCGTTTTCGTTCGCGGTGGGTTTTTTTGCGCTGGCGCTGTTTGCGTTTCTGGCGGCGGTCTATCTGACCGTCGAAGCACAAGACGACGCCTTGCGCGAAGATTTTCGCCGACGCGCGTTGGTCACGGCGGTATTGGTCGGTGTGTTGGCGCTGGTGGTGTTTTTGTTTTCGGCGCAAGGCGCGCCTGAAATTCGCCGCGGGCTGAGCGCCAGTTTCTGGGCGTGGCCGTTACAGATTGCCACGGCGTTGGCGGCGATCAGCGCAATCGGCTGTTTGTGGCGGCGGAAGTTTCAGCTGGCGCGTTTGGCGGCGGCGGCACAAGTGGCCCTGATTTTGTGGGGCTGGGCAGCGGCGATGTTCCCGCATCTGGTTGTGCCGGATTTAACGTTGCAAAATGCGGCTGCGCCGGAAGTCACGTTGCGGCTGGTTTTGTTGGCGTTGTTGGCTGGTTCGTTGTTGCTGTTTCCGTCGTTCTACTACCTGTTTCGCGTGTTCAAAGGCAGCGGCGCGACAAACGCCGGTTCGCACTGACGCCAGCAGACCGACGCTTGAAGCCGGGGTTAACGCGCCGGCTTCAAGCTTTCGATAAAGTCGCGGTCTTTGGTGCCTTCGTGACAAACGATGCAGGATTGTTGCCCGCGTTCTTCCAGATCAGAAACGAGCGCGTAAGTTAACCCGCGATCCGCCCAGGTGATGACCTTCAAACCGTTGATCGTGTCGTAATGAAAGCGCAGACCTTTTGAGACGATCTCTTCGCCGCCGGACGGCATCGCCACACCGTTGGACGTCACCACCAGCGTGATCGGTCGTTGCCGCATTTCATACGCGACAAATGCTGCGTAATCGTTGTTGAATCCTACCAGTCGCGCGCCTTCCAGCCGGTAAAGCTTTTCCTGCCCGGAAGCTTCCTGATAGTTCGGCAGTTTCAAGCTGAACGACACCTTGCCCGTAAACCAATCTGAAATATCCAGCGGAGAATCGGTGACGATTTCCAGCGGCAATTGGCCGCGCAACCGCCGCAGATGCGAATCTACCGCCATCCGCGCAAAATCCGACGGCGGCGGCAACGGATTCAAATCGCGGCGCACAAACGTCAACCAGGTCCCAGCCAGCACAAACGTGGTGATCAGCAGCGAAAACACCGCCGTGCGCAACAAACCAAATTGTCCCCAGCGGACCAGCGAGCCAAACGAAAGACTATCGGTTGCGCGCGTTGGCAACGCGGGTTGCAGCATCTGTTGCAAGCGTGCGCGTAAACCGACCGGTGCGGTGAAGGGAAGCGTTTCTTCTTGTTCCGTCAGCAGTTCATTGATGCGCGCGCGAAGCTCAGGCGGCGCGGTATAGAGCGGTTGTGCCGCGCGAATCGTGCGCAACATCAGACGCTCTTGCGCCAGCAAATTGCCGCACGAAACACACGATTGCAGATGCGCCTCAAATTCCTGGCGCTCGCCATCGTGCAATTCATCGTCCAGATAAAAAGCCATCTGGGCGCGGCTGTGTTCACATGAGTTCATTTCGTTTCGCTTCACGACTTTCTGACGATTTCTGTCTGCCAACCGCTGAGCAGCAGGCGCAACTGATCGCGCGCACGTCCCAGGCGAGACATCACCGTGCCCGCCGGGCACTGCAAAATCTGGGCGATCTGCTGGTAACTGAAACCTTCCAGATCGCGCAGCACGATCACTTCGCGGTGATGCACCGGCAAGCGCTGGATGGCGGCGCGCACTTGCTCACGCTCGACTTTTTGTAACAACAACGCATAAGGGTCTTCGCTGGTTTGCGCCAGCTTTTCCCAACCGTGCTCTTCATCTGCGTCCAATTCGAGGAACTGCGGGCCGCTGTTGTGATGACGCACCTGATTCAGCCAGATGTTGCGCATGATGGCAAAAAGCCAGCTTTTCAAATTGCTGTCGGGCAGCAAACGGCCAAATGCCCGCGCCGCGCGCAAATAGGTTTCCTGCACCAGGTCTTCGGCTTCTGTGCGGTTGCGTGTCAGGGTCATCGCAAATCCATACAGCGCATCCAGATATTCCAGCGCAGCCTGACTGAACTCTTTACTGTTCTGTTCCGAACGGCTCATAAGTTGATGTTTGCGCGCATTCTGCGTGCGCAGAGAATAACACTCCAACCCGGCAGATATTCCCACGGACAGAAATTTTTCGTCACCGACGGCGGCGGGCAAGCGGCTTGGCCGGTTTCCTGGCCAACAAACGCGGTCAATAGGTGACGGCAGAACCGGTCAAATATTGACTTGGCCTTTGGTTCGATTCTGTCCCAAACTTTTTTCTCACATTTTTTCGGTTGCGAGCGGAATAAACCTGCGGTTCGCGTGTTCCTGCCCATGTACCAGTTGTAATTCCATATCAAGATTCGATGATCACAGATCGTCATTACAGGATCGTTCTCAAGACGTCCTGAAGAGGATACTTTGTCCGTTTGCTAAAGGCTCTGATCTGAGCAGATGGCGCTATCGCCTGGAAACACTTAAAGCTGAACGGACTTTCCGTTCGATCAAGGAGAGAAGTCAATGAACAAGAATCTGAAGACGTTGTTTGCCGCGTTTGCGGTCGCGGCGCTATCGCTGGTGTCAACGTACGAAGCCAGCGCTCAGTCGCCGCAGTTTTGGTGGCCTGAACAGCTTGATCTCACACCGTTGCGGCAAAACTCCGCTGAGTCGAACCCGCTGGGAGCGAAATTCGACTATGCCAAAGAGTTTGCCAAGCTCGATCTTGCCGCCGTCAAAGCTGACATCAAGAAAGCTTTGACGACCTCGCAACCCTGGTGGCCTGCCGATTACGGAAACTACGGCCCATTTTTCATCCGCATGGCCTGGCACAGCGCCGGAACGTACCGTGTCGCTGATGGTCGTGGTGGCGCTGGCGGCGGTCAACAACGGTTTGAGCCGCTGAATAGCTGGCCGGACAACGGTAACCTGGACAAAGCGCGTCGCTTGCTGTGGCCGATCAAACAGAAATACGGCCAGAAAATTTCCTGGGCCGATTTGATGGTGTTGGCCGGAAACGTCGCCATCGAATCCATGGGATTGAAAACTTACGGCTTTGCCGGTGGTCGTGCGGACGACTGGGTACCGGACACAGTTTATTGGGGGCCGGAAAAGAAATGGCTTGACGATCAACGTTACAGCGGAGACCGCAAGCTTATGAATCCGTTGGCTGCCGTGCAGATGGGCTTGATCTATGTGAACCCCGAAGGCCCGAACGGCAATCCTGATCCGCTGGCTGCGGCGCGCGACATTCGCGAAACCTTTGGCCGCATGGCCATGAATGACGAAGAAACGGTTGCGTTGATTGCTGGCGGTCACACATTTGGCAAAGCGCACGGCGCGCACGATCCGGGCAAATGCACTGGTCCCGAACCGGCGGCAGCAGGCATTGAAGAGCAAGGATTTGGCTGGCAGAACAAATGCGGCAAAGGCAACGCCGGTGACACGGTCACCAGCGGTTTGGAAGGCGCCTGGACTTCGACGCCGACGGCCTGGAGCTCGCAATATCTCGCCAACTTGTTCGCCTATGAATGGGTAAAAACCAAGAGCCCCGCCGGAGCCACTCAGTGGATTCCTGCAAATGGCAAGGCTGCGAACACCGTTCCTGATGCGCACGATTCGTCAAAACGGCATGCGCCGATTATGTTCACGACCGACCTGGCGCTGAAATTTGATCCGAGCTATCAAAAGATCGCCAAGCGTTTCCTCGAACATCCGGAAGAGTTCAACCTTGCGTTTGCCAAAGCCTGGTTCAAGCTGACGCACCGCGATTTGGGACCGCGTTCGCGTTATCTCGGCCCGGAAGTTCCGAAAGAAGACCTGAGCTGGCAAGACCCGCTGCCCAAAGCGGCTGGCAAGCTGATTGACGCAAAAGACATCGCTGCGTTGAAAGCCAAGATTCTTGCTTCAGGGCTGACGAATTCGGAATTGGTGCGCACGGCCTGGGCTTCGGCGTCCACGTTCCGTGGCACGGATATGCGTGGCGGCGCCAATGGCGCGCGCGTTCGTCTGGCTCCGCAAAAGGATTGGGCGGTTAACAATCCGGCTGAATTGTCCAAGGTGTTGGCAAAGCTGGAAGGCATTCAGAAAGATTTCAATCGCACGGCTGTCGGCGGCAAGAAAGTCTCGTTGGCTGACTTGATCGTGTTGGGTGGCGGCGCAGCCATCGAACAAGCGGCAAAGGCTGCGGGGCACAACGTTACGGTGCCTTTCACGGCTGGTCGTGTGGATGCCAGCGAAGCGCAAACCGATGCGCTGTCTTTTGCTCCGCTGGAGCCGACGGCGGATGGTTTCCGTAACTACTTTAGCAAAGGCGAGCGGTTGTCCCCGGCAGTGATGCTGGTGGAGAAAGCAAACCTGTTGACGCTTTCAGTTCCTGAAATGACCGCGTTGGTTGGCGGTCTGCGTGTGCTGAATGCCAACACCGGTGAGGCGAAACACGGCGTGTTCACCGAAAAACCGGGAACGTTGACGAATGACTTCTTCGTCAACCTGCTCGACATGAACACCAAGTGGAACAAGTCTTCCGCGTCAGAAGGCATTTACGAAGGCGTTGATCGCGCGACCGGCAAAGTCAAATGGACGGCGACGCCGGTTGACCTGATCTTCGGTTCGAATTCCGAACTGCGCGCCGTCGCGGAGTTTTACGCCGAAAACGATAGCAAAGCGAAATTCGTGCAGGATTTCGTGAAGGCTTGGTCCAAGGTGATGAACCTTGACCGCTTTGATCTGTACTAAGGTTCAGCCTGGAAGCGCTTCGCATTAGAAGCGCTTCCGGTTGTAAAGACGCAAAAAGTCCCCGTCACGGTTGAGCAACTGTGACGGGGACTTTTTATTTGGAGTGCGCTTGCGTTCGTCGCGTTTTTTGCCGCAATCGTATTTGAGCGCAAGAAGCGGATAGAGCGCTTTTTGCCGATTCCCTATATTGCCTCTGGTCGCGAGACAGTTTCTCGCCAACATCGCTTCACCCTTAACCGGAGGTTTTTATGTCTCAATATCGCGTTCTTGCCATTTCTGATGCCGTCGCTGAAGCCGTGCGCGCCAACTTGCGTTCGCCGCAATACGGGCATCCGGCCTATGTCGAACTCGCTGCCGGATTCGGCCCTTGTCGCTCCTGCCTGCGCACGTTCAATGAAGGGCAGGAAGAACGGGTTCTTTTCACTTACAACACATTTTCAGACACGACGATCACGCCGTTGCCCGGACCCGTCTTTATCCATCGCGACGCTTGTGCGCCGTATGCCGAAGCCGGTATGCCGTCCGACTTGAACACACTGGATTTACTGGTCGAAGCCTACAACGAAGACGGCAGCGTCATTGCGTTGGAGCATCCCGCTCCCGGCCACGTTGAAGACGCCGTGCTGAAGCTGTTTTCGACCGAAGAGGCGAGATTCTTACACCTGCGCAATGCCAAAGCCGGTTGTTATGTCGCGCGCGTTGAACGTTTGGATTGATGCTGACAGATAGATGCGGTTGTTGTGAGCTTCCCCGCCCTCATATTGAAAAATGACAAGCGCACCAATCCGTCAACTAATGTACGCAAAGCTAGGAGCTTCCGTGTGAGGGATTTATAGGGAATTGCCTTCTGATGTTACACAGGCGACGTTTCCGCAAGTGATTTGACAACTTCTTTGTGCCGAAGGCACAGCGGA
>JAEUQO010000301.1 GCA_016789605.1 Acidobacteriota bacterium
GCCAATACAATCGCGTGCTTTCCGTCATGCCAAAGCTTTATGACGACATCTGGACCGGCTCGAAAGGAATGTACAAGATGGAGCCGGTCATCGCTGATGGCGGTGAAGTCATCATTTACGCCCCGCACATTGATGAAATCAGCTATTCGCACGGCAAAATTCTGGATGAACTCGGCTATCACGTGCTGGAGTATTTCACCAAGCAATGGGACAAGTTCAAACATTACCCGCTCGGCGTTGTCGCGCACAGCACGCACCTGACTGGTATTGGTACTTACAATCCAGAAACCGGGGTTGAAAATCCCCGCATTAAAGTCACGCTGGCGACCAAAATTTCCAAAGAACGGTGCGAACGCTTGAACCTCGGTTACCTCGACCCTGACACCATCAACCTGGACGAATGGCGCGGGCGAGAAGCCGAAGGCATTTTGCTGGTGCCCAAAGCCGGTGAAATGTTGTACCGCTTGAAGCCGAAAGCTGCTGGCGCATAAGCAGGCTAGGTTGGTTTAGGGAGGTTTCCGATGTCTGCCATACCGAAACACAAGTTGACCATCGAACAGTACATCGAGTTCGACAAAAACAACGAAGGCCGTTGGGAATACTTCGCTGGTGACGTGTTCGATATGGCAGGCGGCAGCATCAATCACAACCGGATCAGCCGGAATCTCGTTGCTCGCCTGGAGCAGAAGTTGGAAGGGCGTTCGTGCGAAGTTTTCACGGAGGGAATGCGCCTGAAAGTGCCCAAAGCATTGCCCTACCGTTATGCCGACGCCGTGGTGGCTTGCGGTGAGTTGCAAACCGAGACGCTGCAAGGGCAGGTAATGCTGGTCAACCCGCTGCTCATCGTCGAAGTTCTTTCGCCAACCTCCGAGGGGTATGATCACGGACTGAAGTTCACGGCGTATCAATCCATCCCCAGTTTCCGTGAATACCTGTTGGTGGCGCAAGATCGTCCGCTAATCACGCACTATTTACGGCAAGACGATGGGCAATGGTTGCGGCGTGACATCGAAGGGATGGAAAGCTCCGTTTTGTTGGTGACGCTCGGTTGCGAACTCCATTTCAGTGACATTTATCGTTTGGTTGAATTCCCGCCGACAGACAGCCACGCCAATAAAATAGAAGCCGTCTGAAACACTCACGCCCCAAGGTTTTGCCGCGCTACTGTTGCCCGTGCCAGAGAGCAAGGTGTTCTCGGTGCGTGTCGGAAATCGCTTCCGGTTTGTAGAACTTGTCGTAAAACCCAATGTCCAGGTGCGTCGCCTGAAACCCCAACACCGTGCGGAACGGCGTAATGAAGGCCGGGAAGCGTTCATACGTTTTCAGCACGTATTCGCAATAGCTGATGGTGGCTTCGATGGCTTCCTGGGTCAAGTTGGGCAGCGTGTTTGAAATAGATGACGGATCGCGCCACGCGCTGTTTTTGATGCCGCCGCGAAACGTGCCTTGCTTGCCAAATTTGGTTTCGACCACGGCCATCACCGCTTCGCGCATGGTCGGGTAATACGGCGGGCAATAGGCTTTGAGCAGGACTTTGCCATCCACTTCCAACCCGACCGGATAGGGAAACGGCAGGTTTTTGTGAAAGAGGCTGGCGATAAACGCAAAGAATCGGCTTTCGCTGAAAAAGCGCGCCGTCGTCATCACGTTCATGCGAAAGCCCAGCGCTTCAAACCAGCCAAACGGATGCACGGCGAAATTGGGAAAGCCGCCGATGCCCATCGCCTGCGTCATCAAACCCAGATTCTGCAACATCATCCCTTGTTCAATCGCGATCAGCTCAGCCGTACCGGTTTCCATCGTCTGAATTGTGCCGAGTTCGTGCGACTGAATATCGTCATCCAGATGTCCGCCGCGGCTGCGCGCAAAGCGTTTCAACCCGGCAGAGCGCATCGAATGCCGTTCGTCCAGCACATACGCGCCCATCGTCGGCCCAAAGATGTTGAGCAAGCCGTTGATGTACAAAAACGTGATGTCATTGACGGGAATGATATAGGTCGTGCCCGGTTGATATACCGACCATTCGTTGCATTTCAGATT
This sequence comes from Acidobacteriota bacterium, assembly GCA_016789605.1. Taxonomy (GTDB): domain Bacteria; phylum Acidobacteriota; class Blastocatellia; order RBC074; family RBC074; genus RBC074. Next base: position 2,041 of record JAEUQO010000301.1, read on the forward strand.
GTACATCGGATCAATCGGTGGCGCTGACCGCGTGTTTTTCAGCTTCACCCGCATCAACCGATAGGCTTCGGCAAATGCGCCCTTCTGCACCATCTCCAGCGCGGCTTTCAGTTCTTCCTGGCTCAGTTCCTGCGGACGCCGCACCAAAAACGTTCCCTGATCGTTGATGACAAAGATGGCGACGGCTTGCGCGCCGTCTCCGCTGGCAACCGTGCGCGCCAGCAAATGCGACATGATGTCGCCTTTGCCAGGGACGTATTCCAAATCCGCCAACGCGAAGCCGGTAAAGCCGCTGGCGGCAAACGCCAGCAAGGCTTCTTCCTCTTCAGACAAAGGCCTGGGCGCGTGTGGACTTTGATAGGCGAGCGCGCCCGCATCCATTTTCATGCCCAGTCCAAAACGGCGTGAGCGACGTTGCATCAAGGCGTCGAGCAGGGAATAGCGAGACAGGTTTTCGAGCGGAGTCTGCTTGGCAGCCATTGTGGGGAGTCTCCTTGAGCGAGTTAATGAGAATTCGTCGTTTGCGGGTTGAGCTGCCATTCCTGGCGCAGCGTTTCGGGAATGTTGAACGGTGCGCGTTGGCCGCCGCGTTCGATGAGCGCCATCGTTTCGAGAAAGTCGCGGCCAAAGCGTCTGACCAGAAAGGCAAACAGCCACGAACTTCGCTCTTGTCTTTGCACAAGCGCGATCAACTTGTGAATCAAACCGATCAGTTTGGCCGTCCAGTTATCGGGGGGCAATCCCAGCGTGTCGGCGACTTGAGCGCCGCTCAGATAGCGGATCATCGTGCAGGGCAACCCTTTGAGAAACGACAGCGGCATATTCTTGCGCATCATTTCCAGCAACGCCGCAGTCATCGCGCGGCCTTCCGGGCAATCCTGGTAATTGCGGCGTCCGATGAGGTCGCCCAATTCCTGCGCCAGCGCTGAGGTTGCCGGGTGTAATTCGGAGCGCAAGCCCATGATGTGTCCGATGACGTTCCAGGCGTGGTTGTATGCATCGCGCTCTTCGGCAGTCACCTTGACGCCGAGTTTGTCCAGTGTGTTGAGCGGCAACCGCGAAAACGACAGCAACGTCCCGGCCATATCTTCCTGGTTGATGGGCTGTCCCCACGCCGGATTCCATTGCGCTTGCCAGCGCGGATGATGAAGGATCAGATGACGAATTGCGGCGTGCATCAAACGAACTTTTTGCGCATCGCGTATGCCGGAACCGTGGCCAGACAGTCCGCCGCGTTGCATGACGTCCAGAATCATCTGGCCGGTTTCGGCGATGCGGCGTTTGGGATCGGTTTCCAGACGCGCGGTCAGATGCAGCACCTGCACGCCTTTGCCACAGGCATAACACGTCGGCAACGACGAAAAAAATAACGCAGCGCAAATCAAGATGCCGTGACGGGAAAACAGGCTTTCGGCCAGTTTGATCTTTTGCGTGTCTGCCCACGCGGGCAACTGGCTGGTTTCTTTCAGGTATTGCTGAATGCGTGGCGGAAAGCGTTCGGGCACGAGCTGGTCATTGCGTAACAGTTCGTGCATCAGCGAATTGACGGCTTCGACCTCGCTTTGGGCAAACAATTCACCGACTGCTTCGTCGGCCAGCGGATCGGTGACCTGACGCATGGAATCTAAAAACGCGTCAGTCCAGGGGGGAACTGGCATGGGCTGCGTCTCCTTTGTTGAGTTGGGCCAGCAAAGCGCGGGCGCTGAGCAAATCCGGTGTTTCATCTTCGCTGGTGTATACGCTGACAGCTTCTGCCAGCAAGGCGCGCGCTGGTTCGGGGCGGCCTTGTTGGCTCCACAGGCGGCACAAACTGAGTTTGGCGCGCAATTCTTGTGACGTCGCGTGACGGCGGCGCGCCATTTCGATGGCCTGGTGAAAGAGCGCTTCGGCTGCTTGTTGCGCGGTGGCAGTGGTGGCGTCAGGAAGCGAAACCGCCGTGCGCAAGTCGCTTTCCTCGGCTGCTTGTTGCAACAGCAACTCGCCTTTTACGCGATGCAAATCCGCCTCGAAATGCAGTTCGCCATTTTTATAGGCGGTGCTGATCGTCTCGTTGACCGAAGCCAACGCTTGTTCGATTTGTCCGGCTTCGGCCAGCAATTCGACAAACGGCAGCGCATAGCCCGTAAACGACATTTCGGTGCCGATGGCACGCACCAGCGCAAAAAACTTGCGCATTTCAGCCAGGCCTTCTTCGATTTTGCCCAGGCGCGCCACCGCCCACCCGCGATGCAAATGCGAATAGGCCAGATTCAGCGGGAAGCCATATTCCTTGGCGATCCGAATGGCGGTTTCCGACGTGTCAAACGCTTTCTGCGCGTCGCCGAAATCGTGAAAGAGTTGTGGGACGGAAAGCAGTGCGCACGAAATGCTGAACGGATGCGTGATCTGGCGCACGGTTGCCAGACAGGTTTCGGTCAGTTGTCGGGCGCTGGTCGGATGCCCCAGCACCAGCCGGACTCTGGCCAGTCGCGAAAGCGCCACGACATGCACGTCATTGCCCATGGCTTCGATGTCGGCGCGTTCGTTTTGCGGGTCATAGAATTCGAGCGCGTTTTCGTAATGAGTGCGCGCCGCCAGAAAATTGCCCATGTAATCGTTGGTGAAACCGAGGGCGAAATGGGCGCGCATCAAAACGCTGCGGCTTGGGCGTTCTTCCGCCAGCCGCATGATCTGGGCGGCCAGTTCGAGCGCGGTCTGATAGTTCGCGCGGATGACATAGACCGTCCACAGACCATACAGCGCTTTGAGCAGGTACGGGCTATGACCGATTTGCTGACAAAGCGCGCGCGCGCGGCTATAGACCTCTTCGATCTGTGGCGAGACAAAACCTTGCGTTGACATCAACGCCGCACCGAGATTCATCAACAGCAACAATTCTTTTTGCTGACGTTCGGGCGTTTCTGGCAAGGCCTTGAGCGTATCCAACCCGTGTTGCGCGATGGTGACGATTTCCTTGTGCGCAAACACCTGAGCGGCGTGTTGCGTCGCCAGCAAAAAGTAATCCGACGCGCGCGCAAAATCCCGCGCCGTTTCGAGCAAAAAAGCCAGGCGCAACGCGACTTCGTTGCTGCGCTCGCCGTAAAACTCCAACAGCGATTGCGCAATGGCGGCGCTGAGCGAAGTGCGTCGCGTCGGTCGCAATGAACCGAACAGCGCGTTTTGATAAAGCGCATGCACAAATCGGTAACGTAACGTCAGCGTGTGGTCGGGAAATTCGCGTTCATCCACCAGCCGTACAAACGCGTGCACCTGTTCCAGCGTTTCCAACTGCTCTTCGACGTCCGCTGGATCGAGGTTGAGCGCCTGGGCCAACACGGCAGAATCGAATTCATAACCCTGCACGCTGGCGGCGGTCAGCAGTTTGCGGTCGGCTTCGCTAAGCTGGGCGATCTTGCATTCGACCATGCCGCGCACTGATTCCGGCAATTCGCGTTCGACTTCGGGCAGGGCGCGGGCCAGAGTCCAGTGCCCGCCGCTTTCGGTAATGACCTGATGATCGCGCAAGTAGCGCACCACATCGCTCATAAACAACGGATTGCCTTCTGTGCGGGCAAAAATCAGTTGCGCGAAATCCGGCGGGAAATGGTGGTCGCCAAACAACAGTGTCAGATAGCGTTCGATGTCGGCGCGGGTGAGAAAGTCGAGCGGCAATTCGCGACAGACGCCGCGTCCTTGCAGGTTGAGTTTGACCTGTTGAAACGGATGCTTGCCCAGCAACAGCTCTGAAGGCCGATAAGTGACCACGACCAAAATGCGCATCCCGTCAAACTGGCTGGCCAGATATGCCAGCAAATCAACCGTCGAAATATCCGCCCAGTGCACATCGTCAAAAAACAGCACCAGCGGATGATGTGTCGCCAGTTCCTGCGCCAGCAACACCAGTTCGCGTTTTAGCCGTTCTTGCGACGGAGCTTTGTGAGCGGCCAATTGTTCGGCAGAAGTGTCACTCAGATTGGTGGCGATTTGCGCATACCAGGTTGGCGCCAGGCGTTTCATGGTATTGGCGACCAAACCACTGGGATCGGCTTGCAACAAACTGTCCAGCGCCTCCCAAAATGGCAGATACGCTTCCGCGCCCGCCAAACGCTCCGAACAGCGTCCGCGTGCCAGTCGAAATGCCGTTGTTCCCGCGCTCAGTTCCGCCAACGCCTCTTCGACCAGCGTTGTTTTGCCGATGCCGGGTTCGCCGGTGACACAGAGCAGCAAACCGCGCCCTTCAGCGGCTGTCGCAAAGGCCGTTTGCAACGCAGCGCGTTCCTGTTCGCGCCCGACGGTGTGACGTTGGCCGCCAACAGCCAGCGGCGTCGTGGCAGGAGTTGCCACGCGTGCGGTTTGCGCCGCGCTTTGTTCGCTCAACGCTGAGGCCGTTTCTGCGGCTGTCGGACGCAAGCGCAAATCTTTTTCCAACAGTCGCACGATCAGCGCATTCAGATAGGCGGGAAGTTGCGCATTGCGGCGCACGGGCGGCAACGCTGGATGATGAATGATCGCGTGCAGCGTTTCGAGCGGCGTTTCCTGCAAAAACGGGTGCTGGCCGGTGGCGAGTTCATACAGCACGATCCCCAGCGAAAACATGTCAGACGCGGGCGTCGTACGTTCGCCGCGCGCTTGTTCGGGCGACATATAACGCACAGTGCCCAGCACTGCGCCGGAATGCGTATCGGCTTTGGTGTCGAGCACGCCGCCGGGGTTGTCAGGGCCGCTCAACCGCGCCAGGCCAAAATCCAGCACCTTCACATAACCATCGTCACGCAACATGATGTTTTCGGGTTTGATGTCGCGGTGCGTGATGCCTGCGGCGTGTGCAACGCTCAAGGCTTCGGCGATTTGTTTGCCCAGTTGTGTCAGTTGCGGTAATGGGATCGGCTCTTTGGCCAGCGTGCGCAGCGTTTGCCCCTGAACAAACTCCATCGCGATGAAGCGCCCGGCTTCGGTTTCGCCGATGTCATAGATGGTGATGATATTGGGATGATTGAGTGAAGACGCCGCCATCGCTTCCTGTTCAAAGCGGCGCAACCGTTCGGGGTTCAAGGTGAAATGCGCGGGCAGCATTTTCAGCGCGACCGGACGCTGCAATTTGGTGTCGTGCGCGGCATAGACTTCGCCCATGCCACCCGCGCCCAACAACGACAACACCTGAAAACGGCCCAGTTGGCGTCCTGGCAGCGGCAAGGTTTCGTCGCTGATCGGCCAGCCCGGTTCCAGTTCCGCCGCTGGTTTGGCCAAAAAACTGTCGGCGTTTTCGTGCACTTTCAGCAACGCTTCGACCTCTTGGCGCAACGATTCGTCACCGGCGCAAGCGTCGGCCAGAAAGCGCGCACGCTGCTCTGGCGCAAGCTCCAACGCCTCGTTGAAAAGGTCATTTAATTGCTCATACCGCTCCGGCGACATTGATGCTCCCTACACCACTGGTCAAAGATTCGTCTCCCTCTGCCAGCAACGCCTGACAAGAACGTATCCTCAGTTTGCCATTAAATTTGAAGAGTAACTTTTGCGCTTTAGAGCTGATGTGGATGGATCGCAAAACTGACAGCAACCACTCTTTTGGCTATACTCGCCAACGCGTTCTTTATACGCCTGCGCTTGCAACCGGGCAAGCCGAATGGCGTCTATTCCTACACGCGGTGAAGGCGATGGCTGTCAAATTCTCAGCCGTTTGCCTGACATTGCGCTGCTCTTACAAAAGCATTGAAGGAGGGATCGTTCTATGAGTTCGACAACAGCTTTGGCAGAGGGAAAAACCGTAGTGCGCGGCGCTTGCCCGCACGATTGCCCTGACACCTGCGCTTTGGTCACCACCGTCGAAAACGGCAACGCCATCAAGGTGCAAGGCGCAGAAGACCATCCGACGACCAACGGTTTTCTCTGCACGAAGGTCAATCGCTATCTGGAACGAACCTACAGCCCACAGCGCGTGCTCTATCCGATGAAACGCGTCGGCGAAAAAGGCAAAGGCATTTTTACGCGCATCACCTGGGACGAAGCGCTCGACACCATCGCCGCCAAATTCAAGGAAATCGCCGCCGACAATCCGCAAGCGATTCAACCGTATAGCTACGCCGGAACGATGGGCCTGGTGCAGGGCGAAAGCATGGATCGCCGCTTTTTTCATAAACTCGGCGCGTCGCTGCTGGATCGAACCATCTGCGCTTCGGCGGGAGCCGCCGGGTACAAAGCCACCATCGGGTTGAGCATGGGAACTGATCCCGAACGTTTCAACGAAGCCAAACTGATTTTGATTTGGGGCTCAAACCCGATCACGTCGAACGTTCATTTGTGGCCCCGGATTCTGGAAGCCCAACGTAACGGCGCAAAAATCATCGCCATTGATCCGTATCGCAGCCTGACCGCCGAAAAATGCAATCAACACATCGCGCCGTTGCCGGGAACCGATGGCGCATTGGCGCTGGCGATGATGCACGTCATCATCAAAGAAAATCTGATTGATGCCGATTACATTGAAAAATACACGCTCGGTTTTGAACTGCTGCGCGAACGCGTCCTGGAATATCCGCCCGCGAAAGTCGCCCAGATCACTGGTTTGGACGAAACGACCATCATCAATCTGGCGCGCGAATATGCGACAACCAAACCTTCGATCATTCGCTTGAATTACGGCATGCAGCGCCACGCTGGCGGCGGCATGGCGGTGCGCACGGTCGCTTGTTTGCCCGCGTTGATCGGTAGTTGGCGAGACGCCGCGGGCGGAATGCTGCTTTCGACTTCCGGCACGTTCGGCATGAACACGACGGCGCTGGCTCGGCCGGATTTGATCTGGAACAATCCGCGCACAATCAATATGTCTGCCATCGGCGATGCGCTGACGGGCTTTCAGCGTGTGCAGCAGTTCAACGCGAAAGATGCAGCAACAGAAACGCTGGAACCGCTTGATCCGCCTGTGCGCGCGATTTACGTCTACAACTCCAACCCCGTGGCCGTCGCGCCAGATTCGCGCAAAGTCATTGCCGGATTCAAACGCGAAGACCTATTCACCGTCGTTCACGAAATTTTTCAGACCGACACGGCGGATTACGCAGACATCCTGCTGCCCGCAACGACGCAACTGGAACAGTGGGACGTTCATCGCGCTTACGGTCACTTGTATGTTGTGTTGAACCAGCCCGCCATCGAACCCATTGGCGAAGCCAAACCCAACAGCGAAGTCTTCCGTTTGCTGGCCGAGCGGATGGGATTTACCGACGACTGTTTCAAAGACTCTGACCAAGAGTTGATTCGCCAAGCCATCAGCAGCCCGAACCCGCGTATGCAAGGCATCACGCTGGAAGAATTGAAGGAAAAAGGCTGGCAACGATTGAACGTGCCCGAACGCTTTGCGCCCTTTGC
>JAEUQO010000356.1 GCA_016789605.1 Acidobacteriota bacterium
ACGAAACGCAAAATGGCGCTGGTGGGGCGCACCGTGATTGCGCGAATGTTGCTCAGTTTGTTGATCAACGCATCGGCTAAACCAACGCTCAATTTTTCGTCATTGCTTTGCGTATCGAGCGGGGTGAACGGCAGCACCGCGATGGATTTTATGGCCAGGTTTTCAGGGTCTTCCGTTTTGCGAAAGGTCAGCCAGAAAAGAGCCGCGATTACCAGTAAGACGACTGCCGCCATGACCGAGATCGGCTTGCCCAACCGGTAGGCCTGAGACGGTATCAGCGTTTCTGAACCAAGGCCGACCAGTTTTTCGCTGGGCGCGGGAAGCGATCGTTCCTCGTGGAGCGGTTCCAACTCTGAGGGCGCAAATTTTTTCTCAAGAATCGGATTGGGATTAATGACTTGGGTGGCGACTGGTTCGCGGGGAGCCGCATAGTGGATTTCGGCATAGACCGGCGGTGGAACCGCGACGAGCGTTGGAGAGGAAGTGCGCTGTTGTTGTGCAGCAGTTATCTGCACCGGCGCTGTGAAAATATACCCTCGTTTGGGAACGGTCTCGATGTAGTCCTGCGCATCTCCGGATTGCGCCAGGGTTTTCCGCAGGTTGGAAATTTGCCGAGCCAGGTTGATTTCTTCCACGATGACATCTGGCCAGATGGTCTGCATCAGTTCATCTTTGCTTAGCACCCGCCCGTGGTTTTCAACCAGAAGTAATAAGATGTCAAAGGCCTTCGGAGCCAGGTGAGTAGGCTTACCTGCGAGCAGCAAAACGCGCCCGCGGGTATCTATCCTGAAGGGGCCGAATTCGTAGTTCTTCTCGGCTAACTTATTCATAAAGATCACGTTATACAGGTTCAGGAATAATTCAGGAATTGTTCAGCGAACCAAACAAGACAATCTTGCAGCTCTGATGCAAAGTGCATCGTGTCACCGCAAGCTTGGCAGTTTGAAGATCGCCACACGCAAATTGGGGATCGCTACAAAGCAACTATCACTGCAAAGCTTTTCGCAATTTTGCGCGCGTTCAAATTGGCAGTTTTACGGGTGCAGCTCTATCAAGTTTGAGTTAGGTTGACTGGCGGTGCGGCGAGCACAGGGAGCGTGAGCTAGTGGTTGTAGCTTTTCGCTAAGGGGCAGGGTATCGGATGCCGCATCCCGGTCAGCCTGAATAGATTGTTTGGTTCTTCGAAAAAGTCTCTTTTGTGAATCGTATTCGCGCGGTTGGTTAGCAGGCACGGGGATGAGGTGGATGTCGCTAACCGTCTGCATCTTAACCTGCAAAGTGAGGGCAGGTAAAGTCGTAAAAATGTGAATATCTGCGCAGAACATATTGCGCACGTTTTTTTAAGCTTGGTTGCGGCTTGCAATGGCAATGGAGGCCGTAATCGACAGGTTCATCCGCTCCCTTCGTTTGAGGAGCCAAGTCAGGCAATCGCATTACCGGTGCGAACGCCGACTGGCTTTGGCAAAACAAAGAGAGCGAATGAACCTTTTTTTCAGTTTCTGCCTTGCTTGCTCAGCGCCAGACACCCACCTGTATATGTGAGCTCCGCGTTCCGGCACGATAGACACGATGCGTCGCCGCCTGAAAATCACTTTCCTTCGCGTGATAGATATCCACGAACTTTTGCGGATTCCGATCTGCCAGCGGGAACCAGGAGCTTTGCACCTGCACCATAATGCGATGTCCCGGTTTGAAAGTGTGGAAGACGTCATTCATGCCAATTTTGACTTCCGTCGGCTGGTTGGGGGTGAAGGCCTCCGGTTTTGACAGACTGTTGCGAAATCTGCCGCGCATCATTTCCGCGCGCACCAGCATTTGGAAGCCGCCCATTTTCACTTGTGGCCCGGCAGGCGAATTGTTTGGCGCGTTGTCCGGCAACACATCAATCAGCTTGACGATGAAATCGGCGTCTGTGCCGGTTGTCGAAACGAACAAATCCGCCAGCAGCGGTCCCGCCAGCGTCACTTCTTCAGTCAGCACATCCGATTCATAGACCAACACATCCGGGCGGCGTGCCGCAAAACGCTGGTCTTCGATCATGTAACCCGCCCCGCGGTTGTCGGTGATTTCATTGGTATACGGAACAGGCTTCGCCGGATCGCTGAGATATTGATCGTAAGCTTCGCCAGAAGCGCTCGGCGCTGCAAACGACAACTTACCATTGGCCTGGAAATACAGTTTGCGGTTTTGCAATTCAGCGGGCGGCCATTGGGCAAAGGTTTTCCATTCGTTCGCGCCCGTGCGAAACATCGTGGCTTCTGGCAGTTTCAACTCCCCTTTGTCTTTCAGATAGAAGTTGAAAAAGGGCAGTTCCATCTGTTCGCGGTACCACTCAGAGGTTTTCACATCGAACCGGATGTTGCCCAGGCTTTCGCCGGTGCCACGCGACCATTGACCGTGAGACCAGGGGCCCATCACCAGAATGTTTTTGGCGTTGGGGTTGTTCTTTTCGATGGTGGCATAGGTGCGCAACGGTCCATACAAATCTTCGGCGTCGAACCAGCCACCGACAATCATCACGGCGGGCGTGACTTTTTTCAGGTGCGGCAACACGCTGCGGGCCTGCCAGAATTCGTCATAGTTCGGATGCGCCATCACATCGTTGATGTATTTATTCTTGCCCTGAAAGTACTTCATCGTGTTGGCGACCGTGCCCAAGCGCAAAAAGTACTGATAGGCGTCAGGCGTGCCGTAATCGAAATTGGTGAATTGGTTTTGCGTCGGACGCGGACGCGGCATACCGAAAAAGGTGTTGAACCCGAAACTGTCAAACAGAAACAACGCGCCATTTCGATGGTCGTCGTCGCCGATGAACCAGTCGGCGATGGGGGCTTGCGGCGAAGCGGCTTTCAACGCCGGATGCGGTTCCATCAGCGCCGTCGTCGTATAAAACCCCGGATAGGAAATGCCCCAGATGCCGACGCGGCCGTTGTTCGGCGAAACATTTTTCAGCAACCACTCAATCGTGTCATATGTGTCGCTGGCTTCGTCTATGTCCTGCTTGGTTTTTTTGTTGGGATTGTGTGGGCGAACGTCTTCAAATTCGCCTTCGGACATGAACGTTCCGCGCACATCTTGATAAACAAAAATGTAGCCCTCTTGCACGAACGCAGGCGACGGTCCCAGCGCTGGTCTGTAAAGCGATTGGCCATATGGGCCTGCGCCATATGGCGTGCGTTGCATCAGGATCGGATAGGTTTGCGTTGTATCGCGCGGCACATACACGACCGTATGCAATTTCACGCCGTCGCGCATCGGAATGTCGTATTCGGCTTTGGTGTAGTGTTCTTTGACGTTGTATACGCCTGTTTGTTGTGCACCAGTGCCAGGCGTTAGCAGTGTCATGCCAAGTACCAGCGCCAGAGACAGCAAACACCGCGTTAGGGTCTTGTAAGCGTTCATCAATTCTCCTGTCGTCTTTTTCGGAATGTCGCGAAATTCAGAACACACGGCATTGGTACACGACAAAGTCAGGACGCCAATGCCGCGTATTCTGATGACGGCTGTTACGATTTAGGATTGCATTCGGTCAGGGCAATCTTGCCGCCAGGCGGCGCGGGTATTATATCTTGCCGCTAGGAGCTTTACGGTAGAAATCAATTCTCAAAAGGAGCCGCAATGAAAGAACGTCAGTTTGTCAGGACAGCGTTTGCTACGCGCCGTGCTTGGTTGCAGGGATGCGGAGCGGCCGCAAGCTGGCTAGGTCTGGAAACCTTTTTGCAAGGAGGCGTGTTGATGAACAGCAATAAGCCAAAGCCTGCTTTGGCTGCCGCAGATCATCTGTTGTGGGGCGTCGCAGACCTGGAACAGGGAATTGCGCAGTTAGAGAAAATGACCGGTGTGCGAGCTGTCATCGGCGGCAGTCATCCCGGACGCGGCACGCGCAATGCGCTGTTGTCCCTGGGCAACAAGCAATATTTGGAAATCATCGCGCCCGACCCGGCGCAAACGAACTTTGCGTTTCAATTCGATCTGCGCAAGTTCGCTGGCCCCAAATTGGTGACCTGGGCGGCTGCCTCAACGGACATCAGTGGATTGGTGCAGCAAGCCAAGACGAGTGGCTTGCTGGTGAGCGGGCCAATGGATGGATCGCGTGCGCGTCCTGATGGCAAGTTGCTCAAATGGAAAACGTTGGCGGTCTCGCATCAGTTGGCCGCGCCGGAGGTTGAGTTGGTGCCGTTCTTTATTGAATGGGCAGCGGGCTCGGTTCACCCGTCACAGGATTCGCCTGCCGGTTGTCGGCTGACGGCACTGACCATGGAACACCCAGAGCCTGACAAGGTGCGAGACCTGTTCTTGACGCTGGGCATTGCCGTGAACGTCAAGCGCGCAACGCGAGCACGTTTGCGCGCGGAGTTGCAAACGCCCAAAGGCAAGGTCGAGTTGAGTTGATTATGGGGAAGCAAACACAAGCCAATCGCACAGAAGTGTATGTCACGAATGCACCGCGGGGCGCATGATCGCGGCAGTACAGTTAGATTGCAGTGCGCTTGTCGCCAGATTGCTGTGTGCTTGTGGCATGATGTTTTTCTTGTCCAAAAAGTGGAAACCAAACAACGGAACTCGCGTCTTTACAAATACTCACTGAGAAAAGCACCAGCCGGTGTTTCTTCAAAGGGGTATCCTCCTGTAGGGCCGCTTCTGACTGCACGGGTCGAAGCGGCCGTTTTTATATCCAATTCTGTTGATGGTTTTTCTGTCTCGCAGTTTTCCTCGAAAGTAAGGCAGGGAATTGTCCAAGCGTTTTGATAGCAGCAAAAGCCCCTTGCTTGCACGCCCGTTTTGGCGTGTTGTATCATCGCCCAGCGGTGTTAAGGTTTATGTTATGTCCGCAGTTTTGCCGCCACCTCTCACGCGCGGACAATCGTTCAACAAGATCGCAGCTTCTAAGGAGACGGTCTAGATGTCCATTCGCAGCAAATTAACGCTGGTTTCGCTCTCCGCATTCATCGCCATCTACTCAATTGTGGGTGGGATGCTTTCCCGCTCGAACAATCCGCTGGTGCGTGCCATTGCTGATCCAGGGCCGTATTCCCAACTGCGCATTTTCGAAGAGGTGGTGCGCCACATCGTCAACGATTACGTCGAAAAACCTGATCTTGAAAAAGTCCGCATTGGCGCATTGCGCGGTTTGACGGATGGACTTGATCCATACAGCGCCTATTTGTTGCCGCCGCAAGTTACTGAATATCGTGCCAACAAGGATAAAACCGATATGACTGGGCTCGTCGTCGGTCAATATCTGGATTTTGCCTATGTGATCGCCGTGGTGCCGGGATCGCCTGCCGAAAAAGCGGGTGTCAAAGTCGGCGATGTCATCGAATACATTGACGGCCATGCGACCCGCGATCTGGATTTGTACGATGTGAAGTCGTTGTTGGCGGGAGCGCCGGGAACTTCTGTTGAACTGACTCTGATCAACCGCAAAACCGAAAAGATCAAATTGACGCGCGGCAAAGTGCCTGTGACGCCGACGGATGCCCGTTTGCTCGAATCTCAGATCGGTTACATCAAGGTTCCGATTCTGAACAAAGGACAGGCTGAAGCCGTCCAGGTTGCGGTGAAAGATGTTGTTAAGAAAGGGGCGAAATCCATTGTGCTGGATTTGCGCGGTTCGGCAGGCGGCGACCTGAGCGAAGGTTTGGCGGTTGCCGATTACTTCTTGAAATCCGGCGTGATTGCCAAGAGCATCGGACGCAAAGACAAAGTGCTGGCCACGTATGAAGCCAAAGCCGAAAACGATCTGACGGATTTGCCGGTGGCGGTGATCATTGACCGCACAACCGCAGGGGCCGCCGAAATCGTGGCGTCTGCGTTGATGGAAAACCAGCGCGGTGAAGTTGTGGGCGAACGCACGCTTTTTGGTATGGGATCAGAGCAGGAACTGTTTCCGCTGGATGACGGTTCAGCGTTGTTGCTGACGGTGGCGCGCTATGCTGCGCCGTCGGGCAAGATTTTTATGACCGAAGGCGTGACGCCCAGCGTGGAAGTCAAACGCGCCGATCTGGCGGATATTGATCCCGAAGACGGCGAGCAAAAAGCCGGTCAGCAGCCTCGGGCAGGCAATGCCCCCGCGCAACAGGGCGAAGCGCCACCCGTGTTGGTCGCGCCCAAACCGGCGGATGACATCATGCTCAAGAAAGCCATTGAAGTGCTGAGCACTGGCGCTAAAGCAAAGCGCAAGGCTGCCTAAGTTTTCGCATCTCGCTGCAAGGCGGGAATTCTCCTCCTCTTCAATTTGGCGGGTCTGGCTGAGTACAGCAAGACCCGCTTTTCTTTGCTCTGGTGCGATCTGAGAGCGGCCTTAAAGCGGGATGTTTCCGTGTTTGCGCGGCGGGTTGGTGTCGCGTTTGTTGGCTAACAGACGCAAGGCGCGAATCAGTTTCTGACGCGTGAATCTCGGTTCGATGACTTCGTCAATGTAGCCGCGTTCCGCTGCCACATAAGGCGAGGCAAACTTGTCCTGATACTCTTCGATCTTTTCGCGGCGGGCGGCTTCAGGGTCTGTCGCACTCGCGATCTCACGCCGATACAAAATGCCCACCGCGCCTTCGGCTCCCATCACCGCAATTTCTGCCGTCGGATAGGCGAAATTGATATCCGTGCGAATGTGTTTCGAGCCCATCACGCAATACGCGCCACCATAAGCTTTGCGTGTGACGACGGTAATTTTGGGCACGGTGGCTTCAGCATAGGCATACAGCAATTTTGCCCCGTGGCGAATGATGCCGCCGTATTCCTGATTGACGCCGGGCAGAAAGCCGGGCACATCTTCAAAGGTGATGATGGGAATGTTGAAGCAATCGCAGAAGCGCACAAAGCGCGCGCCTTTGACGCTGGCGTCAATATCGAGCACACCAGCCAGGAAGGCTGGTTGATTGGCGACAATGCCAACCGACTGGCCATTGAGCCGCGCAAAGCCGATCACAATGTTGCGCGCGAAATGCTCCTGAATTTCGAAAAAGTAACCGTTGTCCACCACTTTGGTGATGATCTGGCGGATGTCATAAGGTTTGTTCGATTCAGGCGGGACAACCGTGTTGAGTGATTCGTCGCTGCGTTCCGCCGGATCATCGCAAGCAATGCGCGGCGGATCGTCCAGGTTGTTGGACGGGATGAACGAGAGCAATTCGCGAATCAGCCGCAAACAGTCTTCTTCATTCTCAGCGGCAAAATGCGCCACGCCGCTGGTTTGGTTGTGCGTCATTGCGCCGCCCAATTCTTCTTTGGTGACGTCTTCGTGGGTGACGGTTTTGATCACATCCGGGCCGGTGATGAACATATAGCTGGTGTCTTTGACCATCACCGTGAAATCCGTGATGGCGGGCGAATACACCGCGCCGCCTGCGCAGGGGCCCATAATCGCCGAAATCTGCGGCACGACGCCTGATGCCAGCGTGTTGCGCAAAAAGATGTCGGCATAGCCGCCCAGACTGGCCACGCCTTCCTGAATGCGCGCGCCGCCTGAATCATTCAGCCCTATCACCGGTGCGCCGACCTTCATCGCCAAATCCATCAACTTGCAGACCTTCTGCGCGTTGGTTTCTGACAGCGAACCGCCAAAGACGGTGAAATCCTGGGCGAAGACAAAGACTTCGCGGCCATCAATCAAGCCGTGTCCGGTGACGAATCCATCGCCCGGATACAGTTGCGTTTCCATGCCGAAATCGCGCGAGCGATGCGTGACCAGCTTGTCGAATTCCTCAAAGGTGCCGTCATCGAGCAAAAACTCTATGCGTTCACGCGCTGTCATTTTGCCGTCAGCGTGCTGGCGCTTGATGCGCTCTTCGCCGCCGCCCGCTTCAGCGGCAGCATTCTTTTCGTTCAACAGTTTCAGTTTGTTTTCGATCATTCTGTTTTTGTTGTTCTGCACTTGTTTCAGATTGTTTGTGCTTGTGGATATTTCGTATTTGAAAAGTGCCGGGATTATACGAGAGCCTCATCCGAATGTCAGTTCACTCTTGTGATTCAAGGCTGCTCTTTCCGCGAATCTTCATTTGAAATGGGCTTGAAGATTCTTTTAGGGAAATTTCACGCTGGATTCAAGATTTTCCCCGCCAGAGATTTTAATTTCCACGCTGCAAACACGTGGAAATTACGCAGCGGAGTTCATCACTAGCTGCAGAACCATTTCAACGGAAACTATGGAGGCTCTATGAAAGTCACACCCGCATTTTCGTTTCTGGCGTTGTTTCTTTTGGCAGTCATGCTCGGGATTTCGGCGCAAGCACAAGTCTCAGGCAGTGGCACCACCAACAAAATCCCCAAATGGACGGGGACGACGACGTTGGGGGATTCGAGCATTACGGAAGATGCTAGCGGTAACATGGCCGTGGGAGCTACGCCCAACGTTAACTATAAGTTGCTGATGCAGGCGACATTGAACGGCAGTGGCACTGTTTTCAGGGCGCACAACATCGGTAACGGCAGAGGCATAGAGGGAAGCAGCAACAACGGCATCGGCGTGAACGCGTTCAGTACCGGCGGAAATGCACTGACAGCCAACAGTACCAACGGGTTTGGCATTTTTGCCTCCAGTCAAAACAATATTGGCATCAGTGCGAGCAGCGCCAGTAACGATGGCGTCCGCGGCGTGACCACGAGCACTGCTCCCTCTTCGGCTGGTGTGAAAGGACTGGGGGCGAATGGCGCGTTCGCAGGGATTTTTAGCGGGAACGTTTCGGTCAGCGGCACCCTTTCCAAAGGCGGCGGTTCGTTCAAGATTGATCATCCGCTCGACCCGGAAAACAAATATCTCTACCACTCATTTGTGGAATCGCCTGAGATGATGAACATCTATAACGGCAATGTGACGACCGACCTCGAAGGTGTGGCTGAAGTTACGCTGCCCGATTGGTTTGAAACGCTCAATCGCGATTTTCGCTATCAGCTCACAGTGATGGGCAAATTCGCTCAGGCAATAGTTGCGCAGAAAATTCATGACAACCGGTTTGTCATTCGCACCAACGCTCCGTTTGTGGAAGTTTCCTGGCAGGTGACCGGCGTGCGCCAGGATGCGTGGGCAAACCAGAATCGTATCCCGGTCGAAGAAGAAAAGGCCGAATTTGAAAAAGGCCACTATCTGCACCCGGCTGTGTTTGGCAAAGCCGCAGACAAGAGCATCGAATGGGCGCACGAAATCGAAGCCAAGCGGCGCTTGAGAAAGGCAAAAGAAGAATTGACCCCCGAACGCCCATAACAATTTTTCAGGGCGTTTCCCATCGCTGACAGCCGCGCTTTGAGAACACACGAAACGCAACGGTTCCAGCTTGCGTTTCGTGTGTGCCTGTCAGGCCTGGTTCATAAATTCCAGCCACAACGAATGAAAATGGTGGACGCCGTTTTCTCGCCGCACCGAATAACGCCCGCGCTCATAAGCGATAGATCGCAATCGCTTTTGCACTTCCTCACAAATCCAAATGTCTTCCTGTTGCACCTCGTCGCTCAAATCCACCGTGGCTTTGATGCGCTCCTGGGCGGCGGCTGATGTCACGTCGTGAAAGTACCACTCAAAGATCGTCAGCGTTTTGTCCGGCCCCAACGGCAAGATCAGGTTGGTAGAAAGATTGTCGGGATAGATGTTGAGCATCAGGTTAGGGAAGACCCAAAAATACAAGGCTTCGTTTTGTTCCGTCGTGGCTGAGTAACGGCGTGGCGGCGCGCCTTCAGATTCAGCGCCGCTTTTGATCGGCGCATCCTGCAACGAGTAATAGCGCCGCGTAATCGTGCGATAGCGCTGAAAGTCCAGCTCGCGCATCAAACTGGGATGGATGATCGGCACGTGATAGCCTTCGGCGTAATTATCAATGTAGACCTTCCAGTTGCAGTCAATCACGTAATCGCGCCGTTCGGCAAATTGCATTTCCGCGATGCGGCAAGGTTGGGTTTGCGCGGGAATGTCGTCAAAGAAATCGCGCAGTCCGAGCTGATTGGCCTGGCCGTCGAGTTTGACGAAGATGAATTGTTCCCAGGTTTGCACTTGAATCTGTCGTAAGCCGAAATCCGCGCGCTGAAAGTTTTCCACGCCGTCAAAATCCGGCACGCCGATCAGTTGACCGGCGGTGCTGTACGTCCAGCCGTGATAGCCACAACGGAAATTGGTACAGCGGCCGGCGCCTTGCGCGATTGGGCCAGCACGATGACGGCACACGTTGTGAAAGCCGCGCAATTCGCCGTCCTGGCCGCGCACGATCACGATTGGTTCATCCACGACGTCGGCGGTGAAATAGCTGCCGGGTTCTTTGACCTGATCCAGCCGTCCGACCAGTTGCCAGGTGCGGTTGAAAATGCGGCGCGCTTCGAGCGGCAAATACGCCGCGTCGGTGTAACAACGCGCAGGCAAGGTCTCAGCCCGTTCGAGCTTTTCTTCAAACGCGAAATTCAACAAATCCATTCAGCAAATCCATCCTGAACGTCGTTTCAGAAAAAAGGTGTGATTGCCTGTTGCTTTGCAAGGCGGCGGCAAGAGTACGGTTGCCCGGCCATTTTGGCAACGCTGTGCGAACACAGACAACACAGACCGTGCTGGCGCTTGATGCGTTGTCGTGACAAGGTTCGCTGTGCCGTCTATACTCTCGCCCCGTTACTCAACATTCCGTAACAAGCTCGTAACCAGTGCGTCCGGCGTCCTGAACCCAGGGCCTCGTCCGGGCAAGAGGGATTGGTATGAAACAAGAACACGTTTCAGCAGAACAAGAGCGAGAGTATCCACACTGGCAGCGCGTGTATCTGATCGTCATCGTCTATACGGTCGTATTGATCGTCGGGCTGTGGGCGTTCTCGCGTCTGTTTCAGTAAGAGCGGGCAAGACAAACATTCTCCTTCACTAGCAAATCACGCGCGCAAAGAACCAGCGGGGAACTGCTTACGGTTGTTTGCGGCGCACTGCTTTCTGGCAAGAAAACAACCAAAGGATCACTGAATGCATTGGCTGGATTGGGCGATTGTCGCCGCGTACCTGGTCTATATCGTTTACGACGGATTACGGCTGACCAAAAAGAGCAACGAAATCGAAGGCTATTTTCTGGCCAGTCGCAGTTTGCCCTGGTGGGCAGTCGGTTTGTCGGTGATGGCGACACAGCTTTCGGCCATTACGCTGGTCGGCACGACGGGGCAAGCCTATTCCGATGGCATGCGCTTCATACAGTTCTATTTCGGCTTGCCCTTTGCGATGGTGATTTTGTGCGTAACGGCGGTGCCGTTCTTTTATCGCGCCAAAGTCTTTACCGCCTACGAATACCTGGAGCGCCGCTTTGATGCCAAAACCCGCAGCCTGACCAGTTTCTTCTTTCTGATTTCGCGCGGGCTGTCGTGTGGCGTGATTGTCGCCGCGCCTTCGGTTGTGTTGTCGCTGGTGCTGGGGTGGAACGAAGTGACGACGATTCTGGTGATGGGGTTGACGACCACGATTTATACGATGTTTGGCGGTGTGCAGGCCGTCACCTGGACTGACGTCAAACAGATGATCGTCATCTTTGTCGGGCTGGCGGTCATTTTATACGTCATCCTCGGACAATTTCCCGCCGGTGTTTCAGTCAGCGACGCAATGCAATTGGCCGGTTCTGTCGGGCGCATGAAAACCGTGGATACGAAGTTTGACCTGAACGAAACCTACACGCTGTGGTCAGGCTTGATCGGCGGATTGTTTCTGATGCTGTCGTATTTCGGTTGTGACCAAAGCCAGGTGCAACGCTTCCTGACGGCGCGTTCGGTTTCTGAAGGCCGCACGTCGCTGTTGATGAGCGCTTTTGTCAAAATCCCGATGCAGGTGCTGATTCTGTTCATCGGCGTGATGGTGTTTGTGTTTTACCAGTTTGTGCAACCGCCGATGATCTTCAAGGCAGACGACCGCGCCAAAGTCGAAAACACTGCTGATTACGTCAAACTGAACGCGCAATTCGATCTGGCGTTTCTCGCGCGGCAACAAGCGGCAACCGCTTTTGCCAATACAGAAGGTGTTGCCAAAGAAACTGCCAAACAGGAATTTATCGCTGCCAACAAAACGATGACCGGCATTCGCAACGAAGCCATCGGCGTATTCAAACGCGAAGCCAAAACCGACAAATTCAACGATACCAACTACGTCTTTCCGACCTTTGTCACGACGTACGCCCCTGCCGGAGTCATCGGCTTAATCATCGCGGCGATTTTTGCGGCGGCGATGAGTTCGATTTCGGCGGAACTGGCGTCGCTTTCGACGGCGACCGTGATTGATTTTTACCGGCGCTATTTCAAGAAAGACGCGCCGGACAGCCATTATCTCAACGTTTCCAAAATCGCGACCGGCTTGTGGGGCGTGTTTGCCTGCGTCGTTGCGCTCTATGCCGGACGGCTGGGCTCGTTGATCGAAGTCGTCAACAAATTCGGGTCGTATTTTTATGGTTCGTTGCTGGGCGTTTTTGTGTTGGCCATCGGCACCAAACGCGCGACGGGCAACGGCGCGTTTTTCGGGTTGCTGGCTGGCATTGGCGCGGTTGCCGCGGTTGGCAATTACACCAAAATCAGCTTCCTTTGGTACAACGTTGTCGGTTGTGTGGTGGTGGTGGTGGTGGGCATGTTGGTAAGTTTGTTTGAAACGCCGAAACCTGCACCGCCAGTGACGACGTCATGAGCACAAGTAAGAGATGCCTCCTTATTGATTGAGTCATCGCGAATTACGAACCCACTCAGGAGAACGAGAATGAAACGATTGCTGCATCATTGTTTGATCTTGGCACTGTTGCTGACCTTGATTCCTCCGCCGGGCAAGGCGGATACGCGGCCTGCCGCCGAAGAGCGCGGCGCAAGCGGGTTGGCGTTGACCTTGCGCCGATTACAAACCATCGCCAGTGTGCTGCACACCGCTGCGCACCCTGACGACGAAAGCACCGAAATGCTGGCCTATCTGTCGCGCGCGTTGGGCGCACGCACGGCTTATCTGGCGCTCAATCGCGGCGAAGGCGGACAGAATGGCATCGGGCCGGAATTGTGGGAAGGGCTGGGCGTCATTCGCACGGAAGAGTTGCTGGCGGCGCGCAAACTGGATGGCGCTGAGCAGTATTTTTCGCGCGCGATGGATTTTGGCTTTACGCGTTCGCCCGAAGAGACCCTGCAAAAATGGAATCGCGAAGAATTGCTGGGCGATATGGTGCGTGTGATTCGTCTGATGCGTCCGCTGGTGGTTGTGCCCGGATTCAGCGGCACGGCGCAAGACGGACACGGTCAACACCAGGTCGCAGGGCTGTTGACGCCCGAAGCCATCAAAGCCGCTGCCGATCCCGCACGCTTTCCCGAACAGATCAGCAAAGAAGGATTGCAGCCGTGGCAAGTGCTCAAAACGTATGCGCGCCGATTTGGCGGCAATATGTCGGGACCGCGCGCCGAATTCGATGTGGGCGTTTATGATCCGGTCTTGGGCCGTTCGTATGCCGAACTGGCTTCGGACGGGCGCAGCCGTCACCGTTCACAGGATTTCGGCATGATCCAGGCGCGTGGGTCACAGCCGCGCACGTTTCCGCGTTTGTCTTCGTCGGTTCCCGTGCCCGAAGTCGAAACCAACTTTTTTACCGGCATTGATGTCACGATCACAGGCATTGCCAAATTCGCGGGCAAAGATGGCGACCGGCTGTTGCCTGCGTTGACGAAGATCAAAGACCTCGCCGCCAAAGCGTTGGCCGATTTTCGTATCGAAAAGACCGAAGTGATTGCTCCGCATCTGGCCGCCGGCTTGCGCGAAGTCCGCGCGTTGCGCGCGACGTTGGGCGCGCTTGATCCCGTCGCCAAAGCCACCGTGGACGGAATGCTGGCGCTGAAAGAGCAGCAATTCAATGATGCGCTGATCAAGTCATACGGCGTGATTGTGGACGCGCTGAGCAACACCGAAATCGTTACCCCCGGCGAAACCGTGGACGTTTCGGCCAATGTGTTTCTGGGTCGTTTGGCTTTGGCAGAAAACGGAGTGGCGGCGGCAGCGGCAGACATCAAACTGAATGCGCCCGCTGGTTGGCGTGTGGAATCGGCTCAACCCGAACAGGAACAGTTGACCGGCATACAGGCTTTTATGCGTGGTCGCGAAAAGACCGACGTGACCGCGCGTTTTCGTGCGACTGCGCCCGAAAATGCGCCTTCGACGCAACCGTATTGGCTGACCAAAGCGCGCACCAAAGACCAGTTTGACTGGGATGATTCGATGCCGCGCAATTTGCCGTTTGGCCCGCCTGTCGCGACGGCGCGCGTCGAACTGACCTTGAGCGGCGAACGCGTTGTCATCAATCAACCGGTCGAATATCGCTTTGCCGACAAAACCTTTGGCGAAATTCGCCGCGAACTGAAAGTCGCGCCCGCCGTCACCTTGACGGTGAATCCGCAGTTGCTGGTCATTCCCGCCGCGAGCGCCAACCGCACGCGCGAGATTTCGGTGGAAGTCACGCACAACGCACGCAAAGCCACCAACGGCGCGGTCAAACTGATTGCGCCGCAAGGCTGGCGGGTCGAAGCCGACAATCGTCCGTTGGCGTTTAGCAAACAGGGCGAAAAGACCGCGCGCACGTTCAAGGTGACGCCGCCCGCTGGCGCAAACGGCGTGTTTGACCTGAAAGCCATTGCCGAAGCCAATGGCCGTCAATACGACAATGGCTATTCGGTCATTTCTTATCCGCACATCGAAACGCACTTTCTCTACCGCCCGGCGCAAACCAAAGTCGAAGTTTTTGACGCCAAGGTCGCGGCCAATTTGAAGGTCGGTTATGTGATGGGCAGCGGCGACGACGGCCCGCAAGTGCTGGAACAACTCGGCGCAAACGTCCACGTGCTGACGCCTGCCGAACTGGCGTCGGGCGATTTGTCGGGCTACGACACGATCGTGCTGGGCATTCGCGTCTATGAAGTCAACGAAGACGTGATGGCCAACAACAAACGATTGCTGGAATACGTCGCCAACGGCGGCACCCTGATTGTGCAATACAACAAACAGGAATATGCCAACGGCAATTTCGCGCCATATCCGATCAAGATGACGCGCGGCGACCGCGTGACCGACGAAAACGCGCCGATCAGCGTGTTACAGCCGGAACATCCGCTGTTCAATTTTCCCAACAAGATCGTGGCGGATGATTGGAAAGGCTGGGTGCAAGAACGCGGCCTGTACTTTTTGAACGAATGGGACGCGAAATACACGCCGTTACTGGCTGCGCCGGATGATACCGGCAAGACGCTGACCGGCGGGCAGTTGATCGCGCAATACGGCAAAGGCAATTACGTTTTTACCGGCTATGCCTGGTTCCGCCAATTTCCCGCTGGCGTGCCCGGCGCATATCGTTTGTTTGCTAACCTGGTGAGTTTGTCCAAAGCGGGCGCGGCCAAAAAATAGCCGCCCCAAAATCGCTGTCTGGTGCAGTGCGAGGCGCGGGCGCGACTTGTATTGCACCAGCAGCTCGGCTCGTTTCCAACCAACGTCACATTTACCCCTATGAAACTACGTCTCCTCGCTGTGATGTGTCTCGTGCTGGCGGCTGTCGGCAGTAGTTTGGCCCAGCAAAAATACGACCTGCTCTTAAAGGGCGGCCACGTCATTGACCCCAAAAACAAAATTAGCGCCGTGCGAGATGTTGCCATCGCGGGCGGAAAAGTCGCCGCCATCGCGCCCAACATCAATCCGGCAGAAGCGTTCAAAGTGGTGGACGTCAAAGGGCTGTACGTCACGCCCGGCTTGGTTGACATTCATGTACACGTCTTTGCCGGAACGGGCGAGCGTGCGTCTTACGCCGGAGACAACAGCGTTTATCCTGACGGTTTTACCTTTCGTGTTGGTGTTACGACCGTCGCCGACGCCGGTTGCGCGGGCTGGCGCAATTTCGAAGACTTCAAACAGCGCGTGATTGATCGTTCCAAAACGCGCGTGCTGGCCTTTTTGAACATCGTCGGCAACGGTATGCGTGGCCCGAAGTTCGAAAATGATTTGGCGGATATGGATGCCGCAAAGACGGCGGAAATGGCGTTGCGCTATCCCAATGTTGTGGTTGGCGTGAAAACGGCGCATTACGCCGGCCCCGAATGGACGCCGGTCGAACGCGCCGTCGAAGCAGGCACCAAAGCCAACATTCCCGTGATGGTGGATTTTGGCACCAACCATCCTGACAAGCGCCCGCTGAGCGAATTGCTCACCAAGAAGCTGCGTCCGGGCGATATTTACACGCACGTTTTTTCAGGCTTGCGCAACGAACAACTCGCCAACGGCAAGGTCAATCCGGCGATTTGGGAGGCGCGCAAACGCGGCGTGATCTTTGACGTAGGCCACGGCGGCGGCAGCTTTCTCTGGCGGCTGGCTGTGCCCGCGCTGAAAGAGGGGTTCATTCCCGATTCGATTTCGACCGATTTGCACATCGGCAGCATGAACGCCGGGATGAAAGACATGCTCAACGTGATGAACAAGTTTCTGGCGATGGGGGTGTCGGTGGATGACATCATTGCGCGTTCGACCTGGAACCCGGCGCGCGAAATCAAACGCGAAGAACTCGGCAATCTTTCCGTCGGCGCTGGCGCGGATGTCGCCGTTTTCAGCCTCGAAAAAGGCAAGTTCGGCTTCACCGACATGAACGGCGCGCGGCTGAGCGGAAACCAAAAACTCACCTGCGAATTGACGCTGCGCGACGGCAAAGTCGTTTACGACCTGAACGGCATCACGCGCCCCGATTGGACGACGCTGCCGCCGAATTATCCGCGCGTCGGCGATGCGCGTTGGGATGGGCTGACTCCCGCGCCACGCAGGCCGCAATAGCCTGGGTACGCCAGCATCCTTGCTGGCTGGGAGAAAAGCTGCGCGTTCCTTTTGCCGCGCTTTCGCTAGATGAGTGATTAGGGAAAGGACGGCTTCGCCACTTCTTTCTCAGCCAGCAAGGATGCTGGCGTACCCTCCGATAAAAGCCGGAGGCAATTCAAATGACTTCATCAAAAAAAACTTGGGGCTGGAATTTCAGTCGGCGTGATTTGTTTCGTCGCGGCGGATTGTTGGCGGGCTTCGCGGGACTCTGGCACAGCGCCGCCAGTACCAATGCCGTTTCTGTTGAAGCCGCGCAAGTTGGGCAAAAGATTTATCAATCGTTGGGCGTTCGTCCG
>JAEUQO010000364.1 GCA_016789605.1 Acidobacteriota bacterium
CGCGCCAGTTGGTACAACCGCGACAGCAACTACAACAACTATTATCGCAACATCGCCACCGGCGAATTCTTCCTGTTCAAATCGCGGCAAGGAGCATTCGACCACGTGTGGACGCTGGCGCCGACGATGGTGTTGAATTCGCGCTACGGTTACAACCGCTTCATCCGCGGCACCAATTCCAACCCGGGCAATCGCGGCTTCGACCTGACCAGCCTGGGCTTCCCCGGCTATTACAACAGCCTGATTTCCGAAGACGTTCGCCGCTTCCCACGCTTCGACATCAACCAATACCAGGGCACGGCTGTCGGCGGCGAATTGCGTCCGACTGATACGCATTCGTTCAACTCTACGTTGAACCAGTCGCTGGGGTCGCATTCGGTCAAATACGGCGTCGAATTCCGCTCCTATCGCGAAACCGACAAATTCTTTGGCAACAACCAAACCGGTCAATTCGTGTTTGGTTCCAACTGGACGCGTGGCCCGCTCGACAACTCGGCGATTCCGAGCGATCTCGGATTTTCCTTCGCGTCATTCCTGCTCGGCTTGCCGACCAGCGGCGCGATCGCCATTCCGGCTGATTACGCCGAACAGTCCACCACGACCGGCATCTTTTTCCACGACGACTGGAAGGTGAACCGCAAACTGACTTTGAACCTCGGCTTGCGGTATGAAATCGAAGGCGCGCTGACCGAACGCTACAACAAGAGCGTGCGCGGTTTTGATTTCACCGCCACGCAACCCATGGAAGCAGCCGTCAAAGCCAATCTGGTCAGAACTCCCGTGGCAGGCGTCAACCCCGATCAGTTTTTCGTGCGCGGCGGGTTGACCTTTGCGGGCGTCAATGACCAACCGCGTGGTTTGTATGAAGTGCCGAAAAAGAACTTCATGCCGCGCTTCGGCTTTGCCTACAAATTGACGGACAAGACTGTCATTCGTGGCGGCTATGGCATCTTCTTTGGCTTCCTGGGGCAACGGCGCGGCGACGTCAACCAAATCGGATTCAGCACGAACGTGCCGCTCAACGTCACGCTCAACAACGGCCTGACCTTCCTCGAAACGCTCAACAATCCGTTTGAAACCTACAAGAACGGCTTGCCTGCGCCGCTCGGCGCATCCGAAGGCATTCGCACCTTCCTGGGCCAGGGCATTTCGTTCTTCAATGAAAACCCGCTTTCGCCTTACAACCAACGCTGGGAACTCAGCATTCAACGCGAATTGCCGGGCGGCTGGGTGGTTGATACGGCGTATGTCGGCAACCGTGGCACGCACATCGAAATCACGCGCAACATCAATGCGTTGCCCAATCGCTATCTGAGCACAACCACCACGCGCGATAACGACACCAACAACTATCTGGGTGCGCTCGTCACCAATCCGTTTGCCGGACAAATGCCCGCCAGCGCGGGGGCGGCGTTCCGTTCGGCCACCATCGCACGGTCTCAGTTGTTACGTCCGTATCCGCAATTCGGCGACGTGAACACTACGACCAACGACGGCTATTCCTGGTACCACGCCCTGCAAATGAACCTGAACAAACGGTTCTCGCACGGTTACACGCTGGGCGGTAGCTACACCTGGTCGAAATTCATGGAAGCCGCTTCTTATCTGAACGCCGCCGATCCGCTGCCGGTTGAAGCCATCTCTGACTTTGACCGTACGCATCGCATTGCGATCAACGGCATTTACGAATTGCCTTTCGGCAAAGGCCGTCAGTTCCTGGCCAATGTCCATTCCGTTGCGCTGTATGTCATCAGCGGCTGGCAATTGTCAGGCATCTATCAGTACCAAAGCGGCGCGCCGATTGGTTTTGGCAATATCTTCTTCAATGGCAGTTTCGATAGCATCGCGTTGTCAGGCGATCAACGGACGACCGACCGTTGGTTCAATACCGCTGCCGGGTTCGTTACGGCGTCTGCCGCGCAACCGGTAGCCAATCTGCGCACCTTCCCGCTGCGGTTGAGCAACGTGCGCACAGATGCCATCAACAACGTTGACCTTTCGATCATCAAGAAGACCCAGATTCTCGAAGGCAAAAATCTGGAATTCCGTGCGGAGTTCATCAACGCGTTTAACCACCCGTTGCTGCCCGCGCCAAACACAAACGTCACTCAAGCGTCTTTCGGACAAATCATCGCCAGCAACCAGGCGAATTATCCGCGGCGCATTCAGTTGACGATCAAATTTGTGTTCTAACCGACCATTATGGGTCTTGCTCGCGCCGGTTGTTTTCCCCCAACAACCGGCGCATTTTTCATACAACAACGCCAAGGCGTTGCATTTCCAGGCCGGAAGCGTTCAACTTATTTCCTACGCATTTGCAAAGACGTACCAGAAAAACATCTTCATGATTATGGCTTGCTTCCGCTGTGATGAATGATGCGCTGCTCGCATCATCCTGTTCCTCGCAGCACCGATGTGTCGTCTTTCTAACTTGAAGAAACGAGAATCGAATATGAATAGAAGAGATTTTGCCAAAGCTTCACTGGCGGCCAGCGCTGGGACCGCATTAAGCAGAACACGAATCTTGGGCGCGAATGATCGCGTCCGTTTGGCCTTGATCGGCTGTGGCGACCGTGGCACCGACGTCTGGACACGCTTTCTGAAACAGCCCGACGTGCAAGCGGCGGCGGCTTGCGATGTGTTTGCGCCTTATTTGCAACGCGCGGCCAAAGTCGCGACTGACGCGGGCACGCCGAACATTCCGCAACACGAAGATTTCCGCCGCGTGCTGGAAATGAAAGACGTAGATGCCGTGTTAGTCGGAACGCCCGACCACTGGCACGCCCTGCCGACGATTCTGGCCTGTCAGGCAGGTAAAGACGTGTATTGCGAAAAACCGCTGTCGTTGACCGTCGTCGAAGGTCGCAAAATGGTCGAAGCAGCGCGTCGGCACAATCGCGTCGTGCAAACCGGCAGCCAACAACGCTCTGGCCCGCATTACCAACAGGCAGTCAAATTGATTCAGGAAGGCGGCATCGGCGCGGTACACAAAATCACCGCTGGTTACACGCGAAACGCCATGCCCGGTTTCAAACCCGAAGAAATCCTGGGCAAAAGCAAAGAGTGCCCCAAAGATTTGAATTGGGATATGTGGCTCGGCCCTGCCCAGTATGTTCCTTACGACCCGTTCCGTTGTCATTATCACTTCCGCTGGTTCTGGGATTATTCCGGTGGACAGATGACCAATTGGGGCGCGCACAATCTGGACATTGCCCGCTGGGCGTTGAGCGCAAAAGGGCCGACGGCAGTCACGGCGTTTGGCGGACGCTATGAAATCAATGATGGCGGGCAAACACCTGACGTGCAGGAAGTCCTTTACAACTTCCCGACAGCGGTCGTCTCCTGGTCGGGGCGCGAAGTCAACCGTACACGCGATGAGTATCTGGTCTTTCACGGCACCAAAGGCACGCTCAGCATCATGCGCAACGGTTACACGATCACTCCTGAAACCTGGCGCAAAAAAGATGCGCCGGAAATTCCCGCCGCACAGGTCAAAGGCGACGCCAACGA
>JAEUQO010000238.1 GCA_016789605.1 Acidobacteriota bacterium
ACTTCGCGCGCCAGGTCTTCCTCACCGGGGCCATAAGTCACCAGCGAACGAATGCCGTAAGCGTTCCACAACCGTTCGGCGATTTCGGCGAAATTGGTTGGCGACCACAATTTCGTCGGCCAACCGCCGCCCGGATTCAAAATGGCAATCGCGCCGTCATAGCGCAGCAACAATTCGGCGACCATCGTTTCGTCTTCGGGCGACAAAGCCAGCGGGAATTCGTATGCGCCGCTGATGTCACATCCGGCGGCGGCAACCAACTGCAAATTCTTGTTGATCACGTGGCCATCGTCGTCAGCGGGAATTTGCCGCGTCAACAACCAGCGGCTTTCGGGTTCGCGCAACGAATCTTTGGCAAAGCCCCAACGACGCGGCACGCCCGCTGCCCAGGCGACCATCGCCGATTTCCACAGCCCCTGAAAATCGAGCGCCAGATCAAATCGCCGCCCACGCAAACCGGCCACGCTGGAACGAATGGCCGCCCAGGTTCTTGCTCGCGCCAAACTTTTGCGCCAACCGCGCAGATCAAGTTCGATCAATTCATCCAGCAAGGGATTGCCCTGCAATAATTTGGCAGGCCCGCCGCGCTCGACCGCCCAGGCCAGATGCGCTTGCGGCCAGGCACGCCGCAATGCCGCCAACGCGGGCAGCGTATGCACGACGTCGCCGATTGCGCCGAGCCTGACGATCAAGATGCGTTCAAAATCCATTGCACTGCTTCCCATAAATTCCCGGCCACGTGTTCCGGGGCACGCGGCCATTGTTCGCGCTCAGTGTCGTATTCGCGCTGGCCGTGTCCGGTCAGCAACAACACGGCTTTTGCCCCGACACTGTGCGCCAAAGCGACATCGTTATACCGGTCACCGATCACGAAACTCGCCGCCAAATCCACCGCGAACTCTTCTGCCGCACGCCATAGCATCCCGGGTTTCGGTTTGCGACAAGCGCACTCTTGACGATAAGGCGGCAGGCCGATTTCCGGGTGATGCGGACAGTAATAGATCGCATCCAGTCGTGCGCCTTCTGCCTGTAACTCCTGTTGCAGTTTGGCATGTAGCTGCGCCAGAAATGCTTCTGAGTACAGCCCGCGCGCAATCCCGGATTGATTGGTCACGACAATCGCGCGATAGCCTGCGTCATTGATGGCGCGCACGGCAGCCGGTGCAAAGTCATACACCTGAAATTGCTCTGGCGTCGTGATATAGCCGACTTCTTCATTCAACGCGCCATCGCGATCCAGAAAAACCGCACGTTGTAACGGGTTGTGTGTTGTGTCGTTCATTCCGCGACAGGCATTTTACCTTGCGCGGTCGTTTGTGGCGAATCAACTTGGGTGGCGGGTAGCTCGAAGCTCCGAGAAGTAACAGTAGATTGGAAGATTGGATCAAGAGAGCGCTGACGAACGATAAGCCGGGCCGTCCCCAGACTGGTTCGACTCACCATCGCCAGCGCCTCTGCACGCACGCAACGTAAAAAGTGGTTTGCAATTCACTGTTCCCGATGGTCAATAGCAAAATGCAGCCTGACTTTTTGCGTCGCTTATTGGCGCGCGCAGCCAATAAACCCAATGGCAGATAATTGACGCGGACTTTGACGTCTCAGCAAATGACATTCCACGGCTGCCAAGCCAATTTTTCACCTCTCTATGACATCTTTCAGGGCAAATGCTCAGACAAGAGACTCATCCAGTTGCAACAATGGAGTCGCCGTGGCACATTCCGAGTCACGACAACTGACGCGCAAATTGCCAGTTCGTTCTCGCACCAAACGAAAAACAGGGCAGAAGCCCCACAATCCTTGCTGATTATGGCAACAAGAGTGGTCATTGACGGTCACCAATGCAGCGAAGTCGCGCCTTTGCCTATCACGCGACCGTGGAAAGCGAATTGCAACGCAACCGTTCCTGCCATTGCAATTACCTGCAAGCAGTTGCAAGCACATGTCATCGGTAACCATAAGGAGTGAAACAGTTATGAATCCGCAGGGAAGAGTGCTGATTGTTGATGACGACCCGGAATTTGGTCTGGTCGCCAAAAGTCTGGTCGAGGTGGAAGGATTGGCGGCAGAGCTGGTCGCCAGCGGGCAGGAAGCCCTGCAAAAAATGGCGTCCGATGCGTGTGATGTCGTGTTGCTTGACCTGATGCTGGGCGAAGTTTCCGGCCTGGATGTGTTGCGCCAACTGCGCAATCTTACGACCAACTTGCCGGTGATCGTCGTCACGGCGCACGGTTCGATGGAATCAGCCGCCGAAGCGATGCAGGCCGAAGCTTTCGATTACATTGGCAAACCCTTTCGCGCGGCAGAATTGATGTCGGCATTGCGCCGGGCGCTGGAATGGCGCGAGCAACAACTGAAAGGCTCAAACGAAACACAACGCAAAGTTGCGCCAGCCGCTTCGATTGTGGGGCGCAGCCCGGCGATGGTCGCGGTCTATCGCGCAATCGCTCGCATTGCGGCGACAGACTCGACGGTGCTCATCAGTGGCGAAAGCGGCACCGGCAAAGAGTTGGTCGCGCGCGCGCTTCACGACAATAGCCCGCGCGTCAAACGTCCGTTCGTGCCGGTGAATTGCGGCGCATTCACCGAAACTCTGCTCGAATCAGAACTCTTTGGTCACGTGCGCGGTTCCTTTACCGGCGCACTCAATCACCATCGCGGCATCTTTGAAACGGCCAATGGCGGCACAGTGTTTCTGGACGAAATTTCGGAGACATCGCCCACCTTTCAGGTCAAGCTGCTGCGCGTTTTGCAGGAACAAGAAGTGCGCCCGGTCGGCGCCAGCGAAGCCCGGCGCGTGGACGTGCGCATCGTCGCCGCAACCAATCGTCGCGTACAGGAGCTGCTCAGCGCCGAAGACTTTCGCCGCGATTTGCTCTATCGCCTGAGCGTCATCAATATCGAGTTGCCGCCATTGCGCGAACGCCGCGAAGACATTCCGCTGCTGGTCGAACATTTCCTGCAGCGTATCAATCAAAAACTCGGCAAACACGTCACCGCGCCCGCTGATACGATTGACTGGCTCAGTCAGTTTGAATGGCACGGCAACGTGCGCGAACTGGAAAACGCCGTCGAACGCGCTGTCACCTTGAACGTTGGCGGCAAATTACTGCCGGAAGATTTCACGCAATTCACGCCCACACCGTTGACGCGCGCAGTCGCCCCGGCTGTGCCAGCAGCGTTGCCGCAAGAACCAGACACGGCGCGTCCGGGCACGTTCTGGCGATGCGAATTGCCCTGCACATTGGAAGAGGTCGAACGTGAGCACTTGCTGGCGACCTTGCGCTATACCAAAGGCAATAAATTACGCGCCGCCGAATTGCTGGGCATTGGTCGCTATTCGCTCTATCGCAAAGCCGAACGGCTGGGCATTGACCTTGAGGCGTTGACCGCCGAAACCGCCGCGCTGTCGGCCAAAGCCGTGCGCTAACATCTGCCACGTTTTTGCCTCAAAACTGGCGTCACCGAAAAACCTGGATACCGTTCATGCCCTACCGATCGCTCGTTGCTGTTGTTCGTGAGACTTCGTTATTGCGGCGCAGGCTGTTGTTGCTGTCGTTGCTATTGGTCGTGCTGACGTTCGCCGATGTCACACGCGCCTGGACCAAGCTGGCAGCAGTTAACGTCAAAGGCCGCGTCGAACTGATCAATTCCCGCATGAAAACGAAAAACGGGCGGCTCGATGCCAGCGGCGTGGTTGTCTGGCTGACACCGCTCGATGCCGGAGCCGTGCGCACAGGCCCACGACAACGCCGCATCATTAACCAACGCAACAAACGTTTTTTGCCGCACGTGGTCGCCGTCGAAGCCGGTTCCGAAGTGGATTTTCCCAACGACGATCCGTTCTTTCACAACGTGTTTTCCATCTATAACGGCAAACGGTTTGATCTGGGCTTGTATGCCAGCGGCGAAACCCGTCCGGTCAATTTCAACCGGCCAGGCGTTTCCTACATTTTCTGCAACATCCATCCGCAAATGAGCGCGGTGGTGGTGGCGGTGGATACGCCGTATTTCACGCTCAGCGAGTCGAGCGGCGCTCTTTCCATTCCCAATGTCCCCGAAGGGCGCTATCGTCTGAGCGTCTGGCACGAACGCGCCAAACCAGAGACGCTGGCGGCGTTGACGCGTCAGGTACAACTTTCTGGCGCCGGTCTTGATCTGGGCGTCATACAAGTCAGCGAAGAAGGCTATGTGCCGCGTCCGCACGCCAACAAACACGGTCAGGAATACGACAACGAACTCAATCGGCCCGCCTATCGCAAGCCGTAAAATCGTCGCGCGATCAGGCACGCGAAGACCACAGAAGGCCAAGCACGCAGGTTTTGTATGGAGAGCAGCAACGCGCGCAATTTGACAGACACAGCCGGTTCCCCTGCAGAGCGTATGCCAATCGTCGTCAGCACGCCTGAGCAAACGACCTCCGGCAAATCCCCTGCCTTGCGTCGTCCGCAATCGCTGCGCAATCAATTATTCCTAAGCTCGGCGTTGCTCACCAGCCTGATCCTGATCGTCGCCGCCTGGGTCATCAACACACAGGTCGTCACCGAAGCGCGTGAACAGGTGCGCGCCGAAGTCGAAACGTTGTTGCCCTTGTATGATTCTGTGTGGAATGAACATGCGCGCCGGTTGGTCACGATGGGCAGTACGATGGCGAGTTCGCCAATCATCAAAACGGTGTTTGGTGATGCGCGCGCCGCCAGCAACCGCGAAACCTTGCGCGAAATGCTGGTGGATTTGCGTACTGAAGCGCCTGCGCCAGGCGACCTGGTGCTGCTCACCGACGGAGGCGGACAAATTATGCTGGCCGATCAAACTGACGGCTCGCCACCGCAATTGACAGAACTGCCAGCCGCACGCCAGGTCGCCGAAAGCCAGACGCCGGAACAAACCTTCACCTTGCTGGGGGAACGCTTGTTTCAACTCGTGCTGACGCCGGTGTTGTTGCATTCAGGCAATACCGAAATCAACAACACGCTCGCGGTGGTGGGCACCGGTTCAGAGTTAAACCGCGCCTTGGCAGACGAAATCAAACGCCGCATTCACAGCGAAGTCATTTTCTTTGTCGGCCAGCGTGTCTATGCGTCTTCCCTGCCCGCCAATATCGAAGCCAACGCGCAACAGGCCATCGCTGCTAGCAACATCAACGAAGTCAATTCTGAACAACCGCTGGAAATCACCATCGGCGGCAACGTCTATTTGGCGTTTGCCCGGCAATTGGTGAACGTCAATGGCGAACGCCTGGGACAGGTGGTTGTCTTGCGTTCTTTGGCCAGCGTCGGCCAACTGTTTCGCGCGCTTTCAAACCGGCTGTTGGTATTGTGGACGTTGGCCATTGTGACGGCTTGGGTGCTCAGCTATTTGATTGCCCGTCGGATCACGCGTCCACTCGAAGTACTGGCCACCAGCGCGCGCGCGCTGGGGCAAGGCGACGACGAAGCGCCCGTCCCCAATGTTGCGTATGGCGAAGCCGGGCAACTGGCGCGCGCGTTTGAGCAAATGCGCCAATCGCTGAAA
This sequence comes from Acidobacteriota bacterium, assembly GCA_016789605.1. Taxonomy (GTDB): domain Bacteria; phylum Acidobacteriota; class Blastocatellia; order RBC074; family RBC074; genus RBC074. The sequence continues at coordinate 5,512 of JAEUQO010000238.1, forward strand.
CAAACGCAAGCGGCCCTGCTGCGCAACGAACGCCTGGCGACCATCGGCCAGATGGCCAGTTCGATCATTCACGATTTGCGCAATCCGCTGGCGACGATGACCACCGCCGCCGAAGTGCTGAAAAATGATTCGCTCACGGCGGAACGCCGCCACACGATGCTGGCCACGCAATTGCGCGCCGCCGAACGCATGAGCGGCATGCTCACGGAAATCCTGGAATTTTCGCGCGGAGATTATCGGTTGCATCGTCAGGTACAGCCGCTCAGCGACATCGTGCAGCACGTCACACAAGAGCTGGGACCGCAAATCGCCCGGCTGAAAATCCAGTTGACGGCGGATTTGCCAGCCGCTTTGCACGTGGATGCGGACGCCGAACGTCTGGCGCGCGTGTTTGAAAATTTGTTACTGAATTCGCTGCAGGCGTTACCCGAAGGCGGCGCAATCGCAATGCGCGCCCGTGCGCACAACGGTCTGGCGCAAGTAGACTTTCAAGACAATGGCCCAGGCATTCCCGCCGCCATTCGTGAGCGCGTGTTTGAACCGTTCATCAGCCAGGGCAAACAAGGCGGCACAGGATTGGGATTGGCCATTGCGCGCGGCATCGTGGTCGCCCACGGCGGCACAATTCGCCTGGAAAACCACGACGGAGCAGGAGCTCATTTTCGGATCGAATTGCCGCTGGTAACGACACCCTTGTGAGGTGACTATGCCGGACGAACCAACACCCCAACGTACCGTGTTGCTGGTGGATGACAACGAAGGGTTTCGCATCGTGGCAGCGCTGGCGCTGGAAAGCGCCGGGTATCTGGTGCAACAGGCTGCCGATGGACTTTCCGCGCTTGATCTGTTGCAACAAACCCGCCCAGACCTCATCATCTCAGACCTGCATATGCCGCTGCTCGATGGACGCGCCCTGTGTGAACGATTGCGTGCAGAACAAGATTTCGCGCAAATTCCGTTCGTAATTCTTTCGGCTTATATCGAAAGCAGCGGTCCGCACATCCTGCCCGATGTGCCTGCGGATTTTTGTTACAGTAAACAGAGCCCCTTTTCGGCGTTGTTGCCCCAGTTAGAACGCTTGCTTGCCAGCCGCGCCTGAATCAGGCTCTTGCTCACTCCCCTGCAAAGGACAGTCTTATGCGAAAGTTGCCCGCTCTTCTCGTCACCGGGTTAGGCCTTTGTCTAATCAGTTGTCTGTTCTTGACGACGGTTGCCCGTGCCGATCAACCACCGCGCAAACGCAAACCGGCCCCCCCCGCGCCCAAACCGCCTGATCAAATGGCAGAGCTGCTCGCTTTGATGCGGCGCACACAACAAGCCGCCGAAGCCGCACAAGAAGAAGCCCGCCGCGCACGGGAGCAAAGCGAGAGCTTGCAGCAAAAGCTGTCGCAAACCACTGCGGAATTGGCCACGCTGCGCCAACTGATCCAGGACAACAAATCCGGTTCCCTCGCCGCGCTTCCGACGGAATTGAAAAGCGCGTTGAAGGCGGAACTAAAAACCGAGCTGCGGGCAGAGCTGGCGCAACCAACCAAAGAGGCTGCGCCCACGCGCGACACCAGTGCCGCAAGCACACAGGCTGACGCCCCGCCCGCCGAAGAGCGGCTGGCACGGTTGGAAGAGCAAGTCGAAGTTCACAACAGCCAGTTAAAAGAACACGCACAAACCAAGGTCGAAAGCGATTCGCGCTTTCGTGTGCGGATGTATGGTCAGATTCTTTTCAACACCTATTTGCAAACTGCTGACTCTCCGCAACGAACCGCGCCGCCCAATGCCCCGTCGCCCATCAATCCGCCGTTGGCACGACAACGCAACTTCGGCTCAACCCTGCGACAAACGACGTTGGGCTTCGTGCTGGATGGTCCGCGCGTAGGCAGCGCGCGCCTGAGCGCCGAAACCGAATTCGATTTTTACGGTGGTGTGACCGACGACTCGTTTGGCGGTGTGCTGGGACAAATACGCATGCGCACCGGCTCAGTGCGACTCGACTGGGAAAACACTTCGTTGGCAGCGGGCTTACGTCACACGCTGATTTCTCCGCGCGAACCGGCTTCGCTGGCCTCTGTCTGGTATGCGCCGCTTTCCGAAGCGGGCAACCTGTGGCAATGGCGACCGCAAATCAACCTGGAACGGCGTCAATCGGTCGGCGAATCGTCGCAATTGCTTTGGCAAGGCGGCATGATGCTGCCCTTTGGCGAAACGCTGGCCGGAACGCCGATCGAAGGCACGCCCAGTCCGCAAGGCCGCCTGGCGTTTCGTCATACAACGGCAGCAGAAAAGCGCTTTGAGATCGGTTTGGCGGGTTTGGTCGGTCGCCGCGATTTTCTGCCGCGTCGCCGTGTTACAGCCTATGTCGTCAGCACCGACTGGCTGATTCCGCTGGGCAATCGCTGGGAATTGAGCGGCGAAACCTATTTCAGCAAAGCCAATAATCTGGGCGAACAAAGTGGCATTCGCGCCGATGCCATTTTCGCCATCACCGGCCCTTTGAATCTGGCGGCGACTGCGGTGCGCGGCGTACATGCGTTTGGCGGCTGGTCGCAACTCACCTTCAACGCGCGCCGTGATCTTGATTTCAATTTTGCTTACGGCATCGAAGACCCGCGCAATCGTGATCTGTTTGATGGCGTGCGTTCAGCCAATTTGCGCTTTCGTAACCACGCGGCATCTGCCAATTTCATTTACCAACTGCGCGCCAATTTTCAGCTCTCGCTGGAATACCGGCGACTGATGACTGATTACGCCGCCGGACGCCGCCGCAGCGATCATTACAATCTGGCGTTGGGTTACAACTTCTAGAAAGGATTTGCCATGCGTCTTGGCTTCGCGGTGTTGTTGTTTGGTGTGCTGACGCTGGCAAGCGAGCCCAGCGCCAGCAAGTTGGCGGCGACACAGTCGAACGTCGCACAAACACCGCCGCAGTTTGTCGCGCGCGTAACGCTCGCCGATTCATCTCAGGTGCGGCGCTTTGTCACACTCGGCCTTGACCTGCTTGAACTGCGCAGCGGCGATGACCTGTTTTTTCTGACCAACGAAGCGCAGTTTGCCTGGTTGCAAGCATCAGGCTGGCGCGTAGCCCGCGACGAAACACAAACTTCCCTATTACCCAATACCGCGCCTGAAACTTTTCTGGGCGGTTACCGCACAGTTGCCGAAACGCGCGCCTTGCTCACGCAATTGGCGGCGCAACATCCGAACCTGGCCGAATTTTTCATTTACGGGCAAAGCTGGGAAAAGCAAACCAGCGCAAACACCAATCCTCCGCGCGGGCATGACCTGTTCGGCTTGCAACTCACCAACAAAAGCAAAGCGGGTCCGAAACCGACGTTCCTGCTCACCGCCGCCATTCACGCGCGCGAACTGGCAACGACGGAAATCGCGTTGCGCCTGGCTGACTATATGCTCAGCCACTACGGCCTTGACGGAGACGTCACCTGGCTGCTGGATGAGCACCTGATCGTCATCGTGCCGGTGCTTAATCCTGACGGGCGGCTGATTGCCGAACAAGGGTATTATCAACGCAAGAACACCAACACCAGTTACGGCACAGCCTGTGACATGCCAGCCACCATCGCCAACCAAATTGGCGTTGACCTTAATCGCAACTTTCCCTTTCGCTGGGGCAGTGTCAACACGGCGTCAGAACCGTTCTGCGGTCAAACTTTCCCCGGCTCGCAAGCGGCGTCAGAACCTGAAACCCAAGGCTGGCAACAATTGGTGCGCTCGTTGTTTGCTGATCAACGCGGCCCCAACGATACGGACGCGGCACGCGCCGACACCAGCGGCATCAGCGTCACGCTGCATTCTTACGGCAATCTGGTGCTATGGCCTTGGGGGTGGACAACGGCAGCGCCGCCCAACGGAATCGAGCTGGAGCTGATCGGCAAACGCTTGGCGGCCTACAACGGCTACACCCCACAACAAGCCATCCACCTCTACCCCACTTCAGGTACAACGGATGATTGGTCGTATGGTGAATTGGGAATCGCCTCATTCACTTTTGAAGTCGGGTTGAGCTTCGGACGCTGCGGCGGTTTCTTTCCGCCCTTCGACTGTCTGGATGCTGATGCGGAGGGTTCGTTCTGGGCCAGGAATCTGCCTGCGCTTTTGTATGCCGCACGCATCGCTCGTGCCCCGTACCAACTGGCCAACGGCCCTGCCATCCAGAATCTAACCGCGACGTTGACGGCAACCGGAGACGTCGAATTGCGCGCCATATGCGATGAAACCGCCAACGGCAACCAGCCCATTCGCGCCGCAGAATTGTATCTGGATGTGCCGCCGTGGCGTGGCGGTCAATCGTTGGTATTGCAAGCCACAGACGGCGCGTTTGACCAGCCCGTCGAAACCACCGCCACCAAAATCAGCGCCAACTATGCGCGCAGTCTTTTCTTGGTACGCGCTCAGGATGCCCTCGGTAACTGGGGACCGGTCAAAGCTGTATATCTTTCACGTGCGCTGCCCTCGCCACGCCCGCGCCCCAATCGTCCGTCACGCGCCGCCAGATAATTCGGCAAGCCCAAATAATCAGCTTCTGGCAAATCATTATTGAGTCGCCCAACACGAATACACGCCAAAACAAATCCGCCGCCAAATCACATTGTGTGCATTGACGGCGGATTGCGTGTGGTTGTCAGCGTTGAAGCGCTTAGCGCATCACAGCGTCTTGTTTAAACCCTGGCGGGCATTTTTCGCGACGAGCTTTTTCCTGGCGTTTTTCTTCGCCGCGCGAAGGCCATTTCAATTTGCCCAGTTCCCCATCGCCGTAATACGGCACGGTGAACACGCCGCGATCAGAGCGCAAGGCTTCGCCTGATTGTTTGTCCACCACGACCCAGTCAAAATTCACCAACAGCGCTTTTTTGTTTTTGCTGCCGTCGGGGTTTTGCGGATAGCCGATCTTCGTGATGATGAACGAAGGCAGTTCTGATTCTGCCGCCGCGGTGATGTCGCCTTTTTTGGAGCCAATCCAACCGCTTGGCCCGGCATAGGGGTTTTTGTTTTTGTTGGACGGCAGGAACGGAATGAGCTTGGTCATAAAGCCCAGATATTCCTTCACAAAGCTGTCTTTGAAGGCGTGATTGTGGAACAGCGCCAACGAAGCCGGCGCGCGCGTCAAATTCACCGGACGATAAGCGCGATTGTCGCCGGGCTGGCCGGCCACCATCGTCACCATCGCCATATCTTTGTCGTAGCCCAAATAGCCGCCGCCTTCGCTGCGCTCATTCTGCAAATCCAGCGACACGTTCCAGCCCACCGTATCGAGGAAGCCCGGCATTTCCAGCGAGCGGTGGAAAATCATCAACCGGCTCAACTGAATGTTCGGCAGTTTCGCCGGATCAACCTGTTCGGTGTAAGCCAGCTTTTCCTGATTGATCATATTCCGCAAACGCCGCACGGTGCGATACAGGCCGTTCCGGTTCGCGTTGTCAATTTCGCGTTCCAGTTCCTTGACCAAATCGTTGTGGCTGCGTTCGATGATGCGGTCAATCTTGATGTCTTTGACGCCCGCGACCAGGGCTTTGCGGTCAAGCAACAGCTTGACCTCTTCCTCGTTGTCGGCGATTTCCGCCAGGAACATGATGTCTGCCACCGTCAATTCCGCCGACAGTTCGCGCGCCATCTGGGTGATCTTTGCGCGCTTTTGCGGCGTCAGTGTCTGCGTCAGATAGGCAATACGTTGCAGATTCCAGACATTGGACGAAACCGTACCGACGGTCTTCAAAAACGCTTTTGTTTCGCTGTATTGCGGCGAGAGTAACGCTTGCAGCGCTTCGGCGTTGTCCTTGAAGTCGCGGAAGGAAAGGATGAACATCCGGGCTGATTCCTGATTCAAATCCGAGCCGTATTCATCCAGCAATTGCCGCAGGAACTGGGCAAAGGTCGGACATTTGATTTCGCTGGCCAGCCGATACACGCCCAGGTTGTATTCGATGGCACTGAACGCGCCGAAATCCTTGGGCTTGAGCTTCAGGTCTTCCAGAAAAGTGATCAGCGTGCGGAACGGAATTTTGTGCTCTTCGCCGATGACCAACAACTGCAAGGCAGGCGCAAAGGCATTGGCCGAATTGTCCGTGGACGGCAGCGCGATCTTGCTCAACACTTGCTGGAACTCTTGCGGACCGGAACGGCGCGCAATCACCTGACGCAACCAGGGAGAGTCGCCCACACTGGCCAGCATCGGGCCGATGACATGTTCCGGCACCTGAAAGCGATTGTGCAGGAAGTAAGCGAACTGTTTAAACTTCGGCGCTTCAAACGGGCCGAACCACATCGAATTACTGATACGGATCAATGACTGGGTGCTGACCCTGCCATCGCGAAACACGCCCGCGAAATAGCGTTTGATCAGCGCTCGATGTTCCATCAGCGTCGGATATTTTTCGATCAGCTCAGGCCCATACTCGCTCAGCGTATCAAACGAATCATCCACGATCCGCCCGCTGCGGGTTTCAAACCCACACTGATATTCTTTGACCAGCCGGTGATACTGACGCGCATTGAGACCTTGCAAGAAAAACAAGCGCGCATCTTCGCCCTCTTCCGACAACAGAAATTCGATGTGACGAGGTCTGATGTCAGTAAACTTCCAATCTTCGACCAAGGCCTTTTCAATGCGTTTGCGCATCGGCGGCACTTTGAACACCCGTTCCCAGAATGTCCGGCGATCTGGCGTTTGCGCAGCGGCAGCGCCAGCTTGCGCATCCTGCGTCGCCGGCTCCTTGCCGGCAGGCTTGGCAGTTTGCGCAGCCGTTTGCGGCGACGAGTTTTCAGCATTTTCTGCACGAGACGATTCCTGTGATTCACCGGTAGCGGCTCCAGTACCGCTAGGGCTTTGAATCACGGAGAACACTCCATGCACCAGTTCAAGGCGAGAACTTCTAAAGGATGCGAACCTTACAAGTGCCGCATCGTGGGCTCGCTCAATTGCAGGTTGAGGCGGTAAAGAGACTGGACTGACAATCACGTTATACTCCTGTGTGAATTCACGCTTGCGCGAGAAGCGGGCCTACTTAACAGTGTTGTGGCGGTTGGTTGCAGGCTTCACGCAAATACGAAATCGGGTACACCAACGGCGGCCGACTGCATATAGCGCGTTACGGGTTTTGCCATCGGGCGCAGGGCACATAAACAGCCCTGCCAGAAGTACTTCGTTTTCTTTGTTGTGTTGGCTTAACTGATACAGACGCGAAGAGGGCGTCGTTTTATCTGTGATGGACTGACGCGCGTAAAAGCGTTGCCGATGAGTATTGCAGGACGCTTTCCCAACGGCGAATGCGAGAATCAATCAAGGTGACACTACACGCGTCTTTTTGCTTCAATCAAGCTTCGGTGCTGTATCAGTGCCTGTAATTGGAGCTGCGGGCTGGGAACGGGGCGCCGCAGGCGTGTGATCGAACTAGCCGACGGCCAATCTTCCTCTCATTGCTACCAGAGCGTCAAGAGCAGAAACGCCGTTCGGAAAAATTTGCTGCGCCGCGCGCACCCCCTCTCTTTTCTCCTGAGGCTTACAGAAAAAACGAAAGCCATTGCCTGCGCGAAACCTTCGCGCAGGCAATGGCCCGGTTTGCAATCACTAAACCGTGTGCCGCGTTAGAACCGCACGCGAAAACCGAACTGAATCAACCGCGCATCCAGCGCCGCTGTCGGCGCATACGTCGGTTGGGTGGTGATCACGCCAGCGGCGTCAACCTGCGCCGTGGTGTTCAAACCGGTGATATTCGTGTGATTCAGCAAGTTGGTGAATTCGGCCAGGAATTGCACTTTCAGCCGGTCATAGCCAACCACCGTTCGCGCATAACGCAAATCAAGCTGACTGATGCTCGGCCCGCGCACGGTGTTGCGACCGATATACAACGGACGCTGTTGCGCCGCAGGCACCGCCGCATCGCCATTCAGCACACGGTTGCTGCCAATCGTGAACACATCGCCGCTGCGCGCCATCAGGATGAACGACAAACTGTTGTTGTTCGCCAGATAGGAAAGCGCTTTGGAGCTGATGGAAAATTCCGGCTGCAGCACTCCGCTGAAGGTTAACACGTGACGGCGATCCGCCAATGAATTGCCGCGTTCGCCGCGCCGGTTCGTGGTGTCTTGCGGCAAGAGCCCGCCGCTGTCCAACACGTTTTGTTCCGGCGCATCGTCTATCGCGTGTGCCCAGGTATAGCTGGCAAAGAACTCCATGCCGCGCGATAACCGCCGGTTCAGCGTCAGATTCATGCCGTTGTAATTCGAATTGCCGACCGACTCTGCAATGATGATGTTGTTGAACCGTGCATCCACACGCGCCGCGCCAAAAGTCGGGCGACCATCAGCCAGGCGCGTGCCTGTCGCCACCAGATTGATGTTGCGATAAACGGGAATGCCCGTGCCTTTGGTAAACAGATAGCTCGCGTTGATGCCCAAATTCGGTGTCAACTCGCGGCTAATCTGCAAATTGAAATTGGTTGAATACATCGTGCGGAAATCGGGCGAAACGCCGGTGATGGTTTGCACCGGCAAATTGAAGCCTGTCGGCACGCTGGTAAACACATCCGGGAAGCTGGGCGCAAACGTCGCCGTCGGCCCCGTACTGACGCTGAAAAAGCGCGGATTGCCGTTGTTCAAAATCGCACGACGATAGACGTCTGTTTGCGGCTGATCATAGAAAACGCCGCCGTTGGCGCGAATCACCGTCTTTTGATCGGGCGACCAGGCGATGCCCAAACGAGGCGCAAAATTGTTTTTGTCTACGCGGAAGCTGCGCGACGGTTCATATGGCGCACGTTCGTCCGCCTTGGGAATTTTGTACGCGTCATAGCGCACACCGTAACTGATGGTCAGGCTGGGGCGCGCCTTCCAGGTGTCTTGTGCAAACAGCGTCGTGAACAGCGAACGATATTCCAGCGTCGGATCGCCGAAGGTCTGCGTGAAATTCGTATAGCCTTTACGCGCGGTGCCGTTGACTGCGGCGAGGTACGCCGCCACGTTGGCAAAGGTGTATTGCGCAAAGGTGGCCTGGGTGTTTTCGTCGCGCACGTTACGAATCGAAGTGCCGAATTTGAGACTGTGCGTTTTCAGATTGAAGGTGAAGTTGTCGGCAAATTCCGGCGTGACTTCGATGAAATGGAAACCAGCCACCGTCGGTCCGCCAAAGTTGATGATGCCGGGAATCGTCAAGGCGGGACCGGTGCCCGACGCTTCGAACGGCAGATTTTGCTGATCGCGGTAAGGCGCGCTGAACCGGAATTCGTTGACCGTGCGGTCGGTCGGCGTCGAGATCAATTGCGCGCCCAGCGCGTGCACGCGGTCGCGAAAGAGGATCGTTTGCGATTTGACCGTCAATCCGCCGCCATTGTTGTACGGCTGTTCATTGCGAAAATGGTTGTACCGCACCGCCAGCGTATTGCGCGCATTGATCTGGTAATCGAATTTGCCCAGGAAGAAATAGGGCCGTTCCACGGTCGGCACCGGATTACCGAAATCCGCCGTCAATCCGACGGCGGCAATATTGGCGGGCGTCGCCGTCACCGCCGTCGAAAGATCGTGCGAGACATATTCGAACGCGCCGAAAAAGAAAAGTTTGTTTTTGATGACCGGCCCGCCCGCATTGGCATACACCGAATCAAGAAAGCCTTCGGGTTTGGGCGCGGGCGCACGCAACAGCGACGGGCGCGCATTCAGCGATTGGCGACGGATGAGATACGCGCCTTCGCCGTGCAGATCGTTGCTGCCTGATTTGGTGATCGCGTTATACACGGTGCCAGTCGTGTTGCCGAATTCGGGCGCAAAGCCGTTGTTGATCTGCTGCACTTCGCCGATGAAGGTATTCGAAATCGGCATCAGACGAATGCCCGCGCGGTCACTTTGCGTGTTGTTGTTGCCATCGAGCTGGTAGTTGATGCGGTCGGTGAACCCATTGGCATTCACTTTACGCGGCACGCCAAAGGTGTTTTGCGGATGTCCGCTGACATTCGGTTGCACCAAAATAAAGTTGTAAGTGTTGCGCGAGGTCAGCGGCAGGTTCACCACTTGATTGGGCGATAGTGTCGAACCGATGTCTGTGCGCCCCGGTTCGATCAGTGGCGTCGCGGCAGTGATTTCGACGGTGCTGGTCACAGCTCCCACGCCCAATTGAATGTTGGCGGTGGCAATCGTGCCCGCGTTGACGGTTATGCCCGTGCGTTCGACAGACGTAAAACCGGTTGCTTCGACTTTGACGTTGTATTTGCCCAGCGGCAACGTGCCAAAGCGATAAAAGCCGCTGTCATCAGTTTGCAACGAACGCGCAAGCCCGGTGCCCGTGTTGGTGACCGTAACTTTTGCGCCTGCCACGGCAGCGTTCGTTTGATCGGTGATAATGCCTTCGATCTGACCATTGATGGCCGCCGATTGGGCAAAAGCAACGGAAGCGCTCAACATCAGCCCGGCAACAATACCAAGCCAACTGAGCGTTCGACGAATAGTACTCATAGGGTTCATCCTGCTTCTCCTTGAAGGTTAACAACAAGCCGTGCCAGACAAATACCGACACGGACAGAAACAACCATCCCGCGCCAAGAAGGTCGTCTTCTCGTCACAGAACAGTTTTCTTCCCTGCTGCAAAGCGCGCCTGATTGTTTTGTATTTCTACGATTTGATGGACGTGCTCTGGTTCTATTGCTTACCAGTTTCCTGCTTTTGACTCGTTTTTAAGCCAATATTCCAGCAAAGCTTCCAGCCTTTTGGTCGCGGTGTCAACCAGCTTCTCACCTTTGTCGCGCGAGATTTCACTGAGCTTGCCAGAATAGCCCGGCCAATCGCTGACATCGGCTTTTTCGTGATAGTAAGGAAAGCCGTCTTCCGGGCGCACGGTCGGCGGCAAATCGGGACCACGACCGGCTTCGACGCTGTTGGGCAAAAAGACCGCCGCCGAAGACATCTCCAATGGCCCACCGTGTCCGCGCCCGCCGTTGCCGGACGTAAACAGTTTGAGATTTTCGACCAGTTGAATCGAAAGCGTTTCCCACCAACTGGCCAGCAAAAAATCGGCCTCTTTGCGTTCAGCGGCGACTTGTGAAATCGCTGCGCGCATCGGCGCGATGTTGCCGCTGTGGCCATTTAACACGAAAACCTTCTTGAAGCCGTTTTGCACGATGCCACGCAACACGTCCTCAAAATACATGGTCAAAACTGCGGGCCGCACCGAAACACTGCCGCGAAACTCTGCGGTGTGCGCCGGGTTATGTGTGAAATGAATCGGCGGAAATACCGAAGCATTGAATTTCGGCGCCAGACGCGCGGCGATGCCGGTGGCCAAGGCCGTATCGGTTGCGGGCGGCCCACTCGGGCCGTGATATTCCACGCTGCCCAATGGCAAGATGGCAAAACGCGCATCCTTGATGTGGCGTTCCAACTGATACCCGATCACCTCGGCAAAATTCCGATTGCCGGATTGCCCGGCGTCGGATTGCCCGGTGGCGGATTGCGTCGCTTGTGCGGTAGCGTCTGTATTCACCGTCAACGCCGCCGCAGGCAATGCGCACAAGCCCGACAAAAACCCTCGACGCGAAGTTGCGCCCTGATTCGCGCGACGCTGAAACAGTCGCCGGGTCAACGCAATGAACTTATTTGTGTGCCTGTTTCTATACATGCAATTTCCCTTGAGGCGGACTTTTCCCTGCCTCTGTTTTGAAAAGACAGCGCCAGGAAAAGTCACGGTTTGTGGTTGGTAAAAGGAAAGAGACGGTCGTTATCTGACCATCGGACGCAACATTTCCAGTCGGCGCGCGATTTCGCCGCTGGTCATCGAACGAAAGCGCAACGGCACCATCGCGCGCGAAGTCGCTTCGCGCGCCGCCACCAGTTCTTGATATTCGATGGCCTGTTCGTCACGCGCGGGTGTGAATTCAGTGGCGACAAACGCCAGGTCTTCGTTGAGCACATGGTCGTGTCCGGCCAGACGTGCGATGCGTCGCGCCCGGATGAGAATGGATTCGATGTCCGCGCCAGATAGATTCGTCTGGTGATTGAGCAGCGGCGTCCAGTTTGTTACCTGATGTTCGATTTTGTTTTTGCGCGCCATCGCTTCGACGATCTCGCGGCGCTCTTCGGCGGTTTCGGGATAAAAGAGCGCGATGTGTTCTTCACAGCGCCCCTGCCGTTTCAGATCAATCGGCAGCCGGTCAGGTCGCGAAGTCATCAGAATCCACAAAATGCGTCCGCGATTGGCGGTGTTGCTCATCGCCGCAGCAATTTTGGAAAACACGCGCTGATTGACGCCCGAATCGCCGCCGGTTTCGCGCGTGCCAAGCGCCGCGTCGGCTTCGTCAATCAAGACGACAATCGGCGCCAGTGTTTGCAGCAGGTAAAGAATTTTTTCCAGATTGGCTTCGGTTGAACCGACCCATTTGTCGCGAAAGTTTTTGAACTCGACCACGTTCAAGCCGCAATCTTTGGCGAAACATTCCGACAGAAAGGTTTTGCCGGTGCCGACCGGACCGCAAATCAAAATGCCCATCGGCGCTTCTTCGCGGCTGCCGCGTTTGATGGTTTCGGCCAGATCGCGCAAATATTCTTTGGCTTCGCGCATACCGCCGACACTATCCAAGCCAAAACGCGGCGTCAGAAATTCGATCAAGCCCGCGCATTCGGTTTCGATGATGTCCTTCTTTTTGATGCGCACATCTTCATAGGTCAACCCGTCGCTGGATTCGCGTGCGGCAGAAAGCAGCGAGCGTAAATGCACGAAGTTCAGCCCCGAAGTCAGCCCGGCCAATTGCGCTTCATCCATTTCGACTGTTTCAATCGGATAGGCCGCCAGAAATTCCTTGATGTAATCCTGACGTTGCTCTTCGTCAGGATAAGGCACCTTGATCGTCGCCAGCCGCCCGTTTTCACGCACGCGCTTGTGCACGTCTGACAAGGATTCCGCCACCAACACCACCAGATTATCCGTGTCCATAAAGCGCGGACTGGTCAGCCAACGCTGCAAAGAAACCAGCGCGTTGCGGTCATCGCTGGACATCTGGCCGATTTCCGCAGCGGGAAAAATCGTTTCGAGAAAGTTGATGATGACGGCGACTTTGTCGGAGTAATAGAGAAAGCGCTCGATCATCGGCAATGCGCGCGCCGGATCGCGCGGCAATTGCGCCGCCGTTTTGATGTCGAGCAGCGGATCAGCCACGCGTTGCTGGGCAAGAAAGGCGCGAAAGGTTTCTTCGGAATCAAAGGTGATGCCTTCGCTGCGGTTATAGAGCACGATGCGTTTGTTGCCGAGCAATTCCTGTTGCAAATAAGCCAGCAACGAAACGTACCCGTTACGCGCACGCGTCAGATCATAAACGTTGTGATACAGCAGGAAGTGACTGGCTTCGCCGGTGCGATATTTGCGGGCGAGCTCTTCTGCCCAGGCGGGCATGCGTTCAGATGACAAGAGAGAATGTGAGTTTGAGGACATATGCCGAACTCCGCCACAGGAACCGATTGTCAGGCAACGAGGGGGGAAGATACGGCGAACGGATTGCAGAATGCGATTGCGCGACATTCCGCAATCCGTCACAAACTAAAGACGCCAGCTGCGGGGCCCCTGTGGCTCGTTGTGTTTTGGCCACAGCCAGTGATGCGGACAAACGCCCAGCGTTTTTGCCGGGCTTATTGCTTGGTTGCGCTTTGCGACGGCGGTTGCGCGACCGCCTGCGCCGGAATCGTAAAGGTCAAAAACGCCGTAATCGGCGTCTTGTTTTCGGCAAACAGCGATGCCGGAAATTCCCATTGCCGCGCAGCCGCGACGGCGTTGGCGTTGATTTCAGGAAAATTCGAGATGTAAACGTTGGCGCCGGTCACTTTGCCCGTCGGGGCGATTTCGACTTGCACACGCACGGCACCGCCGTACCCCGCTTTACGCAAGCTTTCGGGAATTTCGGGTTGAACGGCTTTGGTTGCCTGCGCCTGCAATTCGCGGGATTGGCGTTCATCCAGCAAACGCGCGGGCGCCGTGGTCTTGTCCAAATCCACCGAAAACGCAAAGAGCAGGTAAATGTCATGACCGTCGTAATTTTCGACCGGAATATTTGGTCGCACGAATTTGACGTAATCGGTCGAAGTCAGCCGCAATCCAGTGGCGGCAAAGAAATAGGTCATGCCTGATTCGACTTCGAGCGGCTGGATCGAAAAGCTGATCGGTTTTTTGATGTTGTCGTTGCCAAAATGCAAGCCGACTTCGGGAATCAACGTGGTGCCGGGCGTAGTGCCGTCGCCGGGACTTTGCGCGCCATACATCTGTATCTGAATTTCGCGCCCATCTGCTTGCCGCACCAACGAAAGCACGGCTGGCTTGGCAGTACGAAAGACCCGGCGCACATCAGTTCGCAACAGTGAAACTTCGACTCCGGGATAGAGTTTGCGGAAATTGTTTTGCCACTTTTCGTCGTCTGTCAGACTGGTTGTACGCTGACGAAAAACCTGCTCGTTAAGTTCACCATATGAACCACGCTTGGCTTTCATTTGAAAGATGCGTGTGGTCACAAAAATCGGACGAATGGATAAATCATTGAGACTGTCCGGGTCTTGCGCCAAGGCTGCGGGCGCAGCAACACCAACAAAGAATCCTGCCAGCAACAACACCAGCGCCATCCGCAAACGGCGCGGGGAAAAGAGCGTCTTTGATAACATGTTTTGGTACCTCCGTGGCGGTCGTAATTACGCGCGGTCTGTGAGGACAAGAAAGGAAACGCCACGCCCACGCGTGTGTGTTTATCGGCGTTCACCCGCGAGCGTGGGGCGTAATTGGTTGGCTTCGCGGTTCAGAGAATCAAGCTGCCCCATAATGGGGGCGGTCTGTTGCAAAATTTCTTTGGTCATTTCGATGGACGACAGCAACCCGTCGAAATCGAGTGAGAGGATATGTTCCGGGGTCGGCATCGTCACGACCTGATCGTTCACCAGACCAAAGAAGTTTTCGATCATCTGCAATTGCGCTTCGACGCGTTTGACGCTGCGTTCAATGTCATCAAAGGTCTGTAACCGGCGGCGCAACAACTCTACATTCTTTTCGTGCAAGGGCCGCGTCGCGGCATCGGCAAATTGCATTGAGCGCTCGGCTTGCCGCAACTGATTTTCGACGGCTTGCCGGTTGATCGTGCGCAAATGATTTTTACGGCGGCGGTATTCGTCCAGCAAATCTACAAACGCTTCCCAGGTGCTTTCCAGCTCACGCACCTGCGGCGGCTCTTCATTCAGCCGCGCAAACTTGCGGTAATTATCCGCAATCTGCTTTTTCATCCAATTCAGATATTCGACGGCTTCCCGTTCGCGCGGGTCAAAGGTCTTGATCAGTTCCAACCGTTGTTTGCGGCGGTGTTCGCCCAGCAAATGCCGCGAACGCCGATCAACGATCTTGCGGTAGAAAGTCGAGGCAGGAACGGTCGCCAGATACGCGCCTTCGGCGATCAACGCGCCAGCCAGCACCATTGTCGGCTCTAAAAATCCGGTGGTCGCCGAATAAGCGGCGGCGGCTCCGGCCAGCAACAATCCGCCAATGTTAACCGGCTCTTTTAGCGCCTCTTTGATATAGGAGAGCTTCAACTCCATAACCTGCCACAACCTGCGATAACCCGTTTGGCTTTCGTTTTTCGGCTCCGCTGCTGCCGACGTCATCCGACGGCAGCAACGGAAAGACATTGCGTGTGCCGCTTATTCGCGCAACTTGCCACGTTCCTGGGGCACATAATCACCGCTTCCCAGTGTGCGTTCGGCGTTGCCCGCCGGAGCGCCTTCGCCCAGCGCAGGCCGCGCGGAAGCTTCCGGCAGCATGCCCATCTGCTGCTTGTAAGCCAACAGCATGTCTTGCGCTTCGATGTTGGCCAGTTCCTTTTCAATGCTTTGCATGCGCGAATCCAGACTGGTCGAAGCCAGTTCGGCTTTGGCTTCAGCGGCGGCAGAGCGATTGGCGATTTTCTCGCGCATGTCGTCAAAGGTTTGCGACGTATCGCCCAGTTGGAAACTGGACATCGTTTGCGCCAACCGTTCTTGCATCTGCGCCTGTTTGCTGGCCGAAATCAATTGCATCGCCTCTGCCTGACGGCGGCGCACCTGAGCCATGTAATTGTCCAGATATTCGCGTGCTTTGACAGAAGAGACTTTGGCGGATTCGTAATTCTGTTTGGTGGTTTCCAGTGCGCGTTGAGCGATCTGCAATTCGCCGAGCAAGGCAGCCGCCACGTCGTCTTTGCCGACACGAATGGCCGCCCGGACCTTATTGTCGAGGTCGGTGATCTTGGCCTGATTCGCTTGAATTTCGCGCTCCAGCCGTTTTTCGGCAGCCATGACTTCGGCGACGTTGTTGCGCATCTTGGGCACTTCGTCGTTCATATCACGGATGATCTGCTGCAAGATCAATTCCGGGTCTTCAGCACTGTCGATGATCCCGCCGAAGATTGAGCGAAAGAGCCGTTTGAGACGATTCCACATGGTTTCTATGTTCTCCTCAGGAGCGATTGATGCGGCGCTTTTACGTCACGCGCCAAACACTGGGGCAGTTCACGCCACCCGCTAATTCAAACTGCCGAATTTGCTGTTAAGACAAAGGGCACAGCGCTTTGGTGATACGTTGCCGGAGAGGTCGGAGTTCGCGTGGCAGCCAAACTTTTGTAGTCACTTCTCATTTCTTCCTGTTCCGACTCTGCGGCAGTATAGCAGCAGCCCAACAGGTTGTCATAGCGCTTCGCTACCGGAATGACAGCAATTCCCAGACCGTGTGATGTCTCCTTTTTGCGGGACTAACAGCACAGACACACCGTCCGCCGCCGATCTTGAGCGCCCTGCACAAAGCATCTTTTTCCGCCAGAATCCTTGCACCGACAAATTTGGCAATGAGGAATCGGCCAAGCGTTTGCGCGTCAAACTTCGCGCATGATCCGGGGATTTTGCTTGCACTTTACCTCTGCTTGGGTAAGCTGACGCCGCACAGCCCGTACTCAAACAATTCGTTGGCAGGTTCCTGAGACTTGGCGAAGAAGGGGTTCTGGAAGAAATTCGCAGCCTGCCCTCAATTTGGATTGCTTGCTCGCAAGCGATCGCTGGTAGAAAAACCATCTTCGCCGTTTGCAGTAAAGCGTGTCCTGATGAAGCAAAAAACGTAGGCGTTGGCCAACCAAGCCTGGAAACAAGACCAATTCCATGAAACCTCGTAGCACGGGTGACCTGTCACTGAAACAAGATTCGCTGGCTTGGCGTGCCGCTACTGAATGGCCTGCCCAGGCGGATATGTTTCGTGCAGTGTTTGACAGCTTCCGTGACGCCCTCCTTATTTTCAACGATCAACTGCAAATTCACGACGGCAATCAGGCGCTCAGCCAGTTGCTAGGTGTGCCGCAAAATGAGCTACGCACACACAGCCTGTTTGATGCCGTGACACCCGCGCAGCGAAAAAAACTCCGGCGCTGGCACAAACGCTTATCTGAGCGCGGCCAGTTGAGCGGACGTTTTTCCTGGCCGATAACGAACGGCCCCGCGCTGCAACTCAAGTATCAGGCAACGGCGAACATACAGCCGGGCCTGCATCTGCTGACGCTGCACGGCATCAATCCTGCGCAACCAATCAAAGCGGACGCCCAGCGGCGCGAAGAACGATATCGCGCATTTGTGGCGCAAAGCACCGAAGGCATTTGGTGCATCGAACTGGACCCCGCGCTGCCCAATGATCTCACCGATGACGAACAGATCGCGCATTTGTATCAGTACGGCTATGTGGCGGAATGCAATGACACACTGGCTCGCATGTATGGCTATGAGAAGGCAGAAGACATGCTAGGGATACGTCCCGGCGACCTGTTGCCGCTCAGCGAAGAGACGAACCAGGCATTCCTGCGCAACTTCATTCGGCAAGGGTATCGGATGCACGACACAGAAAGTCACGAAGTCGCCCGCTACGGACAGCAAAAGTACTTTCTGAACAATGCCACGGGAATCAAGGAAAACGGCCTGCTCAAACGGATTTGGGGCACACAACGCGACATCACGGAACGAAAACAGTCTGACGCACTGTTGACCGGACAATTGCGCGTCCTGGAATTGATGGCCAGCGGGGCGCCGTTAGCGCACACACTGACGTCCGTCGTCTTACTGGTTGAAGAACTGTTTCCCCAGGCGTTGTGCTCGATTTTGTTATTGGATGAAGACGGCAAGCATCTGCGACACGGAGCAGCTCCCAATTTACCGCTTACCTACATACAGGCAATTGATGGATCGCCAATCGGGCCGCAAGCAGGCTCTTGTGGAACCGCAGCCTATTTCGGCAAAGAAGTCGTTGTCAGTGATATCGCGGACGATCCACTGTGGAAAAAC
>JAEUQO010000417.1 GCA_016789605.1 Acidobacteriota bacterium
CGCGTTTTCTCCGGCGGAAATTTACGCCCAGACGGATCGAATTTTGGAAAGCCGCCACTTTCGGCAAGCCAAAAGTCTGGAAAAGTTCTTGCGCTATGTCGTCAGCAAAAAATTAGCGGGGGACGAGCAAGAGCTGAAAGACTTCACCATTGTCATGGAAGTGTATCAGCGAGGAGAAGATTACGAACCGCGCCACGATGCGGTGGTGCGGGTACAGGCCAATGTGTTGCGCAAACGGTTGGCGAGCTATTACCAGGAAGAAGGGGCGCACGATACCTGGGTCATCGAATTACCCAAAGGCCACTATGTGCCGCAATTTTATCCGCGTGTGACCGGCGCAGCACTGGTGCTCGCAGCGGAAGACGGAGATGCGCCCTTACCGGTTTTGGCCGACATCAACTTGTCGGCGAAAGAGGGGAGCCGGTGGCGTCGTTGGCGTGTTGCCGGGGTGATTGCGGCGACATTTGTGCTGGGACTTTTGACCGCGCTTGGCGTGCAGCATTGGTGGGGAAAGCGGATTTTGGCTGAGCGAGCCGCCTCCGCGCCGACGCCGAATACGGCAGGCAATGCCGACTATCAACCGTTGTGGGGGAAATTTTTAGAGCCAGGTGTGGAAAACATTCTGGCCTATGGCACGCCGCAATTTTTTGTCTCTTCCGGCGTGTATTTGCGCGATGTACAGGTGAATTCGCCGCAGGATTTCCCGGCGGCCTGGAGCGGGAAAATCTTGCAACGCGCAACGCACGAACCGTTTCGCCCGGCAGAAATTTACACCGGCGTCGGTGAAACCCACGGCGTTTATCTGCTGACCAAATTTTTCACCAAGCATTCCAACGACTTGCGCGTGACGCGCAGCCGTATGGTGGGCTGGAACGAACTGAAAAACGCCAACGTGATTTTTCTGTCGTCCATGCGATTTCACACGCTGGCCAAGGAATTGCCGTTTCCGTCGGATTTTGAAATCGCGCACGGCATCGCCAGCAAAGTCATCAACTTGCATCCGCAAGTGGGCGAACCCAGCAGTTATGGTGGGCGGCAGGATGGGCAGGATTATGCGGTCATCACCGTGTGGCCGGGCAAATTGCATCAACGCCGGATTATGGTGCTGAGCGGCAGCACGACCTGGGCGACCCTGGCCGCAGCGGAATACGTGACGGATCCCGAATATTTGCGTCAGCTCAACCAGCATCTGGATGCCTGTCAGACCAAACGCGGTCACGCACAACACGCGCCTTACTTTCAGGTGTTGCTGCGCGCAGAGGTGAAGGACAATCAGCCCATATCTATTAATTACGTGACGCACCACGATCTGGAAGTTCCTGATCCGGCCACTGCCAAACCAGAAACCATTGCCCAGATAAGTTCGCAGCAAAAATAGCAGGTCGCCTCGTTCAAGCCCTGTGTCATACTGGCGACACGATTGGGCGGCCCGTGTTTTAGCGCGGCGCCTTGGGATCAACTTCTAATGAGAGGTGTTACTTGCAGCTTACGCGTTATTGTCTTACGCCGCGCACCCCCTTCCTTTTTGTTTTTTTTCTGCTGTTCGGTTCTGTTGTTTGGGCTCAGTCAGGCAACGGCAACGTTAAAGCCAACGCTCCACGACGCATCAGTTTCGCCGAAGCGCAAAAGCTTTTAGGGGGCGAAACGGAAGGCAATCTGACGAACCAGCCCAACAAATTCACGCGCACGCGTTTGCGCGATGGCCGCGTGCTTGAGTTGTTTTATCCCCTGACGCTTCGCGCTTCTGGCAAACGCAGAGCGGCGACTGCGCCGGGGTACGGCATGCTGTATGAATCGGAATCGGTGCTGAGCGAAACTTCACGGCCTCGTCATGCGCTCGAAGATTTAATTCCTGATGGCCGGTTTTTTGTCGCGAATGTGCCGATGCTGGTCGCCCGATTGGAAAAACGGCTGGGCGGAAAATTGGATTATTCGCGCGGCAGTTTGCGCCGTTTGGATTCGCTGATCGCCAGCTATCACAGTTCGCATACGACAGCGCAAACCGAACCGCAATTCTTTCAGCAAGTAACGGCATATTATGGCGAGGTGTTGCGGCGTTCGCTCAATGCCGAATGGAAAGTGCGCGACGAAAAAGTGACGGCCACGCGCACGCACGCTGAACCCAACCTGATCGCCAACTTAAATGGCAGAGCAAAAGAGCTGCGACCGTGGAGCAGCGTGCTGACTGCGTTGGCCAACGAAGATGTGCGCGGCGTCCGGTTGTCGAAAGTTTTCGAAGAAGATCTGGCCGCTGCGCAATAGTGTGCTAGAGTTTCCGCCGCTTTGACGCAATCTCCAATCCATTCACGATTTCCCGGAGGATATATGCCCTCGATTCCGACGTTCGCTCGGCGTGTTTTGCCGCTGTTGTTGCTGTTGAGCGCGGCTGTTTGCGCGCAAACTCCGAAAAATGCCAAAACGGTCAAACTTTCCCCCGAGACTGCTCAGGCCGAAGTCGGTCAGCAGTTGAAATTCAGCGTGGCGGCGACTGACGCAGATGGCAATCCGACCGAAGCGAAGGCAGCTTTCTGGGTTGCGTTGCCAGGCGATTCGGCGGCGGCCGATGACAGCGGCAACGTCAATTTCTTCGCGCCGGGCGAAGTTAAGGTGATCGCCATCATCAACGGTCGCCCTGCCATTGCGCGCGTGAGCGTTAAACCGGCGCGCGTCACCAAAATCGAGCTCGACAAATTGAGTGCGCCGTTGATCGTGGGCGGTAGCTACAAATTGAACGCCAAGGTCATTGGCGCAAATGGCGACCCGCGCAGCGACGTTGCACTGGCGTGGGCGTCTGAAAATCCGGCTGTTGCGGTGGTGGATGCGGCAGGCATCGTCACGGGAATTGCGCCGGGCAAAGCCAAACTGTCAGCCAAGGCTGACGGCGCAACCGGGGAATTGCTGGTCGAAGTCGTCAAAAGCACTGTGCGCAATCTGGCGCTGGAACCGCGCACGGCCACGGCGCGCACGGGCGATGTTGTGCGCTTTTCCGCAACGGCCAAAGACGCAAACGGCGGTGCGATAAAAAACGCTGTCGTGCGTTGGTCGGTCAGCGGCGACGGTGCGACGATAGACGCCGATGGCGGATTCGTTGCGGCTCGTCCTGGGACGTATGCGATTTCGGCGGCGGTCGGCGATCAAACGACCACGGCTTCGATTGTGGTCGCGCCGCGCAACGTTGAACGCAGCCTGGAATTGGTGGGGCGCGTTCGGCTGAAAGACATGCAAGTCTCAGAGCAATGGATGTTTGGAAATTATCTGTACATCTCGACAGTCTGGGATCAGATTCAGGTCTATGACATTTCCGATCCGAAAAGCCCCAAACTGACCGAAACCGTCAAAGTGGATGCGCGCGTGGTCAACGATGTCAGTT
Organism: Acidobacteriota bacterium; assembly: GCA_016789605.1. Classification (GTDB taxonomy): domain Bacteria; phylum Acidobacteriota; class Blastocatellia; order RBC074; family RBC074; genus RBC074. Next base: position 3,371 of record JAEUQO010000417.1, read on the forward strand.
TGACGCCCGACGGCAAAATCGGCGTGGTGACGCGCGAAGGCGCTTCGAGCCGTAAAAACGGCATCGTCTTTTTGGACACGACCGATCTGGCACATCCGAAAGTGCTGTCGGAATACACCGCGACGGTGACCGGCGGTGTGCACAGCGCTTACATTGATGGCCAGTATGTTTACCTGACGGATGATGCGACGGGGTCAATGCGCGTGATCAGCTTCAAGGACGTCAAGAATCCACGGGAGGTCGCGCGTTGGGAAGTCCCCGCCAAGGCCAAAGCGGTGCAGAATGCCGCCACCGGCGAAGCCTTTTCTGAAGGTCGCTATCTGCACGACGTGCAGGTAAAAGACGGATTGGCCTATCTGGCATATTGGCGTGACGGCCTGATCATTCTTGACGTCGGCGCAGGCATCAAGGGCGGTTCGCCTGAAAATCCGAAACTGGTCAGCCAATTGCGTTTCAATCACCACGAGCTTTACGGCGACGGTTGGCTTGCCGGAACGCACGAAGTTTACCGCTACAAAAATTACGTCTTTGTCGGCGACGAAGTCTTTCCCGAACAGTTCAACATTTACGACAAAGCGCGCATTGCCGCGCGCGGTGTGTTGCACGTGGTTGACGTGTCGGACATCACGAATCCGCGCAAAGTTGCCGAATACGCTGTGCCCGAAGGCGGCGCGCATAACGTCTGGGTAAAGGATGATGTTTTGGTGATGGGGTATTACGGCGGCGGTGGACGTGTGCTCGACGTGTCGGGCGAATTGCGTGGCGACCTGTATCAGCAAGGCCGCGAAATCGCGCGCTTGTGGACGGGCGATCCGCAAGGTTTCCGGCCGAATATTCCGTTCACCTGGGGCGCGCGACAATTTGGCGAATACATCTTCTTTAATGATGTGAATTCCGGCATCTGGATTATGAAGTTGGGCCAGCCAAAACAGAAAGGCTCGACCACTGCGCCGGGAGAATAGCCCGAGAATAGTCATAGTCATGAACAACATCACACCCGCGCCAGTGAAACCGGCAACTTCATTTGAAGTTCTGGAGCAAATAGACATTCGCGTCGGCACGATTGAACTGGTCGAAGACGTGCCAGGATCAAACAAGTTGCTGAAACTGACCGTAGATTTTGGCGATCACAAACGCGTCATTCTTTCTGGCCTGAAACAGGAGCGCGCCAATCCGAAAGAAATCGAAGGCAAGCAGGCGCTCTTTGTCGTGAATTTGCCGCCCAAAAAGATGGCGGGAATCCTTTCAGAAGGAATGTTGTTCGACATCGGTTATGCCGACGGCGTTTTGCCTGCGCTGGCGATGCCGGAACGGCCTGTTCCGAATGGTTCACGGGCTGGGTGAGTGATGATGAATGTTGGAGTGACGTTAGAACGTGCGCGGCACATTGTCGGTCAGTTTGCGGGCCGCCGTCTGGTTGTGCTCGGCGACCTGATGCTGGATGAATTTATCTGGGGCAAGGTGCGGCGCATTTCGCCTGAAGCGCCGGTGCCCGTGGTTGAAGTCAAACGCGAATCCTGGCATCTGGGCGGCGCTGGCAATGTTGTTGCGAACTTGTTGGCATTGGGCGCGGATGCAACGCCTGTCGGCATTATCGGAGACGACGACGGTGGCAGGTTGTTGCTTCGTCAGTTTGCCGAACGCGGCGCGGATATCAGGAACATCGTGGTAACGCCGACACGGCCCACCACGCGCAAGACGCGCATCGTCGCACACAGCCAACAAATGGTGCGCGCCGACCGCGAAGACAATTCGCCCATCAACGCCGAAATTGAAACGCAAATCCTGGCTGTGTTTGCGCAAGCGTTGGCAAACGCCGACGCGGTGATCATCTCCGATTACGATAAAGGTTTGCTGACGCCACACGTCCTGCAACAGACCATTGAATTGGCACAAGCGCGTGGCCTGGCGGTTTGTCTGGACCCCAAAATCAAAAACTTCCTGCATTACCGTGCGGTGGACGTCATCACTCCCAACCAGCTCGAAGCCGAACGCGCCGCCGGATTTGAAATTACGGAAGACGCATCGCTCCGTCTGGCGGCAGAACGCATTCGCGATGTGTTGGATTGCAAAAATGTGCTGATTACGCGTGGGGAACACGGCATGAGCTTGCTGGATGCGGCGGGAGTACTGACCAACATTCCTACAGTGGCGCGTGAAGTTTATGACGTGACCGGGGCGGGCGATACAGTTATCGCAACCTTGGCGTTGGCGCTTGCTTCTGGTGCGCAATTGCGCGAGGCCGCTGTTATTGCCAATCACGCCGCTGGTGTTGTAGTTGGCAAAATTGGTACCGCAACCTGCTCGCTTGAGGAACTGCGGAATGAGCTTCTTGATTTGTCGTAGCCAAAATATGCCCCAGTTTATGTGGTAAAAATCGCAGCTTTTTGCCTCTCTGACGTCCCAAAATTACGCATCTCTTCCCGAAAGTGCAAAAGTCTCTGATACACAGCCATACATTCGCATTTCTCAATATCTGACTGAAAATCAGACATTGGCACCTTTTTACATTCTCGCGAAAGCCCAGAATGAACTTTTTTTCAGGTCTAACCCTGGCTTAACACGAGGGTTAAGGCTCTGTTTGAAATGGGGTGCAAAAATTCAAATTTTCGGATGTTATAATCCGCCCGTTGTTTGAGCTTGGTTTTTTGCTTCAACTAACGCCGTGAAGTTCTTTCACGTTTGCGGTTTGCAGTCTCGAGCCGCAAGACACTCGGTTCAAATGAGTGGAAAGTGTTTTGAGTTTTAATACAACGTGATTGGTGCCCCACGCTGATCATCACGACTATCAGTGAGTTTCGTTTGCTTGATGGAAACGAGGCGAAAACAGAAGTCGATTTTGGTTGCGACCTAATGTGTCCGATCCGCACAAAGGGGAGGCGATAGTTTGGAGTTGGCAACAACCCTGTAACAAGGAGACGAACGGATCTTATGTGTAGCAGCGTAAACAAAACTGTGGGAATTGCTTGTTTGTCAATGTTGCTTCAGCTTGGCGTGAGCGCGCAAAGCGCTCCTGCGGCTGGCGGTGACCAAAATGTAACCGCAAAATCATCTACCCCATCATCATCCAATTTATCCGACCCGAACACGAAACTGGCTGTGGTCAACGATCTGGTGAAAACAGCCAAAAGCGAAGCCAAAGCAGACGCAAGCAGCCCCGTTGAAATTGCTGAGCCGAAGGTCAGCCCCAAAAATCCAAAGCTGAATTTAAGTGTTAGCCCGCGCGCGACGCGCCTGAATGAGGCCTTTCCATTTCCTGAACTTGATGAAATGGGAGAGCCAGTGACATTCCAGGCGACGGCTTACAGTTTGAAAGGCCGTACTCGCATGGGAACCAGCGTCCGTCGTGGTGTGATTGCCGCAGACCCGCGCGTACTTCCGTTGGGTTCTGTCGTGCAAATCAAAGCCGGGCACTATTCCGGTGTTTACACCGTGCACGACACTGGCAAAAAGATCAAAGGCAAGATTATTGACGTTTGGGTGCCTTCGCGTGGTGAAGCGATGCAATTTGGCCGCCGCAACGTCAAAATCAATGTGCTTCGGTTTGGTCATGGTGGCCGCCGCACGAAAAAGTAGTTTCTTCTTTCTTTAAAACATCTCGTTGATTTATGCGCCGCTTGTTGATTGTCAGCAGGCGGCGATTTTCTTTTGGGGCGACAGTTTCGTATGATCCGGCTATGACGCAACCAACGCAGGAAACGCCGCCACAAACAGTCGTTCTGGTCGAAGTTACACGCGGTTCTCTGATCGAAGCGCGCCATCGCGGATTCATCGTTGTGGTGGATTCCGCCGGGCAGATTGTCGCGCAATTAGGCGATGGTTCAGCGCGTACCTGGTATCGTTCCGCTGCCAAACCATTTCAAACGATTCCCATCATTACCAGCGGCGCGGCGCAGCATTTTGGACTCACCGCGCAGGAACTGGCCGTCATTACCGGATCGCACAGTGGCGAAGACATTCATCTCACCGCGGTTTCCTCCATTCTGGACAAGATTGGCTGCACCGAAACCGAGTTGTTATGCGGCGCGCATACGCCGTTTGATGATGTCACCGCAAAACAATTGCGCGCCACAGGACAAGCGCCACGCATTCTGCACAACAACTGTTCCGGCAAACACGCGGGGATGTTGGCATTTGCCAAATTCAGTCAACAGCCGCTTGCCAACTACATTGACCCGCAACACGCGATTCAACGCCAGATTCGAGAGGTGTTGGCGCGGTTTGCGGCCGTGCCTGCCGAAGAAATTGACATCGCCGTAGATGGTTGCAGCGCGCCGGTGTTTGGTGTGAGCCTGACGGCAATGGCGCGCAGCTATGCGCAACTTGTCGCCGCCCGGCAAACAGGCAGCGCGCAGGATGAAACGCTCTGTCAGGCTGCGGAACGGGTGGTTGCGGCAATGGGAGAATTTCCGGAGATGGTCGGCGGCAATCGCAACCGACTCGACACAGATTTGATGCGTGCGACGCACGGGCAGGTGATTGCCAAAGTCGGCGCCGAAGGCGTGCAATTGCTGGGTGTTAAACCGTGTCCGCGCTATCCTGCTGGTCTGGGCATTGCCATCAAGATCGAAGACGGCGACATTCGCCGCGCCCGCGACCCGGTGGTGATTGAAACGTTACGGCAACTTGGGTTGCTGACCGATGAACAACTTGCGCAATTGGCCAGATACGGGCGCACGCCGCTATTCAATTTTCGCCGCATTGAAGTCGGTGAAGTAAGAACCTGTTTTCAGTTATGAATGACCAGCTTCGCGCACTTTTTCCTGTCACGAAAAACCATGTTTATTTGAATCACGCCGCTGTCGCGCCGATTTCAGTGCCGGTGTTTGACGCGATGATGCGTTACCAACAGGATTTGCTGGAGCACGGCCTGGTTCACTTTCGCGAATGGGGACAAGAAGTCCGGCAGGTGCGAAAGCTGGCTGCGCGCTTGATCAATGCCTGGGCGGATGAAATTGCGTTTGCACCGAATACTTCAACGGGATTGGCTTATGTTGCCAACGGCATTGACTGGCGTCCGGGCGACAACATGGTCACCGCCGAATGTGAGTTCCCGGCGAATTTGCAGCCGTGGTTTCGTTTGCGGCGCGAACAAGGCGTCGAACTCCGTCTGGCAAAAGAGCATGACGGGCGGTTGGAAACAGAAGAGATTTTGCGGTTGGTGGATGAGCGCACGCGCATCGTGAGTTTGAGCTTTGTCGAATACGCCAGCGGCTTTCGCAATGATTTGCGCACCATCGGGCGGTTTTGCCGCGAACGTGACATTCTGTTTTTAGTCGATGGAATTCAGGGGCTGGGCGCGTTACAGCTCGACGTTGTGGACTGCTGCATTGATGCGCTGTCGGCAGATGCGCACAAATTTCTGTTGGGGCCGGATGGGGTGGCGCTGCTGTATGTTTCGCGCCGTGCGATGGAACGCGTCAAACCGAGCGTGGTGGGCTGGATGTCAGTCGCCAATCCATTCGATTTTAGCGAATTGGAACAACCACTCGCGCCGAGCGCGTGCCGCTTTGAACCGGGGGCGCTCAATACGGCAGGCGTGGTCGGCCTGGGGGCCGCGCTGGAACTGTTTCTAAAAACCGGGCTGGCCGAAATCGAAAGTTATGTGTTGGGCTTGAGCGACTATTTGAGCGAACAGTTACAAGCGCGTGGCTATCGCGTTGTCAGTTCGCGCCGCGCCGGAGAAACATCCGCAATCGTGTGTTGCAAGCACGAACGGCATTCGGCAGAACAGCTCTACGAATTGTTAAATGAACGCCAAATCGTAACGACCCCGCGTTTGGGACGATTGCGTATCTCGCCGCATTTTTACAATACCCGCGCAGAACTAGATCAATTGCTTGCCGCGCTGCCAGATTGAGCCTGTGGTTCATTCTGGGTGGGCTCAGCCTCGGCCTTGAATTCCAACAGCGTATCGTTCCCGACAATGCCTGGCGAGAAACTTTCCTAGACTGCTGACAGTTTCCTTGTGAGGGCATATAATCCGCACAGTCAGCATTCGTCTGACTTGTCTCCATACAATGCAGCTCCCTCACGCACGCCAGACGGAGCGTGGAATTTCACGTGAAGGGAAACAGTTTTTCTTAGCTGGGATGACCAACTAAACAAATTGTTTAAACCCTTTCGGAGGATTCCTATGTCAAAAAGATATAAGGCGTTCTTACTTGGGCTCGCCGTGCTAATCGGGCTCACAGTAAGCACAAATGCTCAAGAGTTCCGCGGCTCGATTTCCGGGCGCGTAACTGAGGCCTCGGGGGCAGTTGTCAGCAGTGCAACCGTTACCGTCCTTAATACCGCAACTAATAGCACTACTACGGCCACTACAAATGAAAGCGGCGCTTATACCGTGTTGTATTTGACGCCGGGAAGTTACAGCCTGACGGCAGAAGCCAAAGGCTTTAAGAAAGTCATTCGGCAAAACATCGAAGTTCGGGTTGGCGACAAACTCGAATTGGACCTGCAATTGGAAGTCGGCGCGGTCAGCGAAACCGTCAACATTACGACTGACTCTCCGCTGCTCGATACCAACACCGCCTCTGGCGGGCAGGTGATTGACCAGCGGCGCATTTCGGAATTGCCGCTATCAGATGGTAATCCGTTTGTACTTTCGCGGTTGGCGCCGGGCGTAACCTATACGGGCGATTTGCGCTTTTCGCGGCCTTTCGACAACGGTGGCACCTCGTCCATCGTGGCCGACGGCGCGCCAGGCCGCAACGAATTCACGCTAGACGGTGTGCCGAACATGGCGAGCGGCGGCGGCTTAGGGCGCGTGGCCTTCGTGCCGCCAGCTGATGCGGTGCAGGAATTCAAGGTCGAGACGGCCAGCTTTGACGCGCAAGCGGCGCACACCGCCGCCGCGACAGTCAACGTTACGCTCAAGAGCGGCACCAACACCTTGCACGGCACTGTCTATGAATTTGTGCGCAACGATGTGCTTTCGGGCAACACCTTCATTCTCAATCGCACGAATCTGTCCACAAATCCGGCACGCGACCGCGACAAGGACGGCAAGGCCGACCGCGATCCACTGCGTTACAACCGCTACGGCTTCACGGTTGGCGGTCCGGTTTTCCTGCCGAAGAAAGTGTTTGGGCCGGCAGAAGTGGATTTGCGCAATCGCAGCTTCTTCTTCTTCTCGCTGGAAAAACTGCCGGACGTATTTCCGGAACCGGGCCTGTTCACCGTACCGACGGCCAAGCAGCGCAATGGCGACTTTTCGGAATTGCCGACGGGCGCGTTGATCTATGATCCAGCCACTGCGCGGCAAGATGGCGCGCGCGTGCGCCGCGATCCTTTCCCCGGCAACATCATTCCCGCCAATCGCATCAGCGCGATTGCCCGCAATTACCTGAACTTCTATCCGCTGCCCA
>JAEUQO010000240.1 GCA_016789605.1 Acidobacteriota bacterium
GCTGGGTTATTTATGTGCCGAATGCCACGGCGGAATCGCTGGGGCTTTCGACCAAATCCAAACGCGGCGAACCGTGGCTGATGGACGCCGGAACACTGGGCGCGCACATTATGATCACGCCGCCGCTGAAAAACTGACGACGCGATGCAAGCAAGCCTGGCAAAAAACGAGGGGCGAATGTTTGCGCATTCGCCCCTCGTTTTTTGTTGTTATGACTTACGCTCGGTTTACGGCGCAAAGAAACCAGAGACATCTACAATCGCCTCCAGCGTCCGTTCGGCAAACACGCGATATTGCCCTGTACTCGAATTCAAACCGACCACAAAAGCGTTCGACAACACCTGCCCAGGGAAATAGATCATGTTTGCGGCCAGCGGTTGCGCCACACCATCGGGATACATCGTCAGGAAGCCTGCCGATGCCGTCTGGTTGATCACCGTCACGTTGCCCAGTACAGCTTGCGCCGTGACCGGAATCGTCAGGCTTTCGCAGGTTAAGCGCGCAGGCGCAGCCAGCGACGTGCCGCCTGTAATCGGCGCGGCCACCGTATCGCAATTGCCCTGAGCGGCTCGCGTATCCAGAATGCGCAACGGACGCGACAAGGCATTGAACAGCAATCCCGGACCGTTGGCGTCAATGGGTTCCGTGCTGTAATACCCGGCCACATCCACCACCATGTCTATCGTCTTTTCGCCGAAGATGTTGAACTTCCCGTCGGCGCTCAATCCCACGGTGAACGCATTCGATAGAATGTTGCCCGGCAAATAGATCATGTTTGCGGCCAGCGGCGGTGTCACGCCATCCGGATAAATTGTCAGATAGCCTGCCTGTCCCGAACCGTTGATGACGGTTGCGTTACCGACGATGGCTTGCGCTGTTGGGGGAATCAGTAGCCCTTCACAGGTTTGGCGTGCTTGCGTGGTAATGGATGTACCAGCGGCAATCGGCGTACTGACCGAGTCGCAATTGCCCTGACTGGCGCGCGTATCCAGCAAACGCACCGGTTTGGCAAGCGGATGGAAATACAAACCACCCTGACCCGGCGGCGCATAATATCCGCTGACATCCACGATCACGTGGATCGTTCGTTCACCGAAGATATTGAACTGCCCCGTACCGCTCAATCCCACCGTGAAATTATTCGACAACAAACCGTTCGGGCCGTAAATCATATTGGCCGCCAACGGGGCGCTCTGTCCCGTGGGGTAGAGTGTCAAATAACCTGCCTGGGCAGTTTGATTGATGACAGTAATGTTGCCCACGATGGCTTGTGCGCTGGCGGGAATGGTAATGCCTTCGCAAGTGATACGCGCTTGTGTCGTGATGGAGCCTCCCGCTGCGATGGGCGTGGTGACGCTGTCGCAATTGCCCTGTGCGGCGCGCGTATCCAGCAACCGCACCGGACGCGGCAGCGGATAGAACTGCAAGCCGTTGTTCGGCGGCCCGCTCAGGGTCACGGTGTAATTGCCCGTTTGCCCCGACCCGTCCGCGACAATGTAATATGTGCCTGTCGCTGGTAGGGTAAAGAACCCGCTGTTTGCCGGGATGCGCGCATTGGTGCCACCACCGCCATCATCGTCTTGGGCAATGGATTGCAAAGCAGGACTAAACAGCGCGAGATAGGAATCAACATCGGTCGAGTTCATGGAAATCGCGACCTGCTGGCCCGCCGTGCCGCTGAAAGAGAATAAATCCGATGGTGAGCCATCACCAAAAACAGCCGTACAATCTCCCGGCAGCAGTTGCCCAGTCAGCGTTTGGCCAATGGTGATTGGCGTCGCAGAGTCAATGGTGCATCCGCTGGCCGAAATATACATCGCGAAGGCTTGCGTGCTCAGACAGCCGGTTTGATCCAGCACGGTTAGGCTGAACGTCTGATTGCCAGAGGCCGTGGGCGTGCCAGAGAGCGACCCGCTGGACGAAAGGCTTAAGCCGGCAGGCAAGGTAGAGCCTTCTGCCACAGCGAACACGTATGGCCCGGTTCCGCCCGTCGCCGTCAATTGCTGGCTATAAAACGCGCCGATCGCCCCCCTCGCCACACTGCTGGGATAGATAACACGGGTCGTGCACGTTCCTGACGAAACCTCTACCGCGCCGATATCCGTGTTGGCTCCGACGGGACGTTTGACGCCGCGTTGATCCGTGGCCGGCGCACCCGTATTGCTGCCCGCGTTGATGGCCGGACTGCCCGCTTGCGGCAAATGCGTTCTGGTAGGACCGCCATTCCACGCCAGCACCCCAAGCAATGGATTGGTGTTGATCAAATCGCCCGTGCCATTCAGGAAGCCGCCCCCGTTGTCACTGCTGAGGTTATTGCCCAGGGAGGTGACGGTCGAATTGGTACCAGACTTTATTAAGCTCGGGCCGACATTGCCTGAGACAATGGTATTTTTCAGTTGTGTGATGGTGCTGATTGCGCCGCCGTTATCGATCGTGGCAATCCCTCCGGCTGTGCCGTCACTTTGATTATTAACGACGGTGCAATTCGTGAGGGTTGCAAAACTGCTTTGCCCGCTATTAAAGACTAGATTGAAGAGTCCGCCGGGCCAGGTGCCAGCGACATTTGCGCTGATCGTAGAGTTGGTCAGCGTACCAACCCCATCTTGAATATACACCCCGCCAGCCTGAAAGGTGGTGGTGTTTGCGTGAATCAAACTATTCACAACGGTAAGATTGGCAGTAGAGAATACCGAAGCGATCCCTCCGCCATTGGAGGCGCTGTTGGCATTGATCGTGGTGTTGCTGATTGTCAGCAAGCCGGTGGAAAAGATTCCGCCGCCGTACCCATTGCTCGCGGTGTTACTCGAGACAATGCAATTTGCCAGGCTAAGGGTGCCAGAATTATTGATTCCTCCGCCGAATTGCCCACTTGCGGATTTGCCGTTGGTGATATTCAGGTTCGTGATACCGACGGTCTGGCCTCCATTGATCTGAAAAACGCGGTTGAGCTGACCGGCGTTCACAATCGTATTGGCCGCGCCTGCGCCGTGAAAGTTAATGCTTTTGTCCACGATCAAATTGTTTTCAGGATAGGTACCGCTGGCAATGATCAGATCATCACCGACAGCCGCGTTGGCAATGCCGTGCGCAATCGTTTGCCACGGGGTCGCCAGCGTCGCCCCGCTGTTGGCATTGTTGCCAGTGGTAACATTGATAAATTTCGGGCGCACTTCATACGCGCCGATGTCCACGCCCGCCGCGGCAAAACCTTTGCCATTCACGCCGCGCGCAAATCCGCGCTGGTCATTGGCCGGTGCGCCCGTGGCCGTGCCCGTATCAATCGCCGGGCTGCCGGGCAGCAGCGCGAGCGTTTGCGTCGGGCCACCGTAAGTCCCCAGTGGTGCAAGCAACGCGTTGGTATTGAGTTTGTCGCTCGCCTGATTCAACAGCCCGTTGCCATTGTCGCTGGCCAGGTTATTGCCCTGCGACGTGACCACAGCCCCCGCGCCGATTCGGCTCAAGTTTGGGGCGGAGTTGTTGGCCACGATGGTGTTCTTCAACGTCGTGGTGGCAGGCCCGCCCTGGTCAACCGTCGCAATTCCGCCTTCGGTCACGCCGGTGTTGTTGGCAATAGTGCAATTTGTGACCGAGAGGTTGGTCATGGGGCCGCCGAAATTTACGTGCGTGATGGCGCCGGTAAACACGGTTGCGGTGTTGCCGCTGAACGTGCAGTTGGTCAGCGTGGCCGTGCCAGTTAGGGTGAACAGCCCTCCGCCATCGCTTGCGGTGTTGCCGCTGAACGTGGTGTTCGTGACAGTCAGCGAACTGATATTATGAACACCGCCACCATTACCAGTCGCCTCGTTGGCAGTGATGGCGCAGTTGTTGATGGTCAGATTTCCGCCATTGTTAATCCCGCCCCCGACATTGGACTTGCCATTGGAGATCGTCATGCCCGCGATCGTGGCGGTGACGCCTCCGTTGATATTGAAAATGTTGTAATCGCCGCCCGTATTCCGGCGCACGGTCAGCGAGAGTGCGCCCGGACCGTTGAGGGTCAGACTTTCTGAGATGGCGGGCAACGCTCCCGTCAGATTGATCGTACCGGTAACGCTGATGTTGATCGTGTCAGCGCCACTGCCTGCCGTGCAATCGGTCGAACCCGACTGGTTGTTGTTGTTGGCATTGGTCAGCGCTTCACGCAACGTGCATTGACCGTTATTGGCCGGCGCGCCATCCGCCAGACTGCTGACGGTGATCGTCGCCGCCGGGCTATTGGGGGCAAAGGTTTGTGTCGTCCCTTCTGTCGGCGCGGTTGACGCCTGTCGTCTGGCGGGCGGGTCTTGCGCCGTCTGTGTGGTAGGGGGCTGTGCTGCGCTGACGGGGTTCAGTCGTAGCGCATACCTGCCAAGCACAAACAGGCTCAGCAAGGCCAGGCAAACCAATCCCCGGCGTGTGAGGTGTTTATTCATCCGCATCGTGTTTCTCCTTGGAAGAAAATTCCATCTAGAGAGCCTGTCTTTGGTCGGACAACTCGGATTTCCGATATCGCGTTGTGAGCTATTCGCCTAAAAAAGGCCAGTTCCTGGGATATTTGAAGAGTTTTTCTCAGTCAAACGAGTGAATAGGCGGTCAATTGCGCGCGACACTCTACCACTCTGCCTCTGCAGGCGAAAACAAAAGCCCTATCCCGCCACGCCGGAGAAAAAAAAGTTGCCCGCCGCAGGACAAATCCCGCAGCGGGCAACGATCACGACCGCAACACTCGGCGGTTCGTGTTGTCATTAGCAACGGTCTCGATTTACGGCGCGAAGAAACCGGAAACGTCCACGATTGCTTCCAGCGTTCGTTCCGCAAACAGGCTGAACTCGCCATTGGCGCCCAGCCCCACAACGAACGCATTCGACAAGATGCCGCTCGGCCCGTAAATCAGGTTGGCCGCCAGCGGAGCCGCCACGCCCGTCGGATACAGCGTCAGATAGCCCGTCTGGCCCGTCAGATTGATCACCGTCACATTCCCCGTCAGCGCTTGCGCGTTGTTCGGAATCAACTGTCCGTCACAGCTCATGCGACCCAGTTTCGACAACGAAGTGCCCGCCGTAATCGGCGCGCTTACCGTGTCGCAACCGCCCTGACCGGCGCGCGTATCCAGCAACCGC
>JAEUQO010000241.1 GCA_016789605.1 Acidobacteriota bacterium
TTTGATTTTGACGCCGAAATGACGAATCGAAGAGCGCGGTTCGATAAAGGTGCGTCCGACATAGTGATTGCGCATCAAGCCAAAGCGGAATTTCAACCCCGATTCCGCTGCATAACCGATGGCCGCAGCCACGCCGGAATCGGGCACGGGCACGACGATATCAGCATCGGCTGGAGATTCGCGCGCCAACTGGCGGCCCATTTTGTGACGGCTTTTGTTGACGCTGCGCCCGAACACGAGCGAGTCAGGCCGCGAAAAATAGACGTGCTCAAAAATGCAATGTGTGTGGGGTTTGGGCGGGAACGGATAAAACGAATGCGTGCCTTTGGCATCCACGATGATCAATTCGCCCGGTTCGACGTCGCGCACATATTCCGCGCCAATCAGGTCAAACGCACAGGTTTCTGACGCGAAAACGGTTGCGCCTTCCAGCGTGCCCAGGCACAGCGGACGAAATCCGCGCGGATCGCGAATGGCGATCAAACTGTCAGGCGTGGCAAACAGCATCGAATACGCGCCGTCGTCAAACATCAGCGCTTCGACAATCGCTTCGACCAGATCGCGCCGCCGCGAACGGGCAATGCGGTGCAACACGACTTCGGTGTCAGAGGTCGAAGAAAAAATCGCGCCGTCGCGTTCCAGTTGGCGGCGCGCTTCGCTGGCGTCGGGTAAATTGCCGTTGTGACACAACGAAATTTGGCCAAAGCTGCATTTCACCAAAAACGGTTGTGCTTCGTTAATGCTGACTTTGCCGGCGGTGGAATAGCGCACGTGCCCGATGGCCGAATTACCAGCCAGGCGCGCCAGATGATCTTCCTGGAAGATGTCGCTGACGTGGCCCATGCCACGTTCGGCATAAAGCAGGCTGCCATCCGACGACACAATTCCCGCCGATTCCTGTCCACGGTGCTGCAAGGCGTAAAGACCCAAATAGGCCAGCCGTGCCGCTTCTTCGTGGCCGTAAATGCCGAAGACGCCACACTCTTCTCTGAACTTGTCGAACATTGCTTTTTGATAAATGAACTGTTGAGAGGATGTCCGGTAAGGCGCAGTATAAACAATCCGTCAGGATGGGGGAAATGAAGTCCGCGAGAGAGCGAAATCGCGCGGGGATAAATTCGCTCTCTCGCCCAGCTCAACGCGCGGTTGCGCCGCCATCCACGACAAACACCTGCCCGGTCACAAACGAGGATTCGTCTGACGCCAGATACAATGCCATGCCGCCGACTTCTGCCGGTACGCCGACGCGCGGAATCGGCTGCGTGGCTTCCAGTTGTTTGACGAAGTTTTCGTTTTTCCAGAAATATTCGCTGAAATCGGTTTCGATCAAACCCGGCGCAATCGCATTGACGCGCACATTGTGCCGTCCGAATTCGATGGCCCAGTTGCGCGTCATCATGAGCAGGGCGGCTTTGGTGGCGCTGTACAGCAATCCGCCCGGTTGCGGTCGCAACCCGGCAATCGAAGCGATATTGATAATCGAGCCGCCTGTTTTCCGCTCGATCATTTTGGGCACCGTCAGCCGAATCAAGCGCAGCGCCGACACCACATTAACCTCGAACATCTTGGCGAACATGTCATCGGTGACATCCAACGACGGGCCCTGGCCGATGTTGGTCGCGCTGTTGTTGATCAAAATGTCCACCGGGCCAAACACACGTTCGGTTTCGCTGACCAATTGCTCTAATTGCTCGGCGCGCCCAACGTGGCATTCGACCGAGTGAATCTTGCCCGGCAAGTCGGCAAATTCCGCCGCCGTCGCTTGCAAATTTTCGAGCTTGCGGCTGGCAATGACGATATTGGCGCCTGCTGCGGCCAGCCGTTGGGTGATGGCTTTGCCAATACCCCGGCCTCCGCCCGTGACCAATGCGACTTTGCCCGAAAGATCGGTTCCGTTCATCGGTGCTGACTCCTTGTTTGCGTGGGATGGTGATCAACCGCCGTCACGCTAACGTTGCGCTGAGAAGGTGTCAAGTTGGCCTGATGCTTTGCTTGACAGTGTTGCTGACGCTTACCGATACTGCCTGAGATTGGCAACCCAGGGTTTCTTTGGACTTCTTGAGAGGGACAAGCAATGGACGCAATTCGCCAGGTATACGAGAAAATGCCCGAAATGATCACCATCCCCGCCGAGATGCGCGACCGCCGGGTAGAAGTCATCTTGCTGCCGCTGGATGAAGAGCCGGATTTGGCTGAACTGGCTGCAAAGGTCGGGATGAAACTGGAAGACGTCAAAGACCTGCACGCCTTGCGGTTTTTAGGTTCTTTGCCGGATTTTCCTTCACGCGAGCCGCAGGGGGAATTTGAGACGCGAGAGGAGTTTCCCTGGGAATGAAATATCTTCTTGATACAAATGCCTGCATTAACGCGTTGCATCAACGTCAGACGACTTTTACTCAGCGATTTTTAGCCGTCCCAGAAACAGATAAGGTTGTTTGTTCGGTATCTCGTGCCGAGCTTTACTATGGTGCGTACAAGAGCAAATGGTCACACAAAAGCCTGGCAGACCTGCAAGCGTTTCTTCAGCCTTATCCAAATCTTGATTTTGATCTGATTGCCGCTCGTATTAGTGGCGAGATTCGTGCCGATTTGGCGCGAAAAGGAACTCCGATCGGCCCGTATGATGTTCAAATTGCCGCGATTGCACTTGCGCACGGTTTAGTTGTTGTTACTCACAACACTCGCGAATTTAGCCGCATCCCCAATCTGAATCTGACAGACTGGGAAATTTGATTTGCAACTACGAAAAGGATTTCATCGCAATGCCGACCAATTTTCACGACAAACTGTTCATCAACGGTCAGTGGGCGAGCCCTGCCGGAA
>JAEUQO010000255.1 GCA_016789605.1 Acidobacteriota bacterium
TTGGTTTTCAACCAGTTTGGCGGCAACGCAGGCGGGCCGATCATCAAAGACAAAACGTTTTTCTTCGGCAGTTACGAAGGCACGCGCAACGCCGCGGGCCGGGCCGCTTCCTTCCAGGTCGAAACCCCGCAACTGCGCGAATACGTCAATCGCACTGCGCCAAACAGCATCGCCAATAAGTTGCTGACGCAATTTGCTTCGCCCGCGCCGCAACAAGTCGGCGCTTGCACCGTGGCCAACAATAACTGTCTGAGCATCGGAAACGGCCAATTGATTCCAACGAATGGCACGCTGTTTACGACGATCAACGATTACGTTCGCTACAACCAGTTTTTGGGCCGCGTGGATCATTCGTTTAACGATGGCAAGGATAAATTTTATGGCCGCTATATTTTTGAAAACCAGGCCGACAACAGCGGCGCAACCAGCGGGTCTGTCAATCAATCCGGCCTGGGCCGCGTGATGCGCGGGATGCAAGGCGCTTTTGACGGAAAGTTTTCCAACACCAATCTGGGCTACACCAAAGTTTTCAACCGCGCAGTGAACGATGCCCGATTCGCATTTCAGACGATCTCGACCAATCGCGGCAATGACGACGCGGTTGTGCCGCAAATTACAGTGACGGGCTTCACCGCAGGCTGGGGAGACTTTTTCAACTCAGCAACGAAGATTCGCACCTATGAATTTCGCGATGTGCTGACGCTGGATCGCGGACGGCACGCTTTGCGCTTTGGCGGCGAATATCGTCGTTTGTTCAAGGGGCTTTCCATTGCCGCACCCGACGCCGGAACGTACACCTTCACCAGCATTGCCAGCTTCATCGCCGATCAACCGTTCCGGCAAACACTGACGGTGAATCCGAATACGGGCGAGCGCACGAACTTTCCGCGCTACTTCACGCAATTCGAGACCGCATTTTTCTTTCAGGATGATTGGAAAGTCACCTCAAAGCTGAATCTGAATCTGGGCTTGCGACACGATTATTTCGGCGATGTCAGCGAGCGTGAAGGAAGGTTATCTTCGATTGTCTTCGGCCAGGGGAACAACTTCCGCGAACGGCTGGCGAATGCCAGCCTGACGCGGGTTGACCGGCTGTATACGCCGCAGAAGACAAATTTTTCGCCGCGCATCGGCTTGGCCTATGACCCATTCGGCGACGGCAAATCGGCGATTCGCGCGGGTTTCAGCCTGGCGTATCAGCCGCATCACGGCCAATCCATTTCCGGCGCGCGCGCGTTGCCGCCGGACGCGCTGCAAGGTGTGGTGCAACCGTCAAACCGGATTGGCACGCGCATCCTGTATGGCATTCCGGTTCCGTTCAACCCGGACTTCGCGCGCGGTTTGAACGCGCAGGGCGGCGTGAATACTCCGCCCGGACAAAACGCCATCCGCCCGACGGGCTTCGTCGTCAATCCGACGATCAAAACGCAATACAGTCAAAGCTGTTTTTTGAACCTGCAACGCGAAGTCTGGAACGGCTGGATTGTCGAAGCCGGATACAACGGCACGCGCGGCGTTAATCTGGAACGAATTGACGACGTAAACCGCTTTGCGGGCGATTTGCTGGACGGCAGGGAAGATCGCATCAATCCGAATTTCAGCACGTTGCTGTTTGTGACAAACGGCGTGGATTCGCATTACCACGCCGCGACGCTGGAAGTCCGCCGCAATCTGTCAAAACAGTTTTCGGTGCAGGCCAATTACCGCTGGTCGAAATGGCTGGACACTTCGTCGGATACTTCAACGGGCCAGTTTGCAGACAATTCCGAACCGGGCAAAGGTGCGCAGAATATTGACTGCCTGCGTTGTGAACGCGGGCGTTCGTTGTTCGATATTCCGCACAGGTTTTCTGCGCAGTTGTTGTGGACGCCAACATTTAGTCTCGGCAATCGTTGGGCGGGGCAAGTGGTGAATGGCTGGCAACTGTCCGCGATTGTCACGCAACAATCCGGGCGTCCATTTTCGGTCTGGAATGGCGCGGCTTCGACGGCTGGCGGCGATTACAATCGTGATGGCGGCGGCGGCGCTGTGGGCGGCGGATTTTATGATCGCCCGAATGCTCCGGCGACGGGCGCGGTTAAATCTTCATTCAACAAACAGGACTTTCTGAACGGCTTGTTCCCGGCCAGTATTTTCCCTGCGCCCACGCCGGGCACGTCTGGCAATCTGGGCCGCAACACGTTTCGCGGGCCGAAGTTTTCCGCGGTGGATTTGTCTTTCGCGCGCATTTTCACGGTGCTGGAAAACAAACAGATTCAATTTCGCGTGGAAGCATTCAATGCGTTCAATCAGGTGAATCTGTATTTACCGAACGCTGATTTATCGCTGGGCAATTTCGGCAAATCCACGCAGGCGTTTGAAGCGCGCACGCTGCAAATCGGGGCGCGGTTTATCTTTTGACCGGGAGCGCGGTCGTCCCGACCGCCGCCTGTAAATGCCGCGCAGCATCCTTGTCTCCACCGCCATCAGTGAGCAGGGAAAAAAGGAAGCTTCGCGCTTTTATACATTGCGGTCGGGACGACCGCGCTCCAATAACGCAACTTTCTTGAAGGAACCCAAGTCATGAAAATGCTGTTTTCGATTGCGTTCATCATCGCCGCATCGTTTTTAACCGCGTTAGCGCAAGAGAAAAACTCTTTGACTTCGCTCGATGCGCTGAATCAACTGGCAAAACAAAAAGTCAGCGCACAAGCCAATGTTCCGCTGGCCGATCAAAAAGCCGAGCTTTGTGTCGGTGCGGACGTGTTGGAAGCGGGCAAAGTGCCAAACTATGTTCGCGCGCTGGCGCTGTTGCCGAACGCGGCGAAGCCTTTTGCCATCACGTTTCGGGCTTATCTGTACGAGGGGAGCGTAGCGCCGGAAACCAAGATGGCAATGGGTGTGCGCATTGTGCAGATTTACGGCAGCGCCTATCCGGCAATTCATCTGCAACGCCTGTTGCGCGCCAGCGAGCGCGGACAAAAAATGCTGGCGGCGTTCAAAGCCAATGATCTTTCTACTCTTTCAGTCGGCGAACAAAGGGCGATTCATTATGCAGACTTGCTGACACGCGACATTCATGGCGTCAACGACGCGGAGTTTCACAAGACGCGCGCCAGCTTCAACGATTCGCAAATCGTCGAATTGACGATGACGACGGCGTTTTTCAATTACTTTCTGCGCTTTTGCGAAGGGACGAATCTGCCGCTGGAAAAATGGGCGCTGGACGAACCGGTTGCCAAAATCTCTGCACCGAAATTCGAGCCGCTGACCGCGCGCATTTCGCTGGTCTCGAATGAACAAATGACGCTCGGCGCGGAAACGATGAGTGCGGCGGAGGCGCAGGCAAAAAATCCCAATGGATTGGGCATTGGCATCGCCAATTCGCAGCGCGCCTTCATGCTGGTTCCGAACATCACCCGTGCCTGGCGCGCTTTTACAGGTGTGTCGCGCGATTACAATCAGGTAACGCGCGAGATCAAATTGCATGTGTCTTTCGCCATTTCGATGGCCAATGGTTGCCGTTATTGCACGCTGCATCAGGTGCAGGGATTGCGTCGCCTGGGCGTGCAGCCTTCCAAACTGATGGCAATGGCCAGGGATGATTCTCAACTTTCGCCGCGTGAACTCGTCGCTGTCAGCTTCGCCCGCAAGATCACGCGCGAGCCGGCGAAGCTGGGCAAGGCAGATTACGATGCGCTGGTTGCCGAATTCCAACCGCAAGGCGCATTGGAAGTTTTGCTGCAGTGTGGCAATTTCGCCTATATGAATCGCTTCACTGACGGGCTGCGGCTGCCTTCGGAAGACGAAGCGGTTCATACTTACCTGGAAACTTACGGCAAAAGTTTTGAAGAAGTCCGCAAAGCGAAGCAATGATTATGAACACTTCACCTCAAAAGGGGCGCTGGAAATTTTGGCTGTTGCTGTTGTTGGTTGTCGGCCTTGCGATCGCAATGGTCGCAATTCCCGTTTTCGTCATCATGCCCTTCAAAGCGCAGACAACGACAGGCGTGGAATGGTCTTACTGGCTGCGGCGCTTTTCGCCGTGGGTGACGTTGATTTCGGTCATCCTGTTTTTGGCGTTGTGTGTGCGGCTGTGGCGCGGTGCGCGCTGGTGGGGAAGACTGGCGATGTTTGTGCTGGCTGCGCCGCTGCTGGGCGTGACGTGGTTTGCGCGGCAAAATCATTTTGAATGGATGTTTAATCCATTGCCGAATGCCGCTTATGCCAGCGTCACTGACGCCGGTTTTGTTCCTGACAACGACATGGTCATGGCAGTTGAAATCAATGGCGAAGCCGTTGCGTATCCGGTGCGGCAAATGGCCTATCACCACGTTGTCAATGACGTGGTCGGAGGCAGGCCGATTACGGCGACTTACTGAACGCTCTGTCACACCGGTCTGGTGTGGGAATCCGAAGTTGACGGAAAGCGGCTGACCTTTCATCTGGCAGGCATCAACAACCAGAATTTCATTATGCGCGACGATGAAACCGGAACCTGGTGGCAACAGGTTTCGGGCGAAGCTTTGCATGGGCCGCTCAAAGGCAAACGGCTGACGCAGGTTTATAACGACGAATTAAGTTTTGCACTCTGGAAACGCGAACACAGCCGGGGCCGCGTGCTGCGCCCGGATGAGCGCGTGCAGAAAAATTACGAAGCGGCCAACTGGGAAGAGGAATACGCGAAGTTCCGCGTTGTCACGCCGGTTGACACCAATGACAAACTGAAACCGCGCACTCTGGTCGCGGGCGTCGCCCTCGACGGCAAGGCGATGGCGTATCCAATGCCCGATCTGGAAAAACAGCGGTTGGTTCTGGACACGGTTGGCAAAACGCCCTTGTTTTTGGTGATGGGCGAAGACAATAAATCTGTTCGCGCATTTGATCGCACCGTGGATGGTCGCGTGCTGGAATTTTTCGTTAAACCGGACGCGACGCCGCTGCAATTGACGGACGCTGAAACCGCTACCATCTGGGATTTCAGCGGCAAAGCCGTCAGCGGCCCAATGGCCGGAAAACAGTTGCGGAAAGTTACGGTGCTGAAAGATTACTGGTTTGACTGGAAGATTTATCACCCGGACACTGCCGTTTACACGCTGGGCGAACGATTGCCGCAAGCCAATCCCTGAACACTGGAGAAAACGAAATGACCTGGATTCGCACTATTCCGATGGAAGAGGCTGACGACAAATTGCGCAGTGCGCTGGAAGCTGCGCGCGCAGGCTATCCGCGTGAATACGCTTCGCCGGTTTCTCCCGGCGGTGACAGCGTGGTGGCTTCGCACACGCTGATTCCAGATGCGATGTATCACATCTTTGCCGGATTCGCCGCGATGATGTCGCCTGATTTGCCTTTGAGCCGCGCGCAACACGAAATGATCGCGACGATGGTTTCGGTGCAAAACCGCTGTTTTTACTGACTGGAATCGCACGCAGAGTTTCTGCGTATGGTGACGCTGGATGACGCGCTGATTGCCGCCTTGCGCGAAGATTACACAAAGGCGCCGATCAACGAACAAGACCGCGTGATGCTGGATTACGTGGTGCAACTGACCAAAGACGCAACTCGCCTCAGTCCGCAGGATCATGATAAATTGCGCGCGGTCGGATTCGACGATCAAGCAATCCTGCAAATTACACTCATCGCATCATGGTTCAATTACATCAACCGCGCGGCGGACGCCCTGGGCGTCGGACGTGGGAAGAGGGAAGACTGGTATCCGCCGGAATGAGTTTATTTTGTTTGAGGTTTAAGGGACGGAGGGACGGAGAGACGGAGGGACGGAGAGACGGAGATACTAAATCTCGCCATCTCTCTGTCTCTCTGTCTCTCTGCCTCTCTGTCTCTCTGTCTCTCTGTCTCTCTGTCTTCCTTGTTGCCTGCACGCGCAACGCCGGCTTGCCCAAACCTGATTCCAAAGAATACCGCGATCTGGTGTCAGCCTTTTATGTCGGACTGGCCGGTTTGCAAACCGGCGAAGACGTGCGCGCCAAAGACAAACTGACCGTGGCCACGCAAATCGCGCCCGGCGAACCGGCTTCGTGGGCGAATCTGGGCTTGCTGGCCGTGCGGCAACAGGAATTCGATGCGGCTTATGAACAAGTCGAAAAGGCCCGCAGCCTTGCGCCTGACAACAGCCAGATTGAAGCCTTGCTCGGCCTGATTGAAAGCAAACGCGGCAAGCTGCCCGAAGCCATCGCTCATTTGAAAAAAGCCGTTGAACTCGATGCCAAAAATCTGAAAGCCCTTTACACGCTGGCGCAGGAAACTGAACGGCAGGCGACTGATACCAGCGATGCCGAAGCGCAAAAGCTGCTCGAACAAATCCTCGTCGCGCAGCCGGACAATCTGGCCGTGTTGCTGGATGTGGCGCGGCTGGCCGCCAAACGCGGCGACGCCGAAGCCTTGAAACGCGCCGTCACGAAGCTTGTCGAAGCGTCTTCACTGTGGCCGGACGAAGCCAAACAGCAATTGACCGGCTTGCAACAAACCGCGGCCAGCGCCAATCCGCGCGCCGCCGCCACGCAATCGGCCTTTTTGAAAAACGTGCTGGCGCGTGTGCCGGCTTATCGGCAAAGCCTGAACGCCGTCAAAACGCCTGCGGAATTCGTCGGCGATCCGTTTTTGAAATTCATCAAACTGCCCAGCCCGAGTTCGCAAGCATCGCCGCCGGATGAAGCGATTTCATTCAACACGGAGCCGATCAATACGGACGGCAAAAAATGGTTTTGGGGAAGTGTCGTTGCTCTGGATAGCGACGGTGTGCCAACGATTGTTCTGGCCAACGGGCGTGAAGCGAAGATCGGAAATGTGATGCTGCCCTTTCCCGGCACTGCCGAAGATCAGGTCACCTCAAACGGCGTCGTTGGGCTGGATTTCAATTACGACTTCAAAACCGATTTGCTGATGGCGGGCAGAGGCGGATTGAAACTCTACCGTCAGGACGCGCACGACAAATTCACCGATGTGACCTTCAAAATAGGCTTGCCGTCGGCACCGATTTCCGCCGCTTATGAAGGCGTGTGGACGGGCGACATTGATCTCGACGGCGATTTGGATGCCGTGCTTGGCGCGCAGGAAGGCGCACCTCTGGTCTTGCGCAACAACGGCGACGGGACGTTTAAGGAGTTACGGCCATTTCCAGGTGCGGAGAAATTACGCGACTTTGTTTATGCGGACTTCGACGGTGATGGCGATCCTGACGCGGCGTTACTCGACGGGAATTTCAGAGTCAAAGTGTTCAGCAATGAACGGCTCGGCGCGTTTCGTGAACGCGCGTTACCCGGCGGGGTCGAATCAATTTTTAAAATCAATGCCGCCGATATCAACAGCGACGGCACTTTGGATTTGCTCTTGCTGGATTACTACTTCGTTTTGAAGCGCCTATCCGACAAAGGCGGCGAGTGGGAAATGGCGGAGGTCTTTGGGCGACAAGTCGAAGGCTCGCCGGTTCCGCCAACTCCCGGCTCCGGGTCACTGCTGGTTTACGATTTTGATAACAACGGCGCGCTTGATGTAGCAGCGATAAATCGTTTGTGGCTGAATGGTTCGTCCGCTAAAAAATTGCCGCCAATTGATCCAGCCTACTCGTCGGCCATTGCCGCCGCCGACCTGACAGGCGACGGACGCGTGGATTTGCTGGCGTTCAACATCGAAACACAGCCTGTGCGTTTGATTAACCGAAGCACGAAAAACTATCACTCTCAAACCATCCGCACTCGCGCCGCGCAAGCCACGGGCGATCAGCGCATCAACTCGTTCGGCATCGGTGGTGAGATTGAAATCCGCTCCGGCTTGCTGACCCAGAAACAGGTCATTACGTCGCCGCTGCTGCATTTCGGACTCGGCGAAAACACGCAAACCGATGTGGCCCGTATCGTCTGGCCGAACGGCGCAGTACAGGCGGAGTTTGAATTGAAGGCCGACGAATCTGTGCTGGCGGAACAGCGATTGAAAGGTTCCTGTCCGACGCTGTTCGCCTGGGACGGCAAACAGATGAGCTTCGTCAAGGATTGTTCGCCGTGGAATCCGGCGCTTGGTTTGCGCATCAATGCGCAAGTCGTCGCCAACGTCGAACAAACCGAAGAATGGTTCAGGATTCCCGGCAGCGCCATTGCTCCGAGAGATAACTTTTATGACCTGCGCGTGACGGCGGAGTTGTGGGAGACGTTTTACATTGACCAATATAGCTTGATGGCCGTGGACCATCCGCCGGGCACGGAAGTTTTCACAGATGAACGTTTCGCCATGCCGCAGCCGAAACCGCAGCTTTATGTGACCAAAACGCCGAAACCTTTTGCCCGCGCCAAAGACGATCTGGGGCAGGATGTTTCCGTAGTGGTCGGCGCGCTGGATCGGCAGTATCTGGACACGTTCGGACGCGGCCAGTATCAGGGCTTGACGCGCGATCATTGGGTGGAACTGGAACTTGGCGAAGACGCGCCGCGCGACAAAAAGCTGTACCTGATCGGCCACGG
>JAEUQO010000014.1 GCA_016789605.1 Acidobacteriota bacterium
TGGATTCGCCCGCAGGCGTGACGATGAGAGTTGCTGCGCCGCCTTCGACATCAACATAGAAAATGTCGAGCGTACGCCGTGCCGAAGGTGAAGATTGAGCGATGAAGCCGCTGGCTGCGACCAGCAGCAGTGCCGTTGCAAGAAAGATGGGAAGTCGTTTCATAGAGTTTTTGTGGTTGGCGGCGAATCAGTTATGCGGTTGACGGGAAATCTTCAGCGGTTTCCTGATCCGCCGAAGGCTTAAACAATTTGTAGGCGCCGTAAATCAGCAAGCCAGCGGCGGCGGCAATGGTGGCGTCGCGTGCTTCGCGCGCGGTGCTGTGCGCCAGTAACCAAACGATCAAGGTCAGTGCGGCGACAGAAACGATCACGCCAAACGGCGTGTGAAAGCGTGCGGGGAATTCAGCCGCGCGACGGCGCAGCAGCAGCATTCCGACACAAGTGACGATGTATGCCAGCAAACGCGCAATGGTACTGATCGTCACGCCATAAATAAACGTTCCTGACAATGTCAGCGCCAGCATTGCCAAACCCGTCACCCAGAGGGCGGCGTGCGGCGTGCGAAAGCGTTCGTGTGTGCGACCGAAAACGTGTGGCAATTCACGATTGCCTGCCATCGCGAATGGCAACCGCGCCGCCGCCAGAATCAAGACGCTCAGGTTTCCGATGATGGAAATGACCGCGCCTGCGGTAATGACGCGCGCGCCCAAGACGCCCAGAAACCGCTCTCCCGCGTCAGCCAGCGGGCGCTTGGACGCCGCCAGTTCTGGCAAAGTGCCGATGCAAACCAACTGGATCAAGACATACGTGAGCGATACCACCACCAGCGACGTTAACAATGCGAAAGGCAAATTGCGTTGTGGATCGCGAACTTCGCCTGCTGGAATCATGGCCATTTCAAACCCGGTGAAGGCATACACGAGCAGCATCACCGATTGTGAAAACGCTGGCAGGGCAGGCGGCGCGCTGGTGGCAAAGTTCTCTGGCGCAAGAAAGAACAAACCCGTTCCGATAAAGAGCGCCAGGACGAGCAATTTGCCAGCGGTAAAGACGTCGCTAAAAAGCGCTGCATCACGCACGCCGACGACATTGATGATTGTCAGGCCTGAAACAATGACCGTGATCAGCATCGTGCGTGGCCAACCCGCCACGGCGGCAGGCCAAAAATAGCCCAGATATTCCACCAGCAAATTACAGTTCGCGGCAAACGCCGTCAGCCGCGCCAGCCACATCAACCAACCGACTTCAAAGCCCATAATCGGCCCGAAGGCGGCGCGCGCATACAGATACGGCCCGCCTGTGCCAGTGAAGCGGCTGCCGACTTCGGCAAAGCACAAAATGATCAGTGACGCCACCAACGCACAGGCAAAAAACGCCAGCAAACTATACGGCCCGATCAAGGCGAAGACTTTGGACGGCAATCCGAAAATGCCTGCGCCAATGATGCCGTTGATCGCAATTGCGACCAGGTCCCAGCGTTTGATGCCGCGAACCAGATTGGTGTCGAGCGGTTGTTTCATGTGTGTCGTTGGTGTTGTGCGAATGTGGACGGCGAATGATAGGCCAGAACGAGAAATCGGGAAAGAATGAACGGCTGCTTTTGCCCTTTGGCGCGTAGTCTTTATAATCTCGCCGTCGGTTGATTCGATAAGGTTTTCGCATGGCAAGCGAAGTCATCTCAGGCCGTCCAATCAGATTACGCGATTATCGCTATACCGGCGAACTGCTCTCGCTGGTGTTGACCTTTGTCGTGCTGCTCTCGTTGTATGCGGTTTTAACTTTCTTCTTCCCGGCGACCTGGTCCGCCACAGTCAAAACCCTGCTCATCACCTTTTCCGGTTTGGCGGTGTATATCGTGACCGTCAAATTGCAACACCGCGCCGCATTTGGTTCGTTGGTGCGTGTCAGCCCGCGTCAATTTCCCGAACTGTATCAATTGGCCAAAGAAGCGTCAGAGCGATTGTCAGCGCCGTTGGTTGGCGTTTACGTCAAACGCGCTTCTGAGATGAACATTTACACGCTCGGTCTGTGGCAAACGCCGATCATTGTGCTGACGTCTTCGCTGGTAGATCAGATGGAGCCGGGCAACCTGCAATTTTTCATTGGACGCGAGATCGGGCACATTCAGGCAGGACACACCTGGTTGCGCACGTTGCTCAAACCGCTGGGCGCAGATGTGCCGGTAATTGGCAAACTGCTCAACAGCGTAATTTTCGGCGATTGGATCAACCGGGCGGAATTGACGGCGGATCGCGCCGGATTTTTGGCTTGTCGTTCTTTGACGGTGGCGGTGAGCACGATGCTGAAATTCGGCGTCGGCATTCGTTTGTTTGAAAAACTGGACATCCGCGAATTCCTCGAACAGATCAACGATGTGCGCGACGTGCGCGGACATTTGACGGAAATCGTGGCGGAACAGCCGTACCTTACCCAACGCGTCAAAGCGTTGGTGCGCTATGCGCTTTCTGACAAATTCCGTGCGGTGTTGCCTGAAAAACAAGGCCACACACAGATTTTGCAGGCGTTGCCTGAAACCTTTGTTTCTTCGCAACTGAGTTTGGATGAATTGGGCGAGCGGCTGTCGCATCTGCAAAGCGAGAATGTTTCCGACGCAACCGCCAAAACGGAAAGCCCGCAATATGTTCCCATTGCGCAGGTTCCGCCACAGACGCCGCCTGAAGAGATGATCACCAAAGCAGAACATGCGGTGGTGGATGACGAAAATGCACCTGATCCCACCTATCGTTTGCAAGTGGTCGGCGGTCAGGCGCGTTATGTTTTGCGTCGCCGCTGCACGCGCATTGGACGTAACCACGACAACGACATTGTTGTCGAAAGTGACCGCGTCAGCCGGTATCACGCCGAAATTTTGCGCGCCGGAGACGCCTTGCTTCTGGTGGACAAGCACAGCCGCAACGGCGTTTGGCTGAATGGTGCGCGCATCAAAAAACAAGCGTCGCTGACTCCCGGCGACATCATTCGCATTGGCAAGCAGGAATTCACGTTCCTGATCAAAGAGTAATTTATGTCGAAACCCGAACTTTCCCGCCAGGCTGAGACGGCGGCAAGCAAGATTGAAACGGTGCACTCATTGGCGGAAGAAAGCCTGACCGCCAAGCGCGCGTTTTTTACCCAGTCTGCGGCTGACGTCGCGCGCGCGGCTGACATGATCATTGCCGCAATGCGCACAGGCGGCAAATTGCTTTTGCTGGGCAATGGCGGTTCTGCCGCTGATGCACAGCACATTGCGGCAGAACTGGCCTTCAAGATGGGACGTGAACGCGCCGCCTTGCCCGCGATTGCCTTGACCACAGATACGTCATTGCTGACGGCGATCAGCAATGATCGTTCTTTTGACCATGTTTTTTCCCGTCAAATACAGGCATTGGGGCGTCAGGGCGACATCGTTCTGGCGCTTTCGACCAGCGGCAATTCGACCAATGTGATCGAAGCCGTGAAGGTCGCACAGACAATGGGAATCAAATCCATTGGGTTGTTAGGGGCGGGCGGCGGACAATTGGCTGCGCTGGTGGACCTGGCCCTGATCGTGCCGCATCAAGATACGCCGCGCATTCAGGAAGTTCACATCGCTGCCAGCCATATCATTTGTCAGTTGATCGAAGACGAATTGTGTCCGCGATAACCCGTCATTATCCGGTTCAAGTGAACCTCAGTCCGCAGAAAGAACGACTCAGCTTCAAGGAGGAAAGCGTATGCTTTGTGCCAAACGGGTTTCGATGATGATGTTTCTCTTCTGTCTGAGCACTGTATTGGTCAGCGCTCAGACTACGCGTTCTGGGGTTTCCGCGCCTGGTTCTGACGACCCGGCCAGACTCCTGCTTCAGCGGGTGGGAGAAACCTACAAAGGACTCAAGTCATATCAGTTCGAAGGTTCTTACCGTAATGAAAACCGGTCAGAATCCATGGGGACCTGGGACGAAAATAAACGAATCGAGTTTTTTGTGCTGGCAGCCAATAAACCTGATCAGTCGCGACTCGAATCGCGCAATCCTTTTTTCAGCTTCACCAATGTCTCAGACGGAAAAACCAAATGGGAATACTCGCCGGCGAGCAATGAGTATGTGGTAAGCGCGGATGTCTCTGTGAAAACAAACCAGGTGCGCGCTCCGATTGATATGATTATGCTCAACGCCCGTGCGCGAACAGTGATTGAATCCTACAGCAAATTACCAATGGGGATGGCTTTCCCCAAGATTGTGGGCGAAGAGTTTATCACGATCAGCGGGCAAAAAATCGCTTGTACTGTGGTTGAGGCAGGTGACCCTAACTTCACGAGCAGCGCAAAGTCGCAGTCCTATCGAAAGTTGTGGATCGATTCTGCGCGTTTTCTGGTTTTGCGCGAACAACACCGCATGCGCAACCAGGTACGAGTCGGCGCAACAATGGAATCGAATATCTCCGTGGAATATTCGGTCGCCAAAATCAATGAAGCGGTTGCGCCTTCGCTATTTACCTTCACGCCACCAGCAGGCGCAAAACTGGTTGATGAGTTGAACACACCTTTCCGCGCGCCGAAACGCGCGAACTGGGCTGGGAAAGACGCGCTCGCTTTCACGCTCAAAGACCTCGAAGGCAATGCGTTGGAATTTGCCAGCTTGAAAGGAAAAGTCGTCCTGCTGGATTTCTGGGCGAGTTGGTGCGGTCCTTGTGTGGCAGAGCTTCCGCATATCGAACAGCTTCACAAGGATTTCAAAGACAAAGGCCTGGTTGTGCTTGGCATCAACGACGAAGAGCTTGAGATTGCAAAATCCTACGTGAAAGAAAAAGGCTATACCTTCAAGACGCTGATCGATGAAGGGCGCGCAGTGGCAAGGCTGTACGAAGTGAACGGCATTCCGCAAGTCTTGCTGATTGGCCGCGACGGCAAGATTAAACTGCACGAAATTGGTTACGGCGAAGGCAGAGAAAAAGATTTGCGCGTGGCGGTAGAGAAAGTCCTGAATGGTGAAGAACTGCCGCTTCCGAAAGTGATGGGTGGGCTGGCGGCACCTGTGATTGTGAGTCCTTCGGCAGCGGGCTCACCAAAGCCGAACAACCAGAACTAACGTTGTTACCGCAGTAAAGCAAAAAAGCCGAGGCGAGAATTTCGAGATTCTCGCCTCGGCTTTTTGGTAAGTTGGCGTCCAGGTTGTTTAGAACGCCGGAACTGTGATCGTGTACGACGGCAACAACGTCACCGCGTGCAGGTTGTGTGCGCCGGTGAAAACCGGGCCACGGCTGATGATGGAACCCAACAGCGGTTTGCCCGAAGCGTTCATGCGGATCCAGCCCGTGCGTCCTGCCGGGACGTGACGGTTGATACCGCCGCCGCGATTGAACAATGACGTCAGGCTTTCATAGCGATAGCAACGGATGGAGAAGCTGCTGGACAGTGAGACTTCCGCGTCGTTATAGAGCAGCGTGAAGACGTTGACCGTTTCCACGTTGCCGATCTGCAGATTGTTGGACGGCGAATAGATCGCCAGATTGGTCGCGTCTTGCGTCTGGCTGTTGAAGCTTGACAGCGCGACTTCCGTCGGCAGGCACTCATAATCAACGTTGTTGAATTGCAATTGGGCCGTACCGTCCACGCCTTCAACGTCGCCCGCCGAGAGCTTGGCCACGGAAACCGCTTGCAAGAAGCCCGTGCGGCCATCGGTTTCGCGGATGTATTCGTTACCGATCAGGTAATTGAATTGCGTCGGCCCGCCGCCGCCGCCGCCAACTGCGACCGCGACTAGATAGCCCTGAATGCCGGGATCCAGATCGCTCAGCAACAGGCTGGCCGTCTGGTTGGGTGTCAGGCTGATGAATCCGTCAGCGATAGAGCACGTGCTGCCATCCACAAAAAAGAGGTGGATCGACGAATCGAGCGTACGGCTCACATTGGTAATATTGATTTGCGTATCGCCCTGTTGTGGATTGCTGGGGTTGCTTGTGTAACGATTGAAGAACAGGACACTGCCAGGTTTCATATCACTGGGCCAGCTTTTGTTGGCTTGTGCCGATGCCGCCACATTGAGCGCTGTCAACAAGCCGACAAGCAGGACACAATGTATGAGGCGACGATAGTTCTGCTGAGTCATAAAATCCCTCCGGAAAATCTCTTCGATTTAAGACAACATGTTGCCAATGTATAGCACCGGTGAATTGCGTGTAAGGTCGTCATCGCGATGCCAAGTGGATTGGTGATAAAGATGAGCCAATCAGCGGTCTTCTGATGAGATCAGGAGCGAACCGGATGCTCAGAAAAGTTGCAGACCCGAAATCTAATTGTGAAGAGGTCTGCTCACCAGATGGCAGTGGGGCTATGCGGAACGACGCGAAACCGCGACCAAAGTGGGCAACTTCAGTTCGGCGTTCCAAACCAATTTTTGAACAAGGAAGTGAGGCGCTGATTACGGATAACCAACAAATCTCTGCTTGGTAACGCTACTTGTACGATGCCGGTCAAAAGTAGCGAGGGCATCTTAGCAAGGGCCAAGATTGCTGGCAATGCTTTTAATGGGTTAGCGGGATTTTCCCCAGCTCGTTGTGGCCTACTGATCGGGCATAGCAGGGAAATTCCTTGCGGGGGTGAAGTGCATATGATAGTTTGCCGTTTGTCTAAGGGGGGCTAATCTTAAATTGGCCTGCCACTCGACGCGCTCGCTGCCCCGAAAAGTGTTGAACGGTGATATCCCACATCAGCCACCGTTCTCCTGCTTCATCAAGCTCGCCACTGGCACTGCTCCCCTTTACTGTAGGCCGCTTCTCAACTCGCCGATTGACGATAATCCGGACAAAAGCCGGTGAGAAATTCGACAGGGAGCAACCTTGCCCCGTCTTTCTGCGTCAATCCCGCCGAATTCCGCTGCACACCGGCACACTCTGACAGCAACAAATAACTGGCAGACAGATCAGGTGGCGACGCCCTGCGGTTGCTGGCGCTTTGGGCGAACTCGAGTCTGTGGCTAGACCAAAGCCCCGAACATTGTGACCGCTAACCGGGAAACAGGTTGGCGAGAAGCATTTTGGATTGCACACAAGGGAGATCGATATGTTTTTCAGGCATCTGGTATTGCCCACCCGGAATACCTCTCCTCACCGCCGATTCCGGCAACAAACCCTGATTGGCCTTACTTTTGTCGCGCTATTGCTCGTGGGAATGCAGGCTTTGCGCGCAGTACAGGCTCAGCGGAATAATTTCACAGATATCAACATCAAAGCTCAGGTTGATCCTACACAACCGCAAGTCGGACCAGGCGTTCCGCAAGTCGGTTCGAACGCGTCACGCAGCGCGGCCAGTGTTAGCAAAGCGGGCAGCTTGCTTTTCTTTCCGAAATTCACCAGCGATACCACCAAACCAAACGAAGTCAACACGCTTCTGACGGTGACCAACACCAATCCGCGCGATGCTGTCAGTTTGCGCGTCTTTTTTATTTACGATTGCACGGCGGATGACCTGTTCATTACGCTGGTCGCCAATCAATCCCGCACCTTTGTCGCGAGCAAGGAAGCGCCCAATACCACCGGTTATGCGATTGTGATGGCGGTTAACTCACAAGGTTTGCCGACGCAATTCAATTGGTTGGCCGGTCACGCCGCATTGCGCGACGACAGTGGGCACGAAGCTGCCTATCCTGCTTTTGCTGTCGCTAAACGTAGCGCTGGTGCAGCGTCATTTAATAGTAGTGGTGCAACCGCAGACATCCTGTTTGATAACAAGGATTATGACCGTCTACCGAAAACGGTTGCGATTGATAATTTCCAGAACCAGGACCCGGTTTCGGGGCCAGCCGTGAAAACGGACATCGCTATTTTCAGCCCGCAGACTGATCTCGGCAGCACTGTTTCCTACGGCTACAATCTGAATGCCACGCTTTATGATTTTGCAGGTGCGTCGCACTCGCAAGATGTCAAAGTTTCTTGTGGCGTAGCTGCTGGTGTCGGCGAATTGTGGACTACACCACCGTTTGATTCAGTTGTTTCTGCCAATCGTCCGGGCTGGGGAAAGATCAGTGCGCGTGGCGACAACAACAGCGCTTTGCCGGTGATTGGGTTGAGTTTGACGGATGGCGCGACTACTGCTTGGCACAATGCACGCCCGATGCAAACGCTCGAATGGCTGGAGTCATTCCGCCTGACAATCCCCATCGAAGCTCCTGGAAATCCGGTTGCTGATGTCGTTACGCACACATTGGCTGACGTCGTCAGTGGAGGAGAAGGAGCCAGTGAAAGCAAAGCGGGCAGTATCTTGCTCTATCCGCGGTTTCTTACCGGCGCGAACGGCACGACCCAGATTTTCCTGACCAATACGCATCCGACCCAGAAAACGCGTGTGCGTGTATTCTTTTCAGGCTTGAGCGGCACACCGGAAGTGCGTGAAACAATCCTGACCTTACCCGCGCAACAGACCGTGAGTTTGCCTGCGGACGAAATCAGTCCTGAACAGCGTGGTTGGTTGTTGGTGATGGCGATAGACAGTCGTGCCTTGCCACAACAATTCAATTACCTGATTGGCAGTGCACAAGTGGCGGAAGCGGGTGGTTTGAAGAATTCATACAATGCACTTGCGGTTGCGCGTCTTAAGCAAGATGCCGCCGCGCGCAATGAAGATGTGAAGACTGCCAGTTTGTCTTTTGACGATGACGAGTATGATCGGTTGCCGGGAACCGTGGCGATGCCGTTTGTCCCCAGTCAAGGTGATAGCGCATCCTGGCTTGGGTTTGTGCGTCCGGCGAATAGCTTGCTTGAAACGCCAAATACACGCACCACGGCGAATGTGATGCTGTATGACGAATTGCTGGCCAATTTTGGTGCGAGCGTTGCCCGCAGCGAAATTCGCTTGAATCAAATTCGCTCTTCGGTTTTGTCACCGCCGATTACCAATACGATCCAACCTGGTCAGCACGGATGGTTGAAATTGCTTTCCGCAACGCCTGTCTTTACCTGGACGTTGAGTTCGAGGCTGGCGCCTTTTACTACTTCTGGCGGTAGTTGGCGTGGCGGGCTTAACGGCAGCGGACAGTTGCTTACGCTGACGACGGCGGAAAACTTCGTACTGAACGTTCCGGCGACCAATCCGAACAATCACGCGCCGATTGCAGTCGCAGACACGATTGGTCTGGAAGTCGAAGCGCGTCGCGCCAGCGGTACGATTGTGCGTCTGGATGGCTCTGGTTCGAGCGACGAAGACCAGGACGATACGCTTTCCTATCAATGGCTGGACAATGATTTGCCGGTTTCGACCGCGCGCATCGCAGACCGCAGACTGGCATTGGGCAATCATACCTTGAAGCTGATTGTGTCTGACGCCAGCGGCGTCACCAGCCAACCTGCGGAACAAAACGTGAATGTGGTGGATACGACTCCGCCGCAAATCAGTGGTTTGCCGTCTGCGATTGCCAAAGTCACTGATTCCGTAAACGGTGATGTGGTGACTTTCCCGATGCCGGTGGCTTACGACATGGTTGATGGTTACGTCAGTGTGACACTCTCGCAAGCGTCAGGCACTGTGTTTCGGCTAGGCAAAACGTCAGTTACGGTTACCGCCAAAGACAAAGCCGGGAATACGGCGCGCACGAGTTTCGACGTTACGGTGTCGCGTGGCACCCCGCAGCCTCAGACTGGCGGCGAAGCGGGCAGCAAGGCCCCCGTGATGGAGAACCTGAACGACCAATACGTCAAACGCGGGACAAGCCGCAGCATCACTTTGCAGGCTGTGGACGAAGATGGTGACCCGGTGATGTTCTCGCTGCAAGGCGCTCCGTCGTATGCGCAGTTGATCACGGGCGATCCGGGATCACGCACGGCGACATTGCGGATTGCGCCTGAGGCTGGCGATACGGCTGCGGCGACCAACGTGCGCGTTGTGGCGTCAGACGGACGCGGGCAAAGTTTCAGCACCTTGCCTTTCCGTATCATCATCAGCGATGTGCCAAATGACGACACCGGCAGCGGTACGAGCAGCAATCGTCCGCCCATTGCCGTGGTTGCACCATTACCTGCCGCAATTCAGGCAGACAGCAAGACCGGCGCGGAAATCACTCTCGACGGCAGCCTGTCGCGTGATCCTGACGGCGATCCGTTAATTTATTCCTGGTACGACGGAGACGTTTTGTTGGCGCGTGGTGCTGTGGTGACGGTCAATTTGGCTGTCGGCCTGCATGCGCTCAAACTGACCGTGTTTGACGGGAAAGACGGCATCACCAGCACGGCGGCGATGGTGGTGGAAGTTTTGCCGCGCGGGCTGAGCGTGATCAACTCTTCTCCCAACCTGCTGGAGCGCGGCGTGACAGTCACGCTGACGGTAACTGGCACCGGCTTTAATTCCGGTTCTGAGTTGCGGTTTGGCAAAGAGGGAATCAACGTGACGAACTATGTTTCCATCGAGGAAGACAAAATCGTGGCGACGATTTCCATTGCCAGTAACGCCATTCCGGGCTACCGCGATGTGTACGTTTACAATCCCACGGGCCAAAGCGCGCGCTTGCGCAGCGGCCTTTTTGTGAACCGTTAATCTCCTTGTGCAAGAACAATGTACTTTAAAGGGCGAGCCTGGCTCGCCCTTATTTTTTGTAAAGCCAGTGCATGCGTTGTTGTCTGGGGCCGCCGAGATGCTTCCACGAAAGCGGCAGAAACGTGCCTTTCAGGTGAAATTCCTGCGTATTCAGCAACGAAAAGCCCGCATTGACGAAATCCTCGGCTTGCAGCCGATACCATTTCGGGCCGGTCTCTGCATCCCACAAGACCAACGTTTGACTTGGTGATTGTTCGAGGAGTTTACGGTTGTAATCAGGATCGCTGCCGAAAGAAGGTTTTTCCCAGGGATCGCGATCCAGCAGTATGCGCGGATAAACCTGGCTCGAAATCAAACGCGCCACAGGCTGCGGATTGTTGCGCAGCCATTCGTACATGGTTTCAA
Organism: Acidobacteriota bacterium; assembly: GCA_016789605.1. Classification (GTDB taxonomy): domain Bacteria; phylum Acidobacteriota; class Blastocatellia; order RBC074; family RBC074; genus RBC074. Next base: position 10,907 of record JAEUQO010000014.1, read on the forward strand.
CCGCACGCGCATCGCGCGTAAAGCGCGTCAGGTCAACGTACGCCACGCAAAACAAAAGCGAGAGCGCTAAGGCAACGCTAGTAGCCATCAGGTTGTCAGGCTTGAAGAAGGAAACGCGCAATTCGGTCAGGCGATTCCAGCCATACAACGTCAACAGCGCCATCGCGGGCGAGACGCAGACGAAATACCGGGCATAGCCTGCCGATCCAAACCAGCCGCGCGAAAACATCAGCGAATGCAGAATAAACAACGTCAAAAACGCCGAGGCCGCCGCCAGCAATTCGCGTCGTTTCAGGGAATGCCACAGACCGACCACGAACGGAACGAGGAACCACGGGCCAACAATCAATGGCAACAACGCGCCATACCACCAAAGTGGACCTGTGCCGTTGGCTTTGCCATCAACTTGCCAGTCGGGCGGCCAGGCGTGAATGATCCAGAGCGGATCGCCGGTCATCAGCAACGCCGCCAGCCACCACAACACCATCCCCGTTGCCAGCAGCAACCAGTTCGGCTGACGAATGACGACGCGCAATCGTGTTGCCAGCGCCCACCCGAACGAAGCGCTGATCGGTTGTTTATCCGATTTTGCCGCGTTGCGTTGCCAATCTTCAGCCGAAACCAACAACCAGATTGCCCAGAGAACGCCGAGGAAAAAACCTTCGGGCCGAATGAGAATCAACAGCGAAGCCACCAGTGCGCCAGTTTTTTGCCAACCTGCCAGATGCAATCGCAACGCGATCACGAACACCAAGGCAAAGAGCGTTTCTGTTAGCACCACCGAACAAAGCGCAAAGAATGCCGGTTGTAGGAAAAGCAGCGGCACGACCAATTCCGCACGACTCAGTCGCAGTTTTTGCGCCAGACGAAAGGTTTGCCAGGCGGTCGCCAGACTGACCAACACCGTAAAGAATTTTGTCGCCGGATAACCAAATTGCGCGGGCAGGGAATAGAGCAAGGTGAACAGCGGACGTTCCCATACGCCGATGAGATAGCGCGGATGTTGCCAGGCCCAGCGCGCAAACAGAAAGTGGTAGCCGGAGTCTTGCTGTTCGGCATCGCTGTACAAGATCGTCAGTGCAAGTCCAATCAGAAGAAACGTGCCCAACCAATAAAGCGCGCGGCGAGACGCTGTCTCAAAGTATGTGGCCGTGTAAGGTGCAACGTGTGAGGGAGTCTGTGGGGGCATAACATTTGAACGGTTGTGTCTGGACAACACAAAGGGCAAAAACCAAAAGCCCGTACTTCCGGTTTTTGCCCTTATTTTTACGCCGTCTGGCGATTGCGCTAGCCTGCGTATGAGTGCAGACCCGGCAAAATGTAACTAACGCCTAAATAGGTGAAAATCACCAGCAGGAACCCGACCAGTGCAAAATAGACGCTGCGGCGTCCGGCCCAGCCGTGGCTGATGCGCGAATGCAGATAGCCGCCGTAAGCCAGCCACGCAACCAGCGCGCCTGTTTCCTTGGCGTCCCAGCCCCAATAACGTCCCCAGGACTCATTCGCCCAGATTGCACCCGTCACCAGCAGAATGGCCAAACCGGCGAACGCCACGCCGACCAGTTTGTAGATCAGGCTGTCAATGCGTTCGAGCGGCGGCAAACTGGCGCGAATCTTTTCGGTGCGGAAGCTGAACAATGCGATGAAACAGGTCACCACCAACATGCTGATCAAGGCCGCGATTTCGACCGGATTGGCTTTGACGCTCAAGATGAGCGAATCGCGGTTGTTCGCCAGCCAGTTCGCGCCGATAGAAACAATCTCTTCGACTGATCTGCCAGCCGCCTCCTTACCCATCAAATGCTTGCCCACTTGATAGGCTTGGTCATTGCCGACGAGCGAACCAACAAGGCCCATCGCTTTGATTTGGTAGAAAATCATGCCGATGGTGGCAATTTGCGTCACGATCGAGGCGCGCAACAACCAGTGACCATAATTCTGTGCTGCGCTCATTTCCTTGTAGAGGTACAAGGCAAAGCAGATTGCCGCTCCCAAAAACAACACGAGAGACAAGGTCGCCAGTGGGCCTACACCGGGCAGGGCTAGACGAGCACCGCTGTTGCTGAATCCGTTTGCGTGCGCCACGCCAGGGTTGAGGCGGTAGCTCAAGGTGAAAGGATCGAGCGCTTTGATGCCGCTCATCAACCAGACAAACACGTGTGATAGAACCGCGAAGCCCGCCACAATCAAGGCCATCGCTTCCATCTTCACACCGTCTTTGATCAGGTACATCACCGCCATCGCGAAACTGACCAGCGCCACACCGTAACTCAGCGATGCCACTCCCACGTGGATCGGTCGCCAGTAGCTATCGAGCACTGGCGGCAAGGTGATGAAATCGCTGCCGATGAAAATCGCCAACAACAAAATGAGCGAAATCAACGGCGTCGAAACCGCGCCGATGAAACGCGAATTTTCGCGATGGCTGATGAGCAATGTCGCAAAGCCTGCGCCAAAGGCGAACGCCAGCGACAGGTCATACAAGTTGGCAAACGGGACGTAGCTGAAAAACCACCAGAAGTGATGTTCGCCCGTGATTGGACTGACCATACGTTTCCAGCCTTCGCGGTCGCCCGACTCTACCCAGCGAACCAGCCAGCCCGACAGGTTGAAGAAAAATGCCAGCGACAGCGTCCACAGTCCGAACCGTTGCAGGAACTTGATGGGCGCCCAGAAATTCGTCAGCAACGACGACGCCGAGATCATGTAAAACAGCACCGCCAGAACGATAAACGCGCCGTCCGCCGGAACCGAGGCTGCGCCCAGTTTGATGCGCATCGTGGTGATGATGGCTGCGCCGATCATTGGCAACAGTGCTGGTAAATAGTTGAGGATGGTATTTTGCCGCGACTCTTTTTCTGCCGCCGCAGCGATAGATGCATTGATTGAATTAAGTGCTTCGGCCATGACTTAACCTCCACGAGGAAACAAAACGGGAAACACGAACAAGAAACAAACTTTTTAGGTCGTTGCGCTCGGCTCGCGAACCAGCGCCAGCAATTTTCGGGCGCGATCTTCAAACCCGAGCCGATTCCGGTTGGCATCGCCGCCGGCATACACAGTTCCGTCTTCGACCACGATCCACAGCCGTTGATGCGAGAAGAAAAACACCAGCAGCAAGGTCAGACAAAGGATCGTGAAACCGACATAGACGATCTTGACGCCCGGATCGTATTGCACAGACAGGTAATGTGCTGCTGAGACCTTTTCGAAATCGGTCAGCACAAAGAAATACGGATGCGGGTCAAGGAATTTCTGTTTGAGAAAGGGCGCACTGCTGATTTGGCCCAGAAACGCTTCGTTAAATGCCCAGGCATTTCCCTGGGTGCCGTCCGGCGTGATGTACAACAATTGCGCCGCCGGATTGACGTATTCGGGCGTGGCAAAATCAATCTTGCCGTCTTGCGTGAATTGCGCGCCGGGATTGAACTGCACGTATTTCACGCGCGTGCCGTCGGGCAATTTCGCATCGCCATTGCGTTTGATGGTGATTTCTTGTGTCGCCGGTTCGGTGCCGGGTTTGTTTGATGACACGCGCAGTTTGATTTCGCGCGCGCTGTTTTCCGGGCTTAACGACGCCTGGAAGAACCGATAACCGCGGTAATCGAACGGATGGTTCATGTGAACCAACGCGTCCGTTTTCTTGCCCGTTTCGGGATCGTCAATGCGAATGCGCGTCAGCCAGTCGAGCGTGTTTGACGCGTCAACGCCGCCTTCTTTCTTGATGGGTTTCTGTTGGATGTCAACGCCGACCACCTTGAATGGCAGTTGCAACCGTTGCGCACTGATATTGTGCTGCCCGGAAGCTTCGTCAATGTTGAAGGTTTGCTTCATCATCTGGTCAGACGTTTGGTCAGGCACTACCGGCATCATACCGGTGAAACCGCGACTGGTCATAAATCCGCCGAAAAAGATGGTCAGTAAACCGATGTGGACGACATACGCGCCCAGCCGATTCCACACGCCGCGTTCGGCAAACACGGTTGTGCGCGCATCTTCCGTCGTGGAGACGCGTACTTTAAAGCCCATCTTGCGCGCGGCGGCGACCACGCGGTCGGTCAGTTGCTGGCGATTGGTATGCGGGACATCCACCTGTTCTTTGAACTTCTGCGCCAGCGCAAAGCGCGGTGAAGCCGTCAATTTCTTGCGAGAAATGTAGCTCCAGGAGGAAGGGAAGTGATCAATTGAGGCCAGGATGATATTCAAGCTGAGCAGCAAGAGCAGCAGATTGAAATACCAAACGTGATAGATATCGAAAAAGCCAAGCGTGCCATACACCTGTTTTTCTGCAGGGGTTAGCTCGGCGTAGTACGCTGGAAATGTCTCGAGCTCGATTTGCTGAATCAGCATGCCGATCATACAAGCAATAATCAGCAAGACGAGCAGGACGATGCCGAAAGGCACCGAACTGAGCAGATTCAGAAACTGGTCAATTGCGCCATTCACCCCGGAAGTTTTGGGCTGGCTGGCTGGCGAGACTGTTTCCTGCGCAGGAAGACTGACTCCTGCTTCGTCGCTTGCGTTGGATGCTTCCAGCGGAGGCGCAGCAGGAGGAATCTGTGATGATTGTGTGACGTCCGACAATGCGGAAGAGGGTTGCGTTGATGCCATTGCTCAACCTACAAACAAGTAATGCGTTACGAATATTGATTGTTCAAATCAGGGATAAGCGGGAACACGATCAGTGTAACAGTTGGGGGGGATGCACGCAACAATGTCAGGTGTCAGGATTGAGCTGATTGACCGGTGAGAATGATCGCTCTGACAGCGCCCCATCAAGGTGTTACACACGGCGTTTGAGCACAGGCCGCAACTCCTTTGGCTCTGGGTTTTACTCCGGCCAGACCTCATGACAGCTTGGCAGGTCTCGGCTACAATCCGCCCTTCTTAATATTTGGTTCGAACTGGCATTTAAGGAGTTTGCGTGTATAGCGAACAGCAGCAGACAGGTGCGCTACGTCCTTTTCGCATCTGTGACAATTGTGGACGCTTAACCCCAAGCAATTTGCCTCAGTGCGTCAATTGCGGTGCATTGTCAGCGCGCGCTGTGGTGGCAGAACAGCAAGCGCGCCAGGAGCGCCGTTTTCTACAAGCGCTTTTTCAGCGAGCAACCCCGGTTACAAATGTATTGATTGTGCTCAATGTCATTCTCTTTGTGGTGATGAGCTGGGTAAACGGTGGCAACCGCTGGGAGGCGCTGTTTTATGGTGCAGACTATGGCGTCCTGGTCGCGTTCGGAGCCAAAACCAATGGTTTGCTGCAAGCCGGAGAATGGTTTCGGTTGATCACGCCGATCTTTTTGCACATCGGGTTGTTGCACCTTGTGTTGAATTCATATGCGCTTTGGAACATTGGCCCGATGGTCGAACGGCTGTATGGCTCCGCAAGGTATTTGTTGCTGTATCTGTTGACGGGCGTGGGCGGAAACCTGGCAAGTTGGCTGAGCGGTATTTGGCGGCAAGACAACATCACTGTCGGCGCTGGCGCTTCGGGGGCGATTTTCGGATTGTTTGGTGTGCTGGCGGTCTTTGGCTATCGGTATCGAAGCGAGCTTCCGCCGGGATTCAGCCAGGCGATCAAGCGCGGTGTTTTGCCTGTGATTGCGATCAACTTGCTGATCGGTTATTCGCTTCGTTTTGTGGACAATTCAGCGCACGTCGGTGGATTGCTGGCGGGCGCGATTTTGACGTTGCTGATTCCCTATCTTCCTCCCGGAGCCAAACGTGTTTCGTTGCTGGGCTTGGTTTTGTTGGCGGTTTGCACGCTGACGGTGGCCGTTAGCTTGGTGGCTGCTTATCAGCATCGTGCGCCGCATTTGGCGCGTCGCGAAACTCCCGTTGATGCATTTATTCGCGAGATCAATCAGTCACAAAAAAACTTTGAACAGGCCGCCCAAACTGTCAGACAAGGCGCTAACGCCAGCGCGTTTTTGCCGAAACTCAGTCAATCCGTGGCCGAGCTGGGACGTTTGGTTCCGCTCGATCAGGAAAGCGACGTTCTCATCGAAGAGCTGAAGCGCGTGCTTGCCACCGAGCAGGACCTGATTGAAAAGCGGGCCTCGCAGCAGGAATTCGAGCGCAACGAAGACGCCTATTCAGAGGTTAGTCGTCGGCTTGAGAATTGGGTGCGCTCTGCGGGCAGGAAGTTCGGGTTACAAATAGAGTCGGACGACAAGCAGAACAAATAAACAGCATTTTTACGACGCAGTCGGTCATTTATCAGGAGATTCTTTATGGCAATCAAAAAAGTCGGAGTTTTAGGCGCGGGGTTGATGGGAGCTGGGATCGCTCAAATCGCGGCCAGCAGCGGTTATGACGTGACAGTTGTCGAAGTCAGCGAGGACGTTCTCAAAAAAGGCCTGGGCGGCGTTGAAAAATCGCTCGCCAAGTTTGTCGAAAAAGGCTCGCTTTCGGCAGAGCAGAAAGACGCGACTTTGGGGCGTCTGCACGGCACAACGAATCTGGAAGCGCTTCAGGATGCCGACCTGATTATCGAAGCGATCATCGAAAATTTACAGATCAAACGCGAGACCTATGCCAAGCTTGACGCCATCTGCAAACCGGAAACGATTTTCGCGTCGAATACGTCGTCGCTTTCGGTGACCGAAATGATGACGGCGACCAGTGCTGCACGCCAACAACGGTTTATCGGAATGCACTTTTTCAATCCGGTGCCATTGATGAAGCTGGTCGAAGTCATTCGGACGATTCTGACCGATGAGCAGGTCTATGAAGAGGCGGTTGCTGTGGCAGCGTCTATGGGCAAGACGGTCGTACGTGCGGGCGATAAAACCGGGTTCATCGTCAATCGTTTGTTGGTGCCGTTCATGCTTGATGCCATTCGCGTGTATGAAGAAGGACTGGCTTCGGTCGTGGACATTGATAATGGCCTGAAGCTGGGCTGCAATCATCCGATGGGGCCGTTGACGCTGGCGGACTTCGTCGGATTGGATACCACGTATTACATCGCCAACATCATGTTTGATGAGTTCAAGGAAAAACGCTTTGCGCCGCCGCCCTTGCTCAAGCGCATGGTTCAGGCAGGCTTGTATGGCCGCAAATCGGGCCGTGGCTTTTACGATTATTCCGATCCGCGAAACCCTGTCCCGATGAAGTTGGTTTAGCAACCGATGACAAACGAATTGATCGTCCAAGAGCGGCGCGGCAGCATAACCTGGATTACGCTCAACCGCGCCACTGAACAAAACGCACTGACTCCCGCGATGATCGGCGCACTGACGTCTATCTTTTCTCTTTTGAAAGAAGATGACGCCGTTCGCGTAATCGTTTTGACCGGAGCGGGCGAGGAGGCGTTTTGTCGCGGTTGGGATTGGAAAGAGTTGCGAAGGTTCCAATCGTCTCAACTGCGTGCGCTAGGGGAAGAGGGCCGCGCATTCACAGAATTGGTTGAAAATATCGGAAAACCGGTAATTGCTGCGATCAATGGCAGAGCGTACGGATATGGCTGCGAACTGGCGTTGGCTTGTCATTTTCGGTTGGCGACCAGCAATGCGGAGTTTGCACAATCTGACATTCTGCCTGAACTGAATTCGTGTTGTGGCAGTATGCAGCGGTTGGCTCGCACGATTGGTCGGGCACGAGCTTTAGAAATGGGGCTGACCGGCGAGGCGAGTGGGGCCGATGAAGCTTTACAGTTTGGATTGATTTCCAAACTTACGCCGGATGCTATTTCATTGCAGTTGGCTGCGACAGAATTGGCAGAAAAACTCGCTAGGAATGCTCCGCTAGCGATGAAGTATGCAATGACTGCGGTTTCGCAAGGTAGCGCATTACCGCTGGCAGATGCCTTACGGTTGGAATCCGAGTTGTTTGAGCTAAGCATCGCAACTGATGACCTCCGTGAAGGCACGCAAGCGTTCTTAGAAAAGCGGTTGCCCGAATTCACCGGGAAGTAGCCGTGTAAAGACACATTCGACGCTGGAAGGCGATTGAGGCGATTATTTTGTGACAAACGCTTCGGCGGGCAACCCAACGTTGGCTTGACCGCATCCACCAGGCTCACTATACTGGGTTGCGAGTAACCATGAAGATTTCCCCCACAGGTCACGTCATCGAAGGTGCGCTAAATGCAGAAGGTTTACGCTTTGCCATCATTGCCAGCCGATGGAACGATCTGATCGTTGGCCGATTGATCGGCGGGGCACAAGATGCGTTGCTCAGATTAGGTGCGCAAGAGAACGATCTCACCATAGTTCGAGTGCCTGGTTCTTTCGAAATTCCTCTCGCAGCCAAAAAAGTGGCGGCAAGTGGACATTACAATGCAGTCATTTGCGTGGGAGCAGTGATTCGCGGCGAGACACCTCATTTTGACTACATCGCCGCTGAAGTAACCAAAGGCATGGCGGCAGCATCATTGGAAACCGGTGTGCCAATCGCTTATGGCATTATTACCGCTGACACGGTAGAGCAAGCGATCAACCGTGCTGGGGTAAAAGCAGGGAACAAAGGTTTTGAAGCGGCAATGGCTGCCGTGGAAATGGCCAACTTGCTTAAGCTGCTGTAAGCCAAACCTGGTAGGCATGATCTGTTGTCACCGATGATTGAGCTTTGTAAGTCCCCCAGTATTCTTCAACTAATCAGAAACTTCTACTGTAACAAATAAAGCTATGGGTGTTCGGCGTAGAGCGCGAGAGTGCGCCTTGCAAATGCTGTTTTCATATGACATTGCTCGCCCGTCCGTTGAAGAGCTGCTTGAGACCTATTGGGAGGAAATGGCGGAGGCTGCAGACGAGGTCAAAGGCTTTGCGAACGAATTGGCGACAGGGACCATCGCACATTTAAGCGAGATTGATGACCGTATACGGATGCGCACAGAGCACTGGCGTATTCCCCGTATGGCGGTGGTTGATCGCAATTTGTTGCGCATGGCGGTCTATGAATTTTTATTTCAACCAAACACGCCCAAAACTGTGGCGATCAATGAAGCCTTAGAAATTGCGCGACGCTTTTCTACCAGTGAAGCAACGCAATTTATCAATGGAATTCTTGATGCGATCAAGCGCGATTTAGAAACACAGCCTGCTGCAGAGATTTCCCTGGCCGGTCTGGTGCATCACGTTAATCGCTGAGTGTTGACAAAATCATAACTTTTAGATGCGGAGCCGTCACTAAAACGGCTCCGCATCTCCTTCCATCTATTCCAGCAACAATCTCACTTCAAGCTTCTGGGCGATACGAATGGCTCGCGTGAACTGGACAAATTCTGCGTAATTATTTCCGAGCATTTCCAGGCTCTCCCACTCCGCCCTAACTTCTTCGCTCAACAGTAAGGCTTCCAGAAAATCTGCATAGTCTGACAACGCTAGAATAGGTAATTCGCGTTGATAAGCGACTTGGACCTCAGGGCCAGCACTGAATCCCGCGAGAATGTCGAACACATTGTCTGTGCTTAATTGACCAGCATTGCGTGCCAACGGAATCGGAACTCGACGTTCAAAAAATCGCAATCCTTCAGGTGTGGTAACGCGACGCAACTCTTTGGTTCCTTCTCCGTCAAATGGCGATTCGGCATCGAGTAGTACGTGCAGGATGCGAGGCCATTCATCTGTTGCTAAGGTGTCATATAGCAGCTGCAAGCGATCGGCGAGGAAACGTTCAAATTTTGCTTCGATAGGGTATCGAATACGTCCCAGGCAGTGAATGGATTCAGCAAGGCGTGGCGCAACCGCGGCTTTGTTTTCCTCGTTTGCTGCCAGGTATTTTTGCGGGATTTGGCCGGGGCACTGAAGCTGACAAAAGGCGGATATTTGATCTACCGCTTCGAGAAGCTTTGCATTTTCTGTCGTCAATTGCACGCTTTCCCGTGATGGCGTCGCAGCGGTTTCAATTGTTTCATTCACAATGCGGGACACCAAGGCGCTGGTGCGGCCCATTTCGCGCAGTTTTTGTTCGCCAAGTTCTTGGCGAATTGGGCACGGAAGTTCAATTGCGTATTCAAGAGACATAAATGTTTTGCGTTATTGATCAGGATTTGAGATATGAGGGCAGAAAACATTCTACCATTTAAGCTGCTGTTTCTCTGGACGCCCTTTTGCTTCAGGCAAAACCCTCAAGTAAAATGTCCTTCATTGTCAGGACAAGCTTTATGAGAGATCAGGCAGCGATTATGCGAATGAGAGTTTTAGCGCTCGCTCTTGTGATGGCGGCGTTCTCCGTTATTGTTAACGGGCAAACCACGGAAGCTCAGGATCCCCAGCAAAAACTGGTGATCCCCACGACCGATGTCACAGTACAAGTGATCGTGACAGATCGCTATGGGCGATTTGTGACAGGGTTGCGGCAGGCTGATTTCAGTGTTCGAGAAGATGGCCTGCTGCAAAAAGTCGAAAAGTTCTCTGACTCAACGGCGCCGTTCAACGTGGCCTTGCTGATTGACACCAGCCGAAGCACGCAAAATAAACTCGGTGCAATCCGCAAGGCGGCCCAGGCGTTCATCAAGCAATTGCAGCCCAATGACCGGGTGATGATTGTAACCTTTGATGAACACGTTCGGTTTATCAGCGAACTCACCAATAACCGTGCCGAGCTTGATCGGGCAGTCAAATCGCTCAAAAGCAGTTACATGACCAGCCTGTATGATGCAATTTCGCAAACCATCACAGAAAGGCTGAACAAAATTCAGGGGCGTAAAGCTATTGTCATCCTGACTGATGGGGTAGACACCGCAAGCAAACGTGCCAGTTTTGAAAGCACGTTGGAAATGGTTTCTGCAACGGGAATCATCTGTTACGCCATTCAATATGAAACGCGTAATGATGGTGTGCCGATCTCTCGCCCGCTTTTCTTTCCAAATGGTGGAGGAGGGCAGAGATTCCGTGCAAACTTCGTCGGTAGTTCTCCGCGCGAAATCGCGCAAGACCCTCCTGTACAAACAGAGTCAGAGAAGAAAGAGCAGGGAAAACCGCTCATCAATTTGCCGCGGCCTTCGACGTCTGTAATCAATGGAGACCCGCCCGCTTCTGTGCCAGGCAATAGACCGATGACGCGTGTTAACTCTCAAGGTGGACAGCCGCTGCGTGATCGCTATCTGATCGCCACCGACTTTTTGCATTCCCTGGCTGTTCAATCGGGCGCGCTGCATATCCGGGCTGAGAATATCGAAAATACGTCATTTGCCTTTCAACGCATTGCCGAAGAGCTTCGAAACCAATACACCCTTGCTTACATCTCTTCCAATGAACAACGTGATGGCAAGTATCGCTCAATTGCAGTGGGGCTGAAGGTGCCTGACTTGGTTGTACGTGCACGGCACGGATATCGTGTGCCGAAAGCTGACCCTGCGGACGAGGCTCCTTCTGAGAGGAAAGCTCCTGCTGGGGCTGCTAAGCCAAACAACTAGGTCTGATTCGCGAGGCACTTGAGCAATTGCCCGAATAATATTAAGGGAGCTCCCGGATAGAGGGATGCTCCCTTCTTTTACTTTATTGAGTGCTGTAAGCGGTAATTCCCGGCCAAAAAAATCCCACGATACGAACCGTCGCATCGTGGGAATCAAGCAGGAGAAGGAGGGAGGTAAACGTCAGAAACCGAAAGGAGCCAGCAAACAAAAAACAAAATAGCGGATAAAATTTTCTCTACGCAATTGAAAAATAACGGTCACAGAAGTGCGACCAACTTTAGGAACTAACCTTATGTTTGCGGGCGGAACGCTGTTGGAAGAGACTCGTTTCTTTGAATGAAACCCAACAGCACAATCAGTATAGTCAGTAGGCTATGTCTAGTCAAGATTGCTTTAACTTTTGTTCATAAACTTTTTCGATCCTTTCATTACACACCTAAAACTGTCCTGGAAATGTGGACGAAATGCCAGAAAGGCTTTCTGTGTCAGCCTGCCTGTTTTGTGCTAAGCTAGTGTTGCTAACCCCTTGCAGAACCTGAGATCAAAATAGATTTTACTTGCCATAGGGAGGTAGGTGTGAAGATGCGCAGATTGCTTGTCCCAGCGCTGTTCAGTCTGGCGATTGTTTTGTCAACGACTGCTGCCGCTCTTGCCGACACGATTCGGTTAAAAGACGGCAGCGTGTTGAAAGGCAAGGTGATTTCTTACAGCCAGCGCAAATTTACGATTGTTGTTTATATTGGCAATTCGGCTTCGCAGCACGTCATTCCCGTTGAAGAGGTAGATAGTGTGGAATTTGACGCGAATGACGCTGTGGCTGGCACGTCAGCCCCTCGGAGCGTTACAGCTGCTCCTGTTGGTGAAGTCAATAACACGCCACCGGCGACGACCGCGCCACCGACAGAATCTGCGAGCACGCGAGAGCAGGTGGCTCCGCCTCCCGCCAATGATCCGCCTACTGCGCGACCTGCGGCAGAGAATGAAGCCGGGGTTATTGCTACGTTGGCAGAAAAAAATGTCAGCGTTGCGGCGGCGGCCGATTGGACGAGCACGGATATTCGCATACAGAAAGGGCAGCGCGTCGTGATCAACGCCAGCGGCGAAATTGACCTGGGAGAGAATGTGCGCAGCGACCCCGAAGGCTTGAATAAGGACGACACGCGGAAGCTCATTCCGAACCGCCCAACAGGTGCTTTGATTGCCGTTGTCGGAGATGATAACGACGATTTTGTCTATGTTGGGAAATCCACCGAATTTATTGCCAAACACAATGGCATACTCTTTTTGAGCGTGAACGAGAGCAATCTGAAAGACAACAGCGGCGCGTTTATCGCCCGCGTTAAAGTGCTCAGCAACAAATAGCGATTGTCGGAAGGCTGCCGCTTAATGCGTAGTCAGTGAGGCTACGATTGCGGTGGCCTTTTTGTTGGTGTTTCCATACCGCGCTGGGAAAGAATGACCGTCGTTTTGCCTCCTATGAATCCACACAATGTTGCCGCATTAATCAATTTGCTGGGGTTTATCACCGGCGCTGCGTTGTATGCGATGTTGCTGGTGATGGTCGTGCGTGCCAGAGAAGGTGCATACGCGACTTCTAGCGGAGGGCGACGCCTGACATTTTCGACCGAAGGCTTGCTGCTGCTGACGGCTTCTTTGGGATTGTTATGGAATCTGGGAGCGCTCGTGATGTATGGCGTGCGTGATTGGCACGTCGGAACGTCGTCCCCATGGTTGGATGCGGCAGTGTTTACGGCACTGGGGTTTTTGCCGGCTGTGGTGGTGCATTCGGTGTTGCGGGCAGGAACGGGAATGTCTCATCAAACTGGGGCTTTTTTCATCACCTTGTCTGCCTATGGCTTGAGTGCCGCCGCCTGCGGCATGCAGTTTTATGATGCCATCGTGTTTGGCGCCACGCCCTCAACCGCAGCGTTACGCACACTGACGTTCGGGTTTAGCATTTTGGCGGTGGCGTTATTGCTTTATACACGTCGTTCGTCTGTGTGGAAACGCGCTGTGTGGGTGGTGGCATTGGCTGTGTTTGCGGTTTCAGCTTTGCACTTGAGCCAGCACTCTGCCGGAGACGCCCCCTGGTGGGTTGAATTGAGTGGACATCACGCCTCGTTGCCACTCGTTCTGGCGATGCTTTACCAGGATTACCGATTTGCCTTGGCCGATATCTTCTTGAAGCGGGCGTTGGCGCTGGTTGTCTTGGTTACGGTTGCTTTTGGCTTGTATGTGCTGGTGGTCGAGCCGCTGTTGCATACACGCTATGCCAACGGAGACCTTGATCCATTGGCGGTCGGACTTTTGCTGGCGCTGTGGGTTGGCACGGCTCTGAGTTATTCCCACTTGCGACGTGCAGCCATTTGGTTCGTTGATGCGGTTGTGTTGCGCCGCGTGGATTATCCGCAACTCCGTGATGAACTTGCGCGATTGGCCGCTGCCAGCGAAAACCCGCAAGAAATTCTTGGCCAGGTTTGTGACCGCCTGGCGTATGCCTTGACCGCTCGCGATGTGCGCTGGCTGGCGCACGAAGACCCGGGCGCTATCCCACCCGCGATTGACCTGGCCGCTGATTTTTTGCTGCCCAGTCAATTGGTGCGCGTGACTGACCAGGACGGCGAAAACCACGATGATGCGCGTGCACGCGCCAACCACGGCAGCGGGAAGCTGCGACGACCCGTCGCGACGTTATTGATCCCAACGCACGAAGCGCCCCGCTATTCGTTGGTGATCGGCGAATTGTCCGGCGGACGACGTTTGCTTTCAGATGATCTGGCATTGCTCGAATCCGTTGCTTTGATGTTGGCACGGCGCATTGATGCTGTGCGTGTGACGCACGAACGTTGTGAGCGAAATTTGCGCGAACAGGAAATTAGCAAATTGGCTACTGAAGCTGAGTTGCGCGCCTTGCGCGCGCAGCTCAATCCGCATTTTCTGTTTAATGCATTGACCACGATCAGCTATCTAATCCAGACCGCACCTGAGCGCGCGTTGGAAACGCTGATGCGATTGACCGGGTTGTTACGCGCAGTGTTGCGGGTGCCGACCGGAGGGTTTGTCAGTCTTGGCGAAGAAATAGATTTGATCGAATCCTATCTGGCCATCGAACACGCGCGCTTTGAAGAGCGCTTGCGAGTCGTGATTGATGTGCCGCCTGATTTGCGTGGACGGCTGATTCCGCCCTTGGTTGTTCAACCGCTGGTCGAGAATGCCATCAAGCACGGCATTGCTCCCAGCCGTACGGGTGGTGGCGTCATCGTTTCGGCGCGGCTTGCTGCATCGTCTGAGGGGCAAGACAAAGCGCCTGCGCTGATGATTACCATCAAAGACACGGGCGTCGGCGTGAATGACATTGCCCTGGCACAAGGTCGCAAACGTGGCGTGGGGCTGGCGAATGTCGAACGTCGCCTGGAATGTTTCTATGGCACAGCAGCGGCGCTTCGCTTTCAAAGTCAGCCTGGGCAAGGCGCGGTCGCCGAATTGCGCTTGCCGTTGGGCGAATCGTTTATTGCGACAGAAGAGATGACTGAACGCCCGGCCTGGGCCAACGTGGCGGGAGGCTGAATCTGTCGTGGAGACGAAATTGCGAGTTATCGTGGCGGATGATGAACGGCCAGCGCGATCATTTTTGGCGGCGCTGTTGCGGGAATTCCCTGATGTGGAGTTGATCGGAGAGGCGACGAATGGCGCGGAAGCCGTGGCCTTGATTGAAAGCGAGCGACCTGATCTGGCGTTGCTCGACCTGCAAATGCCTGAAGTTGATGGCCTCGGCGTGGTGCGGTTGTTGCGAAAAGATCGCCTGCCGCTGATCGCATTTGTCACGGCGTATGACGAATATGCCGTGCGCGCGTTCGAATTGAACGCCGTGGATTATTTGCTGAAACCAGTTGAGCGTGCGCGGTTGCGCGAAACGCTCAATCGTGCGCAAGAGCGGCTCGAACGCGAAGACTTGCGCATCAGCGAAGCCGAACAGTTAAAAGCCGCTGCGGCTGAATATGACGCCGCTGTTCGGCCAAACTTTCTCGAACGCATTCCCATTCGACAGCAAGAGGAAATTGTCCTGATCCCGGTGGTACAAGTTGCTTCGGTTGTCGCGGATGGCGAATTGTTACATCTGACGACGACCGACAATCGTCAATACACCATTTCGCATCGGCTGAAAGATTTGGAAGCCCGTCTGGACCCGGCCAAGTTTGTTCGTTTGTCACGCAGCGCGCTTGCTAACGTCAGCCAGATTTCCCGTATCAGTCCCTTACCCGGTGGCACATACATCGTCACCTTGCATAACCACCAACAACTCAATGTCAGCCGGTTGCAGGCCCGCGTTTTGCGCGATCAATTGTTGAAGCTGTAGTTGTGATTGGCTGAAACGTGGCTGAGTGACAAAGACTGAGTGACAAAGACTGAGTGACAAAGAGGTTGCCCGGTTACTGGTTGGCGGCGCTCCAACGATGATGGCGATTTGCGGCTAACGTTCGCCAGGACATTTCGTTGTCGGCGAGTGTTTGCCTGCCAAGTGTGGTCAGCATCATCGCTGAAGCGCAGCCAACCGGGTTCAGAAAATCGGGCCTAAATGACTTCCTGAACCGATTTCAAACCTGCGCGGCAGCCGGTTATTGCACCTCCATTTTATCCAGATTCGGGCCTCCGGCGGTGGTGGTTGACGTCACACGCACGGCTTTTTGGCCCATCGCAGTGCCCAGGTTCAGTG
Organism: Acidobacteriota bacterium; assembly: GCA_016789605.1. Classification (GTDB taxonomy): domain Bacteria; phylum Acidobacteriota; class Blastocatellia; order RBC074; family RBC074; genus RBC074. The sequence goes on from JAEUQO010000014.1 coordinate 26,979, forward strand.
TGATTGAGACCGTACGCCAATTGGTCCACGCGCCCGTCGGCGTGAAATTCAAGGTGCCCACCGGAGTGCCATTGAGTGTGACGGCGCACGGGCGATTGACGTTGCTGCCATTGGCGTAACGGAAGATCAAAGTGCGGTTGCCCGTTTGGTTGACGGAAAATTGCACAAACGAATTGGCGACGTTGTCGGCGTAATCCACAAAACCGCGCCCCGTGAATCCTGCGTGCACATTGGCGATTCGGCTGCCGCCGCCTAACAAGGCGTCTTCGGCTTGCAGCGTTGTTACCACTGGCGTTGGCGTCGGAGTGGGTGTCGGCGTTGGCGTTGGTGACGGTTTAGGCGTCGGAGTCGGGGTTGGCGTCGGTGTCGGCGTCGGTGCGGCAAACGGAGAAATTGCAATATCAATGTATCCGCCGCCGGGTTCTGACATGGAAACGGTCCTGGCCGTCACGGCTTGCGTTGTGCCCAGCGCCAGCGAGCGATTGATTTGCGCCAGGTCAATGGCAAACATTGTGCGACCGCTAACGCCAATCAACGTGTTGACTCCGTTGGCATCGGTGTAAACATCCAGGTCCGCCGTTGGTGCGAAATTCAGCGCGGTTCCATCAGGACCCGTCACGCGCCCGATGGTTTGCAACAAACCGCCGCCTGTATTTGAGCTGCCCGTTGCATTAACCGATGAAATCGTGACCAGCGTATCCAGGTCATGGTCAACTCCGTAAAACAACGTGTTCGGTGCGCCGACGAAGTTGTTGGTATAGGAACCGCCCGAAATGTTCGGGTCAGTGCCCGCGTTCACATCGCCCGGCGCATAGCTCATTGCTGTTTGGACCGCCGTCACATTCAAATTTCCGCTGGAATTGACCAGCGCGAAGTTCTGATCGTTGGTGCCAATCAAGCGCAGTGCATTGAGCACAGGGTTGAAGTCCATCAGTGATTGGAAGCCGCCGGCAAACCGTGGCGACAAGGTGCTGACCTGTGTTGCCGTTCCCAATTGCGCAGCGGTCAGGTTGATGGTGTAAAGGTTGCCGGTGTCGGTCAGCCCATAAACCATATTGCCGTTGCCATCTGCCGGACGAAAATCCAGCCCGATCAAATTGCCGTTTACTTTGTTGACCCGCACCAGTCGCGTGAAGCTGGCCGCGCCCGGCGTCAGCACAAAAATCGTGTTATCGGAATTCAGGGCGTAAATATTGGTTTTAGGCAGCACCACGCCGGTCGTTTGCACGGCGGCAGCACTGGCCGAAGCGGCATACGCGTTGGCAGTGGTTAATTCAGAGTTGGCGCTTGCGGCGGATTTTCCCATCATCCCCAGCGTCAGTGAGGCTGTCAGCGCGAGCGCGGTCATTGAAAATGCGGCAAAGGTTTTTTTGAGATTCGATTTTTTCATGGTTCTTACCCTCTCCCGAAAAGGGGATCTTCGTTAAAGGTCGTTCCTTCAGTAAAAGTTTGAATTAAAGAACTTGAGGTGTGAGCGCAGCTTGGCCTGTGAGCAAACCAGACAGAGGGCTGCCCACAGCCAGAATCTGGCTCTGGCAAAGTCGAAGGACACCTGTCACAGGTGCTTTGGGGGGAAAAGGGGATTGGTGAGGTTGGGATGAGCAGTGTCGGCATTAATGCAGCAGTCATTAATGACGCCGTCACTGCTGTTTGTTTGGGAATCTGGGCAAGTCAATCGAGCGAGGCACTTGTGTTTCTTCCGTGGGCATTTACGGCCTGCCCCGGCGCTTAGATCTGCTTCCTAACATTAAAAAGCCCGCTTTTCGTCTCAGTCTCTGACTTTCTAATTCTTGCGTGCAAATGTCTTTGACAGGGCTGACGCTCAGGACCTGAGGCGGTCAGGTGGTTTTGGTGTATTTGAAGAAAAGTCATATTGAATCGTATAGTAAGGCGTAGTTTTCGTTGTCAGAAATCGTTGCTAACAGTATAGAAAGTGAGACGCATGGAATTACTGCGATTGCAGGAAGCCGCACAATTGGCCGGTGTAAGTTATCCCACGCTGAAACAGTGGATTTACGCGGGCAAGATCAAATCAGTGAAAACGGCGGGCGGGCATCACCGCATTCCGCGCAGCGAAATCGAGCGTTTAACCAAAGGCGCTGACCGTAAGGCCGCGACGCCGAAAAAGCCCATCGGATTGCAGGCCATCAGCGGGCGCAACAAATTGTTGGGCAACGTGCTCGACGTGCGGTATGACGGATTGCTGGCGCAGGTCAGCATAGACATTGGCGGGCAGATCATTACTTCGATCATTACCGCCGACGCGGCCCGCGATCTGGGGCTGAAAAGCGGCGTCTCGGTTTACGCCTTGGTCAAAGCGACAGAAGTCATGGTCATCCGCGGATAGCACAACGTCAGGTTCAGAGGAGCTGTTGCTGTCAGGCAGTTTGCCACATCGCGGATACGCCAAAACGAGAGAAGGAAACTGCGATGTTCATTTGGCTTGGGCAGCAGGCAAGCGTCCCCCTGGCGTTGCTTTTCACGTTGTTTGGTTGTTGGGGAGGGCTTGCGCAAACCGTTTGCGCGCAAGCGGCCAAAGGAGAATTAACCGGTGAAGTGCGCGATGCCACCGGCGCAGGTATTGCGCAAGCTGCCGTGACGATCACACGAACGGAAACAAACGACGAAATCAGCATACTGACTGAAACCGACGGTTTCTATACCGTGACCAACCTTGCTCCGGGGCTTTACAGAATCACGGTGAGCGCGGCCAATTTTCAGCGCTTCGTGCGCGAAGGCGTGCGGCTCACGACTGGCGAGCGCATTCGTGTAGATGTGACGCTGACCGTCGGAGACGTCAAAGCCGAAATCAAAGTCAGCGCTGACGCGTCTTTGTTACGCACAGAATCCAGCAGCCTGGGCCAGGTCATTCCCAATCGCCGCATCACTGACTTGCCGCTCAACGGGCGCAATTTCTTTTCGCTCATTACGCTGGTCCCCGGCGTAGCTGCACCGCCGCCTACGACCGCTGGGCCTTCGTTGCCGCGTTTGAACGGCGGACGTCCACGCGTCAACGAATTTCTTTACGACGGCATTTCGGCGTTGCAACCCGAACCCGGCCAAGTCGCGTTCACGCCGATCATTGACGCGATTCAGGAATTCAAACTCGAAACCAACGCGCAAGCCGCCGAGTTCGGGCGCTTCAATGGCGGCGTGATTAACCTGTCCACCAAGTCCGGCACGAACGAATTGCACGGCACTGTCTTTGAATTTCTGCGCAATGAAAAGCTGAACGCCCGTAATCTGTTCGCTCCGGCGACAGCGGCAACTCCGAGCAAGCCCGTCTTTCGCCGCAATCAATATGGCTTCGCGGTCGGCGGGGCAATCAAACCTGAGCGCAGCTTTTTCTTTGGCGACTTTCAAGGCACGCGCCAGTTGATCGGACGCGTGCTGACTTCCAATGTGCCGACGCTTGCGCAACGCGGCGGAGACTTCTCGTCGAGTTTAGGCGCGCCGCTGTTTTTGCAAACGACGGCAACCAGCGCGACGGCGACGACGACGAACACCGGCACACCGATCAACGTCATTGATACGAACGGCAACACCGTGCAAGCGCGCGTCGGGCAAATCTTCCGCGTCACTCAGAATGGGGACCGCCGCGCGTACGCGGGCAACGTGATTCCGTTGAATGATTTCGACGCGGTTGCGCGCAAGCTGCTTGAACGTTATCCGCTGCCGACCGCTAGCGGCACCGCGAACAACTTTCGCCGCGTCGCCAACGAACGCACCAATCAAGACCAATTCGACGTGCGGCTCGACCAGCATTTCTCTGACCGGCAGCAAATTTTCGGGCGCTTCTCGTTTTTCAACGAAGACGCAACGCCAGTCACACCTTTGCCGGATGGCAGCGGCAACCTGACGCAAGGCGTGCTCGGCGTGCAAAAAAGTCGGGGCTATCAGGCTGTCGGCAATTATCAGCGCGTGTTTGCGACCAGCTTGTTGAACGAACTGCGCTTCGGTTACACGCGGCGTTCGATTGACCGGCGCGGCCTGCTGTTGGATGCGCCGCCCGCGCAAAGTCTTGGCCTGCCGGGTCTGCCGCAAAACGGCGCGTTTCAAAATCAACTGCCGACGTTCATCATCGCGGGCTTGCAGCAACTCGGCCCGTCAACCAACACCAATGCGCTCTTCAACACCGACGTGACGCAGCTTTTTGACGCGCTCGGCTGGCAACGCGGACGGCATTCGTTCAAGTTCGGCGGTGACTTTCGCATTGAACGACTCAACGTCTTGCAGCCGCCTTCGCCGACGGGGTTGTTTAACTTCACCGCGCCGTTCAGCAATTCACGCGGTACGCCGAACACCGTTGGCACGCAACCGGGCAATGCGACGACGGGAACCTTGCTCGCGGGCCAAACCGGCCACGCGCTCGCCAGCTTTTTGCTCGGACAAGTCGACAATTTCTCGATTGATTTGCAGCAGAAAACGATTCGTCCGCGCGCGAAGGTTTTGGAGCTTTTCGCGCAGGATGATTTCAAGCTGAATTCACGGCTGACGATCAATGCAGGGCTGCGTTACACGCTGAACTTTCCTTCGACCGAAGCCGAAAACCAAGGCGCGGTGTTTAATCTCCAAACGCAGCAACTCGAATATCTGGGCCAGAATGGCTTTCCTGAAACTGCACGCGAATTGCACAAACTCAACTTCGCGCCGCGTCTGGGCTTAGCCTATCGGTTCACGGAAAAGACCGTGCTGCGGCTGGGTTACGGTTTGGTGTGGCAGGAACAGGCGGGCATCACGACGCCGTTCACGATCCCGCAATTCCCGTTCATTCAAACCGTCACGCAACGCTCGCTGGATGGCTTCACCGCAGCATTCAAGCTGGCTGACGGGCCAAACGTGCAGCCGCTTGGCCTGACGCCTGACGCCGGTTTGGGCCAAGGCGTTTTTGCTGTAGACCGCGATCTGGGCAGCGGCTACGCGCAGCAATGGAACCTGGCGCTGCAGCGCGAACTGACGCCGAACATCGTGGCCGAAGTCGCTTACGCTGGCTCAAAAATCACCCACGTAGGCATTCCCGACACGAACATTAACCAACTCACCGTCGAACAACTCGCGCAAGGCAACGCGCTGTTGCAACAAATCACCAATCCGTATTTCGGTCAGCTTCCGCGCTCGTCTTCGATTGGCGACCCGACGATTCCGCGCGCGCAGTTGCTGCGCCCGTTTTCGCGCTTCACGACGGTCAGTCTTTACCGCAACAACGTCGGCAACACGAGCTACCACGCGCTGCAAGCCAAGCTCGAACAGCGGCTGACGCGCGGCTTGTCGTATCTGGTGAGTTACACGCGCTCAAAGCTGATTGATGACGCTGGCTCGGTCTTCGACGCTTCCATTGTCACCGGGCCGGTGGCGAATTTCCCCGTGGCCGACAGTTTCAATCGTGCGCTTGAACGTGACGTTTCGACGGGCGATCTCCCGAGCGTCTTCGTGTCGAGTTTTACCTACGAATTGCCAGTGCGTTTCAAAGGCGTCGCCGACAAGCTATTCGGCGGTTGGAGCGTGACAGGCTTGGTCTTGTTGCAATCCGGCTTGCCGCTTCCAGTCACGCAAATTACGAACTTCAACGCTTTTGCTGGCTTCGGCACGCAGCGCCCGAACTTGCTGCGCAATCCGACGTTACCTGCTGGCGAACGCACAACCGCGCGTTGGTTTGACACATCGGCGTTCGCGGTCGCGCCGCAATTCACGCTGGGCACGGCGTCGCGCAATCCGGTGCGCGGCCCCGGCTATCGCACGGCAGACATCGCCTTCATCAAACGCACGACGTTTGGCGAAACGCGCAACGTCGAATTCCGCACCGAAATCTTCAACCTGACGAATACGCCGCCGCTGGCAAATCCGAACGGTGTCGTCGGCAATGCCGCGTTCGGCACGATTACGTCGGCGGGCGATTCGCGTGTGATTCAGTTCGGTTTGAAGGTGAATTTCTGATGTGTGCTTGGTAAGCTGACGGCATGAATGAAGCACGCATTGATGAACTCGCACAAAAAATCTGGGATTACCACCACCTCAATCATCAACTCGAAAAGTCGGACCTGATTCTGGCGCTGGGCAGCAATGATTTGCGGGTCGCCGAATACGCGGCGGATTTATACCTGCAAGGCTGGGCTCCGCGGCTGATGTTGTCAGGGAATGTCGGCGCGTTGACCAGCGGAATGTTCACCAAACCCGAAGCTGAAACGTTTGCTGATATCGCACGGCAAAAAGGTGTGCCCGAAGACGCCATTTTGACTGAACCGCGTTCGACCAATACGGGCGAAAACGTGCGCTTCAGCCGCGAAATTCTGGCGGCGCGTGGCCTTGATCCGGCGCGCATCATTCTGGTGCAAAAGCCGTATATGGAGCGGCGGGCGTATGCCACATTTGCCCAAAACTGGCCAAACAAACCGGTGCTGGTGACTTCGCCGCCGATTGCGTTTGCAGATTATCCCGTGGCGCATCTGCCCAAAGAATTGGTGATCAACATTATGGTGGGCGATTTGCAGCGGATTCGCGACTATCCGGCCAAAGGTTTTCAGATTCCGCAAGAGATTCCCGCCGACATCTGGCAGGCGTTTGAAGAACTGGTTGCGCTCGGTTTTAACCGTCATCTGATCAATTAACCGACAAAGATTTTGCCGGTCGTGGATGGAGGGAGCCACGGAGACACAGAGCCACAGCGGTTTCTAGGCATTTCTCTGAGCTTCCGTGGCTCTGTGGCCAATCCGTACCGCCAAGTGGCGACCGATCTAGGAGACGCAGCGCAGCGTAACTCTGTGGTTGTCAACCCGTGGCGCGACAGCTATCATACGTGCTCAGTTCGCATTCGGCGGACGCCAAATCCAGTTACGAAAGCAGAAAGTTTGCATGGATCGTTTTCACGCCTTATCTCGCCGCAGGATGTATTCTCCGCTGCGCTTTTCCCTAACAATGTGTTTGTTGTTGCTGGTCACTTTGTCGCTGGCTTGCGGACAGCAGAGCGTCGTGGAAAACAGCAGCCCGGCGGTCAAAAGTTACAAACCGCCCAGCAAACTGCCCGGCGCGCTCGATACTGCTGTTAATGACATCAATCTGCCGATGCTGACCGGCAGCCCGGTGAAATTTGCAGACCTGGTCGGGCAGAAAAAGGTCGTGCTGGTCAATTTCTGGGCGACCTGGTGTGGACCGTGCCGTCGCGAAATTCCCGATCTGGTGGCGTTGCACAAACAGTTCAAAGACAAAGGCGTTGAAATCGTCGGGTTAACGGTCGAAGACCCGCAAATGGAACGCGACCGTGTGCAAATGTTCGCCCAGCAATTTTCCATGGATTACCGCATCGGGTTTTCGTCGCGCGATATGTTTTTCCAATTCAATCGCGCCAATGGCGATGACCCGCGCGCACCGATTCCCCAAACATTCATTTTCGACAAAAATGGCAAGATCGTAGACAGCCTCAGAGGATTTCGCCGCGACTTCCGCGAATGGGCAGAAGGCGCCATCACATATGCCCTGAGTGCGTCCTGATTGCCACCTGATTTCAGACGATAACTGATCGTGGCCGACCGACTCACCGGTCAGGCAAACACGAAGGCAAGCTAACGTTTCGCCCCCGCTTTTTCTTCACCCTTTCGGCGACTCTTCTCGCAAACATTTTCGCGCCGGTGGTCAGCAATGACCCATCGCCATCGGCTCGCATTTCGGAGGTCATAGCACTATGCGTAATCGTCAGTTCACAATTTTTGCGGCGCTGGTTTTGGGCGTCTTGCTGTTGGGCGTGTTTCGCGCCGGAGCACAGCCGCAATCCGCGCAGGACAAAAAGCCTGCGCCTGCCAAAGCCGAACAGGATGACGGGCCGGTTGCTGTCACTCCCCGCGTCAACCGTGACAAACCGCCTGAGGTTCGTCCGCTGGGCAAAGACGAATTCGGAAATTTCCGCTATCCAGTGATCAACAACAAAGGCGATGTGGCGTTTGTCGCGCTGTACATTGCCGAAGGCACGCCGAACAACTCTGGCCAATCCGTTTTCTTGCGCAAAGCGGACGGCACGTGGCAAGTGACGCGCGAAGGCGAAAAGGCGACCAATTTGCCTGAACCGGTGTTTGGGTTCAGTTTGCCCGCGTTGAATGACAACGGCGAACTGACCTTTTACGCGGGTTTTGGCAAAGCGCCCGGCTCATCCACGATGCCTGCCGAGTCAACGCCTGATGCGCTGGGAAATGTTGACCGTGCGCCGCGCTATGGCGCGTTATATCTGAAATCAGCGGAAGGGCTGAAGAGTCTGGTCAAACTGGGCGAAGAAGTTCCCGCCATGCCGTCGCATTTCAGCGGCGTCGCCAATGCGACGACCAACAGCAAGGGCGTGACGGCCTTCATCGGCACCTACAGCGACCCCGACGGACGCGGTCTGTTTCTGGTCGAAGGCGGCAAATTGCGTTTGGTCGTGCGCAGCGGCCAGCGTATCGGCAACAACGAAGAAGGCACGTTCTCGGAACACTTCTACCCGTCGCCGATCAACGAGCGCAACGAAGTGGCCTTTATGCAGCGCATCGGCGACCGCAGCGCGATCTTTGTTGCGCGGCCCACGGGCGTTGAATTGGTGGCCATCGTCGGCAAACCGTCGCCGATTCCAGGCTCGAATTTCATCGGGTTTGGCAATCGCGCGCCTTCGTTGAACAACAAAGGCGAAGTCGTTTTCTCTGGCTTTACCGATGGCCCCAGCGCGGTGCGTGCGCTGTTTTTCAAAGGCACGGGCCCGGTGCAAGTCGTGGCCAAGAGCGGTGACGAAATCGGCAAAACCGGCCTGATCTTCACCGACTTTTTGTCTCCCGCGATGAATTCGCGCGGCGACATCGCGTTCATCGGCAAACTGGGCGGACGTATGCAAGGCGTGTTTTTGAAAACCGCCAAAGGCATCGAAACCGTTGCTCTGGTAGACGAGAAAATCCCCGGCGCGAAATCGCCGATGGAAACTTTCAACCAGTTCACCCAGCCTTCGATCAACGAACGCGGCGAAATCGTGTTTTATGGGCAGATCAGAACCAGCGAAGTCGCCATTTTCCATCGCGATGAAAAAGGCATCCTACGCGTACTGGTCAAACGCGGCGACAAATTGCCGAAATAGCCAAACGGCAAGTTCACACAAAAAAGCGGGAGCACGTACCCTGACAGAGTACGTGCTCCCGCTTTTTGTTTAGCCAGTGGTTATGTTAGTCACCTGAGCCCAGAAGGTTCGCTGGCGGCGCAGGTGGGTGCAGTTCGTACCCTTGGGGCGGTTCGACGCCCAGCAAATGCCGCACGAAATAATCCCAACGACGGCGCACCATATACGACTCATTGCCAAAACCGTGCCCACGGTTGGGGAACATAATCAGATCGAAATCCTTGTTGGCTTTGATCAGCGCATCCACGACCAGCAACGTGCTGTAAGGCGGCACATTGTTGTCCATCGTGCCGTGCGCGAGCAGCAGCCTGCCCTTCAGATTTTTGGCCATCAGTTGATTGGCCTGGTTGTCGTAATTCGTCGAGCCGTCCGCGTTGCGCACCAGCAAACCCTGCCATTTTTCGCCCCAGTCGTCTTCATACAGGCGATTGTCGTGATTGCCTGCCTGCCCGACGCCGACTTTGAAAAAGTCCGGGTAACTGAACATCGCCGTCGCCGTCGCGTTGCCGCCGCCCGAATGACCGTAAATGCCCGCGCGTTCAATGTCTATCCACGGATATTTTTGCGCCAACTGTTTCATGCCTGCGACCTGATCGGGCAGCGTGTTGTCGCCCATATTGCCGTACCACTTGGTGTGAAAGCTCTTGGAACGCCACGGCGTGCCCATGCCATCAATTTGCACGACGACGAAACCGAGTTCGGCCAGCGCCTGTTGATCGCCACGTTCGGCAGAAAAGCTGCGTCCGCGCACGCTGCCGGTTTGCGGTCCGGGATAAAGGTTATTGATGATCGGATATTTTTTGTTCGGATCGAGCCTGGTCGGTTTGTACATCAAGCCGTATAGATCCGTCACGCCGTCACGCGCTTTGACGGTGATCGGTTGCGGCGGTTGCCAGCCGGTGGCCAGCAAGCGCGAGATGTCGGCTTTTTCCAGCGTCGTGATCAGTTTGCCGGTGATAGCGCGTAACACGGCGACGGGCGGCACGTCCGGTTTGGAATAGCTGTCGGTGAAATACTGGCCCGACGGCGCCAGTGTGATGTCGTGATCGGCGTCTTCGGGGGTGAGCAACTGCAAGCCCTTGCCGTCAAATCCGACGCGATAGAAGTGGCGGAAGTAGGGATCGCGTCCTTGTTCTTTGCCGACGCCGAGGAAGTAAAGCTGGCGGTTCGTTTCGTCCACGCGCAACAGGTGCGTGACGTTGCCCGCGCCGGTTGTGATCTGATTTTTCAGCTTGCCGGTTTGCGCGTCGTACAGGTAAAGCTGCCCCCAATCGTCGCGTTGCGAATACCAGAGGATTTCATTGGAGGCTGACAGATAGCGCCAATTGACACGCCCCGCGCTGGACGCGGCGCTGGATTCAAAAAAGGTGGCGACTTTTTCCTCCAGCACATCGCGCACTGCGCCCGTCAACGGATCGGCGATACGCAACGTGACTTGCTTGCGGTCGCGCGAAACCGAAGCGAACGCGAGTTGTGCGCTGTCTGCTGCCCATTGCACGTCTGCCCAGGTGCCGCCGCAAACGATGTGATCGCATAGCGTCGAACGATGCGCGTCAGCAGGCATTTTCAACCGCGTCACTTTGGCGTTGTCTACATCAATGATGACGCGTTCGATCATGAAAATCTTGGCATCGCCGGGCAGCGGATATTTCCAGGCTTCGAGTTTGGGCGGACCGGCCACGGTAGTGACCAGATACATTTCACTGGTGCCGCGCGCATCGTGCTGAAAGGTCGCGATCTTTTTGGAATCGGGCGACCAGGCTACGACCGGGTTATCGCTTTTCGTCCAACCCGCGTTGTCCGTGGCATAGCCAAATTCCTTGACGCCATCCGTCGTCAATTGCGTTTCCTTGCCGGTGGCGATTTCACGCACCCACAAATTGTAATTGCGAATGAAGGCCAGGCGTTTGCCGTCGGGCGACATCGCCATCGCGCTTGCGCCAAATCCTCTGCCGCGTGGTTGGCCCGCGGCGCGCGCGCCGCCGGGCAATTCTGTTGCGGTGCATTGATTGCCTTGCACGTCACAGGTAAAGCGCCGCCGCTCAACCACAAAGGAAATTGCTTTGCCGTCCGTGGCAAATTCGATTTGCTGAAAGGGAAGTTTGCCCGCTTCGTATGTGGTACCGGCGGCGGCTGACAATGCCGCTGCCAGTTTGGCGTGATCGAACGCCGGAACGCGCGTGCCTTTCACGGGATCAACCAGCAGGAACTCCGCGCCGTTTTCGGTCGTGATGCGATACCAGAATCTGCCGTCGGCCAGCCAGTTGGGGCGTACGCCTGCGCGCAAGACCAGCGGTCCTGTGTTGTAGCCCATGAACTTTTCGGCGCGCGCATAATCATCGGCTGACAACGCGCGTTGTTGCGCCACGCCAGTCAGGGTGAAAGGGACGCTCGCCATTACGGCGGCAAAGAAACGAAGCGAAATGCGGCGCAAATTCAAAATCATGGTTGATCCTCCGGGAAGTGTCATTGCTCTGCCAGATAATGCGTTTGCTAGCGGTGGAATTGTGTTGAGCGCAACTCATTGTTTGCAATTCTGATCAATGCCGCAAGAGACGCCGCAAGCCGTCATCCGATTACAAGAAAATCTGGCTTTGACCGTGCAATGTATGCGGGGAAGACAGGTGCAGCCGTACGCTTGTTTGCGCGGTTGTATCGTTTTTATGCAAACGAAATTGCGTCTTGCGCTTCAGCCGAAACCACTTGGCACGGGCGAAAATGCTGTAACTCAATTGCCTCGCTTGCAGATACGCGCATCGTCTCGTTGTTTCCGGGCAGCAAAATCACTGATTGACGCTGTTGGCACATTGCTTGCGATAGACGAGGACGAACAGTTCAACCCCCAACACAGTACGCTTTTTGGAGGGAGACATATGCAACTCGTCAAATCATCTCAATCGCTATCCACCCTGTTGGCCGCCGCAGCTTTGGCCGTGTCGGTCTCTGCACAACAACCGGTAACGCAGAGTGCGCAAAGCCAATCGGTATCTGCCGTCACAGTTCCCGTCGGGCAAAAGCAAAAGCTGAGCGGCGTGATTTTGGAACGCGAAGCCGATTCCTTGTTGGTACGTGATTACAAAGGGACGACCTATCAAGTCAGCGTCAGCGGTTCAACCAAGATCAAGGAACGCAAGAGCAATCCTTTTCGCGGCGCCAAAAGCTATGAAGCGGCTGATTTGTCGCGCGGCCTAGCCGTTGAAATCGAAGGACGCGGCAATGACGCTGGCGCGTTGGTCGCAGAAGAAATCAAATTCACACAGACGGAATTGCGTGTCGCCAATTCTGTCGTTTCGGTGGTGACGCCGGTCGAAGGCCGCGTGCGCAGCGCTGAAACCCGCCTGACGCAATCAGAAGAAAACGCCAAGCGGCTGTCTGGCCAGATTGATGAACTAGCGGCAGTGGCCAACACGGCCAACGGCGGTGCGCGTGCTGCGCAAGAAACGGCTGACAAAGCGATGGCCGCAGCCAACAGCGCCAACGAACGCATCACAGCAACCGGCGAAAGCTTGAACAATCGGATTTCGTCTTTGGATGAATACGATGCCGCCAAAACCATCAACATCACGTTCAAAGTCGGCAGCGCCAAACTTTCAGAAGAAGCCAAGGCTGCTTTGGACGAAATCGCCGCTCAAGCCAAAAACGAAAAGGGCTATGTCATTCAGGTGGCCGGATTCGCTTCGGCTGATGGCAACGAAACGCTCAATCGCCGTCTGAGCCAGCAACGCGCGGAAGCCGTGATGAGCTATTTGATCGAAAACCACGAGATTTCGCAGCGTCGCGTCGTCACGCCGTTGGGCTTTGGCGAAGCGCGTCCGGCGGCGGATAACACCACCCGCGAAGGTCGCGCGCAAAATCGCCGCGTCGAAGTCGCCATTCTGGTCAGCAAAGGTCTGACGACAACGAATGGCACGGTGAGCAGCGTCAATCCGCAACAGTAAGGTTGTCTTGACGGAAAAATGCAACGGGCAGCCGACCGGCATATCAGGTCGGCTGCCCGTTTGTTGTTTGTTGTTGCGGTTGATTCAACCTTGCTGCGCCGTTGGCAAATTGCCCATCCCGGTTACGCCTGCCCACACCATCTGATGAAAGGCGTTGTCCATCTCCGCCGGAGCCGACGGTTGATTGTGCGCCAGCCACCACGACATCATCGAAAACATCGCACCGGCAAACCCCTGGGCCAACAACGTGCGGCTGGCTGAAGGCGCAGCATGAGCAGGCGAAAGCTGGCTCAGCCGTCGTTCGATGCCGCGCGCAAAATGCTCTTGCGCCAGTTCCATCGCTGCCTGAAGTTTTCCCGACTCAACCATTGCGTGATATAGCTCGCCAATCTGCGCCACGTGCTCGAACATCTCGCGCACTGGCGCGACACGGTTTGACCGTTCGCCGGTCATCGTCAGCAAATTGGCCATGTGCTGAAAGAATTCATCAGCATCGCTCAGGAACAAATCGTCCTTGTCGCGAAAGTGCGTGTAAAACGTCGAACGGCTGACGCCCGCCAGATCGAGCACATCTTGCACGGTGATCGTGTCAAAGGGCTTTTCGCGCATCAAGGTGATCAAGGCATCGCCCAACGCATCACGCGTGCGTTGCGCGCGACGGTCTGGTTTGCGTGCTGGCGAATCGGCGGCGGATTTTATGGACATAAGGCTCCTCTTTGTTCGGTAACTGCAAACGCAAATTGACGGCGTCAGGTTCCCACCCTACTGTGCCACGCCTGACCGCAGATCGCTTGCACCGTTTCAGACAACAGATTCTGAACCGTCAGTTTCTGTTTGGCTACCGTGAGAGGAAAGAAGAGATGGAATCATCCGCACAAACCACGACCGCGCCGCTGATTGCTTTGCGCGGTGTCGGCAAACATTACGACACACCGGCGGGCGCGTTTCAGGCGTTGCGCGACATTCAACTGGATATCCGCGCGGGCGAATTTGTCGCGCTGACCGGCAAATCGGGCAGCGGCAAATCTACGCTGCTGAATTTGATCGGCGGCATTGATCGCCCCAGCCAGGGCGAAGTCATTGTGGCAGGCGCTGCTGTGCATCGCGTCGCCGAAAATGCGCTGGCGCAATGGCGCGGCAAAACCGTCGGCGTGGTGTTTCAGTTCTTTCAGTTGTTGCCGACGCTGACCATCGCCGAAAACGTCATGCTGCCGATGGATTTTTGCCGTGTGCGACCCGCCAAAGAGCGCCGCGCCCACGCATTGCATTTGTTGGCGCAAATGGGCATCGCCGAACAGGCAGACAAATTGCCCGCGACGCTTTCCGGCGGACAGCAACAACGGGCCGCGATTGCTCGCGCACTGGCCAACGATCCGCCCATTGTGATCGCCGACGAACCGACCGGCAATCTGGATTCCGAGACTTCGCGCGCTGTGTTGCAGTTGTTGCGCAAGCTGGCGGATGGCGGCACGACCGTTGTCATCGCGACGCACGAACGTGAAATCGCCGATGTTATTGATCGCAAAATCGCATTGGTTGACGGCGTCATCACCGCGTAGCTGAGACACGCGCGAAGGAGGGAAGTGATGTCTACTCATTGGCAAAAAGTGCTGCGCGATTTTTGGTTGGAACGCACGCGCACGTTTCTGGTCGTGTTGGCGATTGCGTTGGGCATTGCGGCGTTTTCGACGGTGTTGTCGAGTTACGCCATTTTGACGCGCGAACTGGACCAGGGGTATCTGGCGACCAATCCGGCGTCGTTCACGTTGGCGACCGATGCGCTTGACGATGCGCTGTTGCGCGAAATTGTCACGCGTCCCGGCATCGCCGAGGCCGAAGCTCGCCGCATCGTTTCAGGCCGGATCAAAACCGGGCCGGTGCAATGGCGCGGTCTGATACTGTTTGTCGTGAAAGATTACGGAGACATTCGCGTCAGCACCTTGCAACCGCAAGCGGGCGCGTGGCCTCCGGCGCGCGGCGAAATCCTGATCGAACGCGATGCGTTGCAAGTCGCCAAAGCCCGCATCGGCGACACCGTGACCGTCAGAACGACAAACGGAGAGGAACAACCGTTGCGCGTCAGCGGTTCGGTCAAAGATGTCGGTCAGGCGCAAGCGCGCATGGAAAACATCGTGTACGGCTACATCACGCTGGAAACGCTGGCGCAACTTGGCGAAAGCGCCTTTCTGGATCGGCTGAATCTGGTCGTGACGGGCAATCGTTTTGACGAAGCGCACATTCGCGAGATCGCCGCTGAGGTCAAACAGTGGTTGGAACAACAAGGGCACGCCGTACGCCGCCTGGATGTGCCTGCGCCGGGCAAACATCCGCACTCTGATCTGATGCGGTTGCTGCTGTTGGCAATGGCGGGTTTCGGATTGTTTGCGCTTTTACTCAGCGGCATCATCGTCGTCAATTTGCTGACGGCGTTGATGGCGGCGCAAATTCGGCAAATCGGCGTGATGAAAACCATCGGTGCGACGCGTTGGCAAATCGCGCGCATTTATTTCAGCCAGGCGTTGTTGTTGGGATTGGCCGCGCTGGTGGTGGCCGTGCCGCTGGGTATGCTGGGCAGCCGCGCGCTGTGTCGTTATCTGGCGGTCTTTCTGAATTTTGACATCAACAGCTTTGCCGTACCCTGGTGGGTGTATGGGTTGGTGGCGGTGGTTGGCGTGCTTGCGCCACTGGCGGCGGC
>JAEUQO010000020.1 GCA_016789605.1 Acidobacteriota bacterium
CTGGCTGGTCTCATTTTTTCCCGGCTTGCGATATACACCTTCGCAGGCACAGCCCTCGTTCTTTTCGATCCTGATTTTCAGCGGACTAATCGCAACCGGGTTTACGCTTTATTTTGCCTATCGCCGCGCTCAAGAAGAATCCTTGGCGCTACGTGCTGTTGCCGCCGAAGCGCGCTATCACACGCTGGAAAATCAGATGCGTCCCCATTTTCTGTTCAACGCGCTGAACAGCCTGGCTGAGCTGATTGAGTCGCGGCAGGAACACGCGGCAGAAACCGCTTACAAACTCTCTGAACTTTACCGGCAAATTCTTGCCAACTCCGGCTTAAAAACGGCTTCGCTGAGTTCCGAGCTGGAAATCGTCCGCGCCTATCTGGAATTGGAACAACTGCGATTTGGCGCGCGGCTGCAATTCTCTATGCAAGCTCCGGCAGAATCAGACCAAATCTATTTACCGAGCTTGATGTTGCAAACGCTGGTCGAAAATGCCGTCAAACACGGAATCGCGCCCTCAGTGACAGGGGGCAAAGTTGAAATTCAAATCGTCAACACCCAATCCGCTTCTCCATCTGCTTCTCAACCCGGTTCCCAATCTGTTCCTCAACTCGCTTCTCAACCCGGTTCCCAATCTGTTCCTCAATTGGCTCCTCAACTCGCTTCTCAACCCGGTTCCCAATCTGTTTCTCAACCCGCGTCTCAGTCCGTTTCCCAATCTGCCCCAACTCCACGCCTATTCTTTTTGCGCGTCACTAACACCGGCAGCCGTTATCAGACTCAAGTCGCCAATCAAGGCGTGGGCCTCGCCAATACACGTGCGCGTCTGGAACTTCTCTACCCGGGTCGCCATCAGTTCACGATCGGCAGCGATGACGAAGGCCGAACAGTTGCCGGTTTCTATTTCACAGGAGAACGCATTGACTAGCGTGAAGCGCATTTTGTTGGTGGATGATGAAGCGTTGGCGCGCCAACGCCTGCGGCGCTATGCCGAACAGTTTGGGCGACAGTTTTTGCTGGAAGAGGCTGAAAGCGGGTTACAGGCGGTTGAACGAATCCGCGCCTTTCAGCCGGATGTGATATTGCTGGATATTGAAATGCCGGGGTTGAACGGATTTGAGGTTTTGCAGCAATTCGAACAACGCCCATTTCAAGTCATTTTTCAGACCGCGTATGACCAGTTTGCGATTCGCGCATTTGAGACCCACGCCTGTGATTACTTGCTCAAACCATTTACAGCAGAGCGTTTTCATCAGGCGTTGTCACACGCATTGGAACGCGTCGCTGATGAAGAACGATTGCGCGCACTGGAAGCGCAGCTTGCCACAAGAGGAAACGGCGAGGGCTTTTTGCGCAAGTTGACAGTCAAACAGGGCAACCGGTTGCGACTGGTTGAGGCGCAAGACATCTTCTGTTTTGTCAGTCTGGATCATTACACCTGTGTGTATTTTGGCGCGGGAGCAGAAGCGATTTGCGAGCTTTCGTTAGCGCGGTTGCTGGAACGGCTCGACCCGGAAACGTTTCAGCCGCTGCATCGCAACAGCATCGTGCGAACGGCGGCGATCACTGCCCTTTCTCGTCCCAAAGAAGGAGAGCTGTGGGCGGAATTGGCCAACGGCATGAAGCTGCCCGTCTCGCGCAGCCATCAACGGAAAATTCGCGCGCTGCTCAGCTTTTCATAAGCCAATAAGCTTCGACAAGAAGCCAAGCAAAAGAAAAGACCGGCGCGGATTGCGCTCAACGCTGATCACCAGCCAATCCCGCACTTAGAGCTGGAAGCCCGGTCTAAATAGGAGGCAGGCTGTCAATCAGCGTAAGAGG
Source organism: Acidobacteriota bacterium (assembly GCA_016789605.1). GTDB lineage: Bacteria > Acidobacteriota > Blastocatellia > RBC074 > RBC074 > RBC074. The sequence continues at coordinate 1,816 of JAEUQO010000020.1, forward strand.
AAGCGTATTCTGGGCCCACTCCATTGTGATCTCTGCAACGGCCCCGTCCCCAGCCACCAGGCGTGCCTTACGCCAAGCCTCGAGAATAGAAGGTGTATCCAGACGATAACTCTTCTTGTCACCCGACGTGTACAAAGACATCGTTGTCGGGCGATAGGGGTGGTCGTCTTTAAAACCGACATAGGACTTTATTTCTTTACCCCCTCCGGGCACCGACACCAGGGTCGGGCCTGGCCACGACGAAATTGAATAAGCGGCTTCGTACAACTCCCCATTCTTCCTGGCACGTATCCACCACTGATTTTGTGTAATGATGAGATGTACCTTTTCGAACTCCTTGGCCTTCATTTCACTGTACACCCCAAACCGATTCCCCCATCCCAGTTCCCTGAGGTCTTCATAAGATGCCAGAACCCGCTCCGTACTCCGGCCTGATGAACTATTGGTGACCTTCACGTTGACCACTGTGGTTCTCCCAGTGGCCCTCGTGTGTCCTTCATTGAGCGTCGCCGTCATACTGCCCTTTCGCGACTTCTCATCATACCGGTTGGATAGACCCTGAATATGGGTTGTGGTGGTGACCTTCCCCCCGAATGTGTCCCATTCGCACTTCACGTTCTCCGAACTGATGCCATTGAGGATGATCGGCTGATTCGTCGCCAGGATTGTCGGCGCAGGTTCGACCCGATTCACCGGACAGGACAGACATCCGAAGTCACCACCCGGAAGCCCGGCATAACCAACGAGAAAAGAGCTCGGCCCCTGCTGATCGTCCAGACAGATGCCCTCGAACCTCAGCGACACGATTTCGTCCTTGTCGAAGAAGTTCGCCCCAAGAGGCGTGATCCGCCAGTAAGGCAGGTTGGTCGCGGTTTGGCTCTCCTCGATCGCCCATTTGGTTTTGCTCTCTCCGACTAGTACCAGTTGCGGGAGGCCACTCATGTTCATCCACCATCCGATGGCAATGTACAAGGCGGAATCTGGTCTTTTCGGGATCGCCTTGGGCTGAATGTTGCCGACGAACAAACCCAGACGATTCACGATGCTGATGCCGCCTTGACTGTTCGTGAACATGTCATTGCGCTGCTTGTACGGCGCCCACACCTCATCCTTGTTCTGCGTCACGTTGTACGTCTCGCCCGTCAACAAGGCGCTGCCCGCATCCACAATCCCGCGTATGAGCTTGCCGCCATCGCCCGGCGGCGCGAACACAGGCACAACCCTGTCCTGGCGCCAATTTCCCAAGGACGCCGTCGTGAACATGATCAGCAGGTAGCGCATTTCGGCTGCGGCATTCGAAGCGGCGCTGAATCCTTCCACGATGAATGAGAAGTGACTGCCTGCTTCACACTCTTTCAGGCTCTTCGGAGCCACAAATCTCCAACATTCTTGGGGGGTGAATTCTTTCGTCCAGCCCGTCGGCATCACGATTTTGAAGTTTTGGCCGCTAGGATCAAAGGTGATCATCCACAAAGGCAGATCGAACGCGAAACCCTGCAGGTTGACCTTTCTGACTGTCGAGATCCGAATCAGCAACCGATTCCGCGTGGCGGCTCTGGACAAGTACACAGCGCGATCGAATCGGTCGGACGGCTGGCCTGCCACCACTTCGCCCAGATTCCGGATTTCGAACCGCAAGCTCTCGCTAAGAGCGTCTCCCACCACTGAGCGAGCTTCCAAACCTGCTTCGTTTGTTTGTTTCTTCATCATAACCCACACTCTTTTGCTGAAAGGTAACCGCCCTCAGTTGAGTTGGTAACCTGAACCGAAACTTCGTAGAAACAGATTTGCGGTAACGTGATTGTCTCGCGACGTACTGTCACCCATTCGCCACCGCCAACCACCCAGTTGTTGGGCTTCCACTCCTTGTGATCGCCAACAATCTGGCCCCCGCCCCAGAACATATTATTCTGCTCTTTCTGCGGCGTCATATTCAGCGCGCCGCTTCTGGTGATGAAGTACCTCCCCGTTAACTTCCCGTCATTAGAGATCACCTGATAGTCGGACTCGCACTCTTCGAGCGTGGGACCGTCGTAATACTGAAACCGCCTGGGCATTTTCCGTATGGAGATTGGATATGTCGCCTCGAATTTGCGGCTCCGATAGTAATTCTTACCGTCCCAATCGAAATAGTCGCCCCGAAAAACCATTTTGGAAGCCGTAATCGTCACCCAGAAATTATCGTAATCCGGACGTGGCGGATCGAGAAAAAGGTAGCGCACGTAAAAGCCGAGGTTGGCGCCGAATCCGCACGGCCCAACATACTGGGCCGTCGTCAGGATTCGCTCGGCCAGAATCCGTTCCTGCGCGGGAGCGCCGTCGGTGAGGCGCAGAGAAAGGAACCGCACGCTGCCGTTGGAACCAATGTCCCATGAGTGTTTTCCGACCGCTGGCAGGTTGGAGAGCGCCCAGCCATCCGGGTATGACAGCAGACTCGGCACTCCGCCAAACACCTTCCACTGAATCTCCGCCTTTTCCGTCGTGGTCTCGGCGGCGATGGGCGGCGGATAGGTCACCTCAAGAATCGCAGCCTCGGGATATCGCTTGTGGACCCGGATCGGCATTGAGCCATTGGCGTGGTCGGGAAAATTGAAGTAGGCCACATCAATGGCGGTCATTCCCCCTTCATTCGGGCTGAGCCCGGAAAACTGCAGCGTCACCACCTCGCCCGCGTCGAACAGGCTGTTGCCCTGTCGCCTCAGCGTCCAGACTTTGAGGCCGGCGTCAGTGGATTCACTGATCGTCCAGTTGGAGCCACTACCGACGATCTCAAGCTTGGCTGTCGAGTCGGATTTATCCAGCGCCTGATGGCCTTCGCCCGTGCGAAAGCTGATCTGGAACATAGTCTGTTTGTTGGCGATCACCTCCGTCGTGCTGGTATTGGACAGATAGAACCAAAGCCGATTGCTGATCGTCAGGGGAGAACCCGGATTGATGAACACCTCGTCGGGCTGCTTATAGTCCACGGTCAGTTGGTGGTTGTTCTGCAGGACATTCCAGGCCGACGCATCCGGCGGCGCGCAGCAGCTTGCCGCAATCGCCGTCATGCTGGTCAGGCCTTCGCTCAGCAGCGCCAGTTGCACATTGATTGTCTGGTTTTTGAATTTGTTCCCACTGATCTTCCAGGAAACCTCCAGTCCCCTGATCTCCGGTTTTGCGTCGGCCTGCATCTTGATGTTTTCGATAACAAAGACCGCCGACGAGGCGTTACCATCCGGGTTGGTAAGCTCCCAATATCGCGACTGGCCCTGCTTAACAAATTTTGCCGTCCAGCCGGTTGGAGGGATGTACTTCAGGGCCTCTTCATTTGTGGCGCTCCCGAGAATCGCCTTCCAGTCCATCCGAATCACGGCACCCTGCAACGATGAGCCAGCCGCCTCCACCGTGAAGCGACAAGTGTTGGTCTCTCCGAGATACAGGATCGTCAGCGGATCACCGCCGATCGTCTCGTAACGCGTGTTGACCAGTTCGAACGAAAGCCCGGCCTCCGCCGCGTCGCGCTGCGCCTGCAATGTTCTCGCCAGAGATTCCACCTCTCCCGGATCATGTGCCACAAGGCCCAGCCCTCGCAGTTGTGCCTGTCGGTACTCGCGCAACTCCCTTTCGCGTCCGATCAGTTCTTCGAGAATCGCCCCCGCCCTGGATAAATCTGCTGTTGCCATTATCTGCCCTCCTTCTTTGCGTTTCTTTCTCCTGGCCTGATGTGTTCCAGAGTCAGCCAGCCCTCTCGCACCATCTGTGGAAAGTAATTCTTCATATTCTGTCCTTCCGGATTGGCCACCCCAATGCGGCGAAAGAGTTCTCCCCCCCACTGCCCTGTCTGTTCCAGCCAGGACCATTCGCCGTGCTCGAGTGTTTCGTCCGGCACGGGCATCGGCAGGGCCTGGATGATGGTCTGGGTCGGTTCTGCAGGATCGGCCATGAAGACCTCACGGCTGATGACAGGCGCAATCAGGAAGGTGGATTTCAGGCTCCGCAGGGGCGTTTCATATTCCTCCGGCGCCAGCGATAACTGTGTCACCGGCAACAAACCGGTCGTCACATTGACCCGCCCGTAAGGATTGATGAGCAACGTCAGGTGTTTTTCGTCGTCCGGACTGCAGGTCAGCGTGACCGTATTGTCCGTGGGCCGGGGCACTTCGGGCGACTGGCTAGCAGACGAGTAAAAAGTTCTGTTTCCGTCGAGAAAGAAACCGATGAGCCCGTCGCCGGGATCTGAAAAAATCCCGAGTTTGACTGGAATCCCGAGTTTTTCGACCCCCGCCGTGTATCGCGCTCCGCCGGACGACTGGGCGGCGGTGCGCAGAGATTCCCAGCTCTGATCAACCGGCAGCACCCCCTCCAGGTCCCATTTCAGCGATGCCCTCACCAATCCGAGCGGCTTGCTCACCAGGGGCGCTGAACTGACATCCGGCCCCAGTTGGTTTGGGCTGAGCGCCAGGGCCCGATCCACTGTCTGCATAAAAGCACGGGCATACCCGGCGTTCGCCAACAGGTCTCTGACAAAACTCTGCAGGTATGAACTCTGCTGTGCCAGTGCATTGTCCGCATTTTGCATCCAGGTCGCGGTCCCCGGAGCGCCATGCCAGTACGCCGCCAGCCTGCCTTCCCGATCAGCCAGTTGCACTGTGCCCAGCAAATCTCCCGCAGGCGCATACACCAGCAGGGCGTTGTCGAAACGATTGAACATCAACCAGCCACAAACCGGACTCCGGCTGGTCGCCGGGGCGGCGACGCCCCAGCGGAACAGCAGACGACTGGGCGCCACAATGCGGGGCGGAACGCGAAACCAGTTGTATGTCTGCAACACTTGAGTCGGGGCTCGCAGGGCGCGCGCCACCAGTTGCTTTCTCAGGTCCAGTTGCAGCCGACGGCCAAAACAGTCCACGACCGTCAACCCGCTCAGATGCATCAACCCGGCGCGGAGCGGACTGTAGGGCGCGGCGCTGTTCTCGCCCATATCTCCCTGCCGCCCAATGGCTGCGCGCATCTGGTTCGAAAATTCCAGATCCTCTGGGAATCCGTACAAGGTATCGCACACGGGAAGCTGATATTTCTGAACCCGCATCAGCATGGCCGCATTGAGGCCGGCCAGCGACTGGGACAGCAGACTCATCTCACCCAGATCGGCCAGTAACTCTGCCAGCTTCTCCTTTTCTGACGGGTCGTCCACATAATCCAGACACGCCTCAATCTGTGATTCCAGGCTGACCGGCGCGCCAGCGGCAAGGGGGACCTTGCCTTCATACCTGAATTCTTCGGTCACCGGATCGCCCAATGCTTCCAGTTCGCCGGTTGCCGGGTTTAGCTGGAATTTCGTGGGGTCCGTCAGCAGATTGGAAGGATACGCAGATTTCGTCAGGGCCTGAGGCCGGTACGTGATTTCCCAAAGCATTAGCAAAGGCTGCCATTCATTGGCCGCCCGATTCACCGCAATCTCATGCGACGGAATCCGCTCTGGCGCCAGGTGCCCCGTCGCCACCTGAAAGGCTTCATTCAACAGGTCGTTGATCCCGGCGATGATGTCTGCGGCATGCGTCCGACGCAAAGCCGCCGCCGTCAGCGGACAGGTGAGAGGCCGACCGGCGGCTTCCACTAAAGACCCTACCTTCGCACGCACCTCAACATAGTTGTCCGCTCGCAATCTGCCGTCTTCCCGACCATGATCCCCCAGTTGCAGCGCCGGTCCGGAAAGCAGAATCGCCGGTTCGTTCGGGCTCCAGTATTCAGGCGAAGTCCCCGACGTCAGCTCATGGGAATTTCTCAATTGCGCCAGCCCGCTCTCCACTTCTGCAAGCAGACAACTGACTTCTGTTCTACGTTGCCTGGCAGCGGCGTCAATTGTCTCCAGCGTCTCCAACTGTTTTTCCAGCAGTTCCTGGATCTGAGATGCGCCATTCGCTACCTGCCATTGCTGGGGAATCGAGCCTGTCGGCATGAAACCGCTCGGCTTGCGCTTCAGGTAGAGGTATTTCTGCCAATCCGCCATCAGTTGCCTACGGACTGAATTGCCTTCCTCAACCAACTCATCACATTTCAACTGCTCGGCATTAAGCCTGGCCAGTTTTGCTAACAGCGACGACGGAACCGGACGCCGCGCGTCCGGGTTGTCCTGTTTGGGAACGATTGCCCATTGCCGCCCGCCCGGACTGGAACCGAACGTGGCGCGATGCATTACGCGGCGGGTCTTGTCCAGGCCACCAGGTTCAGCCAGCGCGTCGAGAGCTCCCAGTTGCAGGGCGTGTAACAACTGTTCGAGATCGGCTTCTCCGGCCCGACTCAACCGGGCTGCAAACAGCGCCGCGACCGCTTCGCTTGTCGTGTTGCCAATCACAATCTGGTCGTTCTGCTGCAAGGCCGACGGAAGCGTGTAAGCTTTATTCGGATCAAAGTCGAACGCTGCCACCAGGCCACTGTACAAACCAAAATCCGCGCCCTGCGCGGCCGTTGACCTGAAAAACCATTTCGTCCCGGCCTGATAACAAGCCGTCTCGTTTTCTTCCAGCTCAAGCCCCGAGTCCACAAAATGGCTCAGCTCTGCATCGTAAGTGGCTGTTGGCAGTGTCGCTGGTGGTGGCGCGAATTTGAATGGCGATCGGGTTGCCACGTCATCTCCGGGCCTGGCATACCAGCCGACCACGTGATAGCTGAGTTTCATTCCCGGCTGATAGCCGACAGCCGATAAGGCTTCTGCTGAATCGAAAAAGCCGAATGCCGTGGCGCAATTCGGATAGAACGACGCAAAGGTGGCGTCGCCGAACCCAGCCGCCGTCAGGCCGTATGGCGTGACCGTTCTGGCCGTGCCTTTCACTCCACGCACAGTGGCGGCGCGCGAAACCGGTCGCTGATACTCGCGCGGCTCCGCCAGATATTCGCGCGGTTCGCCCGTGCGGGCATCAACCAGTTCCTGCCAGTTTTTCGCGTCTTCCCGCGCTCCCAGATACCGGAACGGCTGAAGCCCACCGACATGGATGCCTTCGTCTCCGAAATCTTCCGCATCCTCGGCGTAAACCGGCACGGTTGTCGCTGGTGGTATCTGGATTTCCTGCAGCGGGTTCTGCTGACTCAGACGGTCGCTTTCCACGACCCAGGAGGCAGAGCTTTTCAGCTCCGTTCCATTGAGGATCATTCTCGTCACCAGCCAGCGATTGGGAACTCGCGGAAAGTCAGCCGGAGCATCCTCGGTGGATTGTTCACCCACTGTAACCGCGTCGGGCAATTTCCAGTGCAGATGCACACCAGTGGAAAGATACCCCGTTGTTTCCTGCAAACACTCCCCGCTCGTGTACGGCCCCGCCGGATCCGGGTAGTCGTAGTTGTCGTCCTTGAAGTATGCCAGGCGTGAGAAATCCGCCATGCCCAGTTGCGCTGCGTCGGTTCCCGTCCTGGTTCCCATGCAAACCGCCGCGACGTGAACCGGAACAATTACTCCGGATGCCATTGTCAGTTTCTCCTTCCGCTACTCGGTTTCCCGCCCCGTCGCCGTCGCCTTGAAGATCACCGCAGGCGCGGGATCCACCAGCTGCAGGGTGAACTCCATGGATGTGAATACGCCCTCTGCTGGCGACAACGCCTCTTTGAAACCGCCGATGAGTTTCAGAATATCCAGCACTCCTTTGGGGCCGTTCCCGTTTTGCCGGAACACCGCCTCCACCCGCTTTTTGACCGGCGCATACGGACTGGCGAGATCGCGCAACGGGGACTTGTGGAACTTTTCGTCATTGTCCAGGTCCATCACGAGACTCATCCCTTCCGACGGCAGCATCAACCGCACCTGGTTCACCACCCCTGCAAACAGGCACAACAACACGTTTGGCGCGATCCGCTCGAAATGGAAAACCTCCAGAGGCCCCTTTCCGTCCGCTGTCGCGAATCCCTGCACCTCCATGCCGGGAAAGTCACGCACTACGATTGAGTGCAGCAGGAAACCGGATAACGGGCCACTTTCCGGCAGGGTTCTTGTCTCTGGCAGCCCTAGCAGGTGCGACCGCGTGCGCGCGCTTTCCTGCCAGCACTCCTCGTCCAGCCGCCGCCAATTGCGGGCATCCTGGGCAAGCGCGCTTTGATTCGTCCGACCGAGGCTGAGCGCGCCGTCTGTCAGGCAATCAATCCAGTGGCGGTCTACCTGCACGAAACGGAGCGATTCGGGGGGAAGCATTCGCTCGTCGGGAACAATGTATTGATAGGGCACTCCCTTCAACAGCCGCAATTGTCCCAGCCACGAACGCACCAGCTCTGGCGTTTCACCGCCGACAGAATCGCTCCGTGTTTCGGTTTCCGTCGCGACCAGTGACGAGATCAATTCCTCCGGATCAATGTTGGGCAGGCCAGCAGGTTCATTGTGACGCGCGGTCAGTTCCCGCCCATCAAAACTGGTTTCGTCTCGCAGGGCGTCGGCTCGCCCGGCCAGCGTCTTCAGCACGGCATCGGCGACCGCCGCCGCCGCAGGTCTGCGCCCCGGACGAACGTTCCGCGACTGAAGATTGCGCGCCACCGACCCGCCCAAACTCCCGGTGAGTGCCCGTTCCTCAACACCCCGAATCTGTTGTACCAGTTGGCCCATCCGCCAGTTGTGCAGAGCCACGGCATACCCTTTATTGGCCAGAGCGAGCAGCCGACCCAGTTGCCAGGCGGCGGAATAACTCACGTCGAACAACCCGTTTTTAGGGTCGTAGCGCGTAAGCGCGTCGGCGTTGGGGGCCGGTAGGGGGTCCGTGGCCACTGGCGTATAGGGCCCGAGCGGACCGTGATACCAGGACGCGGTGTGATCGCCAAGCCGGGTGGTATGCGTGAGTGCGACATAGCCCATGCGCAATACCCTTTCGACCTCGGCATCAGCATCGGCATCAGCATCGGAATAACCATCGGTGGCCGGATCGGGCAGTTTTTTGATCGGCAGGATCAGAGACGATGGATCGCCCCTTTCGAGATCAAGCGTCTGTGTGACAAGGTACTGGAAATCCTGTGTCGGTTCGAGGGTCACGAACCGCCAGTGGTCCAGGGACACCAGACGGACAAATTGCGTTCCTGCGGGCAACTGCTGGTTCGCGCCAGGCAGGTAATTCTGCATCCCCGCCAGCGATACCAGATGGACTTCTGTCCTTTCCGTGGCTGGCAACCGATTGGCCACAACTACCGCGTATTCTTCCGGGCGATTTTCTGGATCACTTGCTTTCCGGGCACGCATCTCGTCTTCCACAATGCGTGTGTGGGCCAGATACTCGAGTTCATCCGGCGTCGGCGCCACCGCATTGAACAGATCAATTGGTACATCAATCATCTGTGCGGGAGTGTCGGCAGACTCATGCTCGAACAGTCTCAACCCGGGATAGCTGACCACGCCGGTTGGCAGCCGGGTCAGGTCGGCCAGCGATCCGGACCAGCACCTGGGAGGGGGATCGTCGGCGGTAAACACGAGCAATGCCAGCCAGGGCCGGACTGATCCACCAGGTTTCGGATTCTGCCCGGCATTCACATCGTCGAGCTTCCACAGCCACGGCAGGTCGCGCCTGGTCAGAACAACCTGAGGCAGATCTCGTCCAAAGTTGCCGCAGGCGTCGCGGGGCGGATACACGCTTTTCACCGTTCCCTCGAGCAACGTCAACCGCTCCCCGCTGACCTGCAACGTACGCGTGGCCGAATACGCAGGCGCCGCGACGTTCGGTTTAGCCATGGCCGTCGAGCGGTCCGTGTACGTGACAGTCTGGGTGGCTTCAATCGTGTATGTTCCCGCTTCAACCGCTGGCAGGACGTGCTGGCGAAAGGCGACCTTGCCGGCCAGCGACGATTTGGGCAATTCTGAGTTCATTTCCCTCACCTGGATTCGGAATTTTATCGTCCGGGCGGATTGATGCGCGGACTGGCCAGCAGCATGGAATCTCCGTCAGCGGCGGTGTAGTTCGTAAACGTTTGATTGGGAACCGCCAGCCCCTGGCGTCTCATGGCTTTCATCAGCAGATGGCGTCTCTGGTAGCCGTATTGGCTCGAAATAGCCTGTGCCATTACTGCTATCGGCTTGTCAGGTTGAGGATAGGCGTCAGGAACAGCAACCCGTGCCCAGTCGAACGGCGGTTGATTACGCACCATGTCCGCCAGGTTGATCATCTCTGTCGTGCGGCCCACGGTCGGTGCAGCGGCGGTGAGAATAAAACCCGTGAACGCATCTGAAACAAATTCCTCGTCATTCAATCCCACCCGGCCTTTGCCTGTCGGGTTCCACAACGCCACCGGAACCTTGTCGAGAACCGGGGCAGCGACAAAACACGAGGCGATTCTGCCCGCCGAATCCTTTACTTCCACCTGCAGGGACGATTCCCATTCGGCCTGGGAATTCCCGCAATCCGGCAGGCCGACAGCGTCCATCAGGGCAGTGGTACAGTTTTCCCCATTGAACCGTGCCAGAGTCTTGACCGGAATCTGGGTCATGATCGCCAGCCGCGCGGTCGAACCTTCGACCACATAATCTGCTGACCGGCTGGATTGGGCGGTGAAATCGTGAATGATTCCGTCTTCGATAGGAATGCTCACCGGGGCCCCACCGAGAGAACTGGTGACGAAGGACTGGAATGTGCTCCAGTAAAGTTGCGGTGGAATCTTCTGCCCGAAGGAAATCGTGAGCGCAAAACACAGCACCTTGAATTCCACAAAGCCGCCGAAATCCGGCCCCCAGACCCTCAGCCGCAAGCCTTTCATCAGCGAGATCGTTTGCTCGCCGAACAGCCAGAACGTAAAGCGGATCCCCATTTCCACGCCGATATCGAACTCGAAGTACAACGGTTCCCACATCAGCAGGGCGTCGAGCCACAACGACGACCAGGCTGCCAACGGTCCCAACTGGAACGTGAACTCAGCGCGCGCGCCCAGCATCGCCCCTGACGGCGTGATGGCAAAGTAAAGCTCGCCGACCAGCAGGACATGCGGATCCGGACAAAACGAAATTCCGAGTCGGGGTTCATGCGGAAAATGCTCCGGCGCCAGGTAACGCGGATGATAACCGCCGATCGTAAACACCCAGTCGCCCGAGTGCTGCGATTTGCCCCACCAGATGCACAGCGCCAGGCCGCCGGTCACCTTGCAGTTCTTGTCCAGAATGTAGGAATTGTCGGTGAACCGCGCGCGAATTTCCGCCATTTCGGTCTCCAGCGCGATATGGACTTTGACAACCAGTTCGAGCGAGACCAGTTTTTTTGACTTGAATTCCTTCTGCAGTTGGAAAAGGCCCAGAACCGCAATGTCGGTAACGCCGTTGCCTTTTTTTCCCTCCAGGATGAACAGCGCGAATCCGCGCACCATGCCATAGACCAGAATCTCGGCTCCGAGAGCGCCCCAGTGGGTTCCCGCCATGGGCTCCAGACTGCCTCTGAATTTGTCGAAAACGCTCACGGGTGCCGGATCTGCGCCGAGAAAGCTGCTATCGGTCGCCGCCTTGATCAGGGGGAAATCCTGTAAATCGGCGATGTCCGGAATAATAAGATCGTAATTGAACCCCACGCCCATCGCGATTGCCGTCAACTGGAAAGGCCCCGCCGGAACCGGCGACTTTCTGGTGACGGCCACTACTGCGTACACAAAAAATCCCTTCGTATTCGCCTGATGGTCTACAAAATATGCCCCCAGGGCCGAAATCGTCAGATTGAACTTCCCGATTCCAATGCGAACCAGGATCTGGCCGGCGTATTCCTCCTGGTCTTTGTCGTCGGTTCTGGTGACATTCCTTCCCAACCCGCCCTGCAGGGTAATGCAGGATGTATCAATCCCCACGCCCAGTTCACGCAGCGTGAAGCTGATACCCGTCCGCGCTCCCATTGGTATGCTGATATCCAATCCGGCGATGACCACGTCAAGCGGCCCCATCTGGCAGGCAAACTGAGGACTAATCACCAGATCGCCGCCGTCGAGGGCAATGCTCAGTTTCTCGAAACGAAACGAAAAGAACTTGCGCGCAACCTTCTCAGCCCCAGCAACATCCTGACTGTCCGCGTCGGTCTGTGTCCCACTTCCCGCCACCGGAGGTTTCTTGTCCTTTTCGCCCCGGCCATACAGACAGACCTGGTAATTATGCGAGGTGACGCCGAGCAGCATTGCCAGCTGCAGCATCAACCCGTCTCGGATGTCTTTGTATGTGGTTTTTTCCTTGTCAGGATCAACGCCGAATTCTGCTTTGAATGTTTCGACAAACCCGTCCGGGATGTCTTCGCGTTCGCGCGTGTGCCAGAGCCGCACACCGTCCAGCCCCAGAGGTGCCTTCAACACTTCCGTCAAGACCGGAACCGCCAGCGACACCTGCGCAACTTCGGTGCTCTGCGTCTCCGCAGCCTCCCCTCCGGTCGGCGGCTTTCGCGTTGTAATACGGAGCGCTGGCCGCAGGCTCAATGCAGACCACATCTTATTCTTGCCCGCGTTCTTGCCGACCCCTACAACCGCAAAAGGAGACTCCGAGACTTCCGGCGACTCCTTGCGTTCCTCAATCCCCCGCACCGCAGGCACGTCCACCACTGGCGAGTACACCCCGGGCAAGACGGCTTTTTTCTCAGCGTAAAGGCGCGAGACGCAACCAAGCACGTCTCCGGATTGCCAGGAATCAGCTCGCGCCGCGCCTCCGTTTTGCGCGTATTTCTCGGCGGCCTTGTTGCCGAAAAAGGTCGTGACCACTGACCAGTTCTGGTTCTGTTTGTTGTCCTTAGCGGTCTCCTGCCTGACTTCAACGCCGATTCGACGAAGACTGACGTCGAACTCCAGCAGCGCCTTGGGCACGTACCATTGGTCTGCCCCGGTTCCGTCAACGGCTGTGCCAAACGACAATAGGTCGTTCACCTCAACTGACCCGGTCCAGGTTTCTACATTCCACTTTTGGTCGTCGGATTTTTCATGTTTGAGCGTGAACTTCACTTCCACGCTCCCGACCGTCACCTTGACCTCGAAATCGCTCGGATACAGAGCGGTCGTATTGGCAGGGTCCCGCTTATCAAATGCCTCGATCAGATCAGCCAGCGCGACTGACTGTAGCGGGTCGGCTTTTGGTGTATTCGTTGACTCTGACTCTGCGGAGTTCATACTGTCCTCTAATGGAACTACGGACAAATCCGGCAATTCCCGGTTTAAAATGTTCCAGGTGATGCAATGACTCGGCCCGTTCTGAAAAATTCAGCAAAACAGGCATTTGGTGATTGGGGCCTGTCCTCCCCAAAAGGAGGGCGACCCTCAGACTGAACCTGACAAGGATTTGTCGTCTCAGGGAAACGCTCTGCATAGTTTTGTCAGCCTATGCGATAACGTGTGTTTCCACCGAGGACGGCATGCGCTGCCGGGCCATGCGAATCAGGACGCTGCCCGGCGCAGGAGGGATTAGAGCTGGAACAGTTTGTACATCTGCATAAATAACTGCGGATGACCAGAGGTTCTGATCCTGCCGGCAAAAAATAGTTGCGGTCCGTTGGACTGTGGATTGTCATAGTAATGTTGAAAATCCACGTTCTCTATCGTGACCGTGAGGTCGGCTCCGCCTGGATTGTCGCTCACACATTTCGGGCCGCTACTCGAAGCGTCAACGAACCACTCGCCGCCGCCGTCGCCCGTGATATTGATTTGGTATTTCGCGCCGATTGCCTGGGCGCCGCCAGGATTCCTCGTCATCGCCGCCGGAATGTCGTAGTTAAAGAGCTTCTGAATGTCTATCGCCATTGCTTACTCCCTGGCGGATTCCTGAGGTTAAAGTGTACGGCGCGGTGGAATCCGTGCAACCGCGCTTGTACCTGTGCCGGGAAACGTCGTGAGTGTCCCGGCGCACCATTCTGTTTTTCCGCTTTCAGGACCGTCACTGCGCGTGACGGCCCCGGCTGGTTATGCGAAATCACGCAGCAATCCGTCAATCCGTTGGCACACGCGCCGAGCGTCGGCAAACACTTCAGCGCCAGCCGTATCATTGGTCTTTCAGAAATTAGCCGTCAGAAATTAGCAGTCGTCGCGTTGTCACCGATTATTTTCTACAATAAACTGGCTAACTGAGTGCGAGCCCTGAAAACAAAGCAGCAAATCCAGCATAAACCACAGTATCTACTTATCAGATGCTGATGCTGACCTGACATTGTGTAAAAAGCCCTTAACTGAAATCTAAATCTTTCTAAAGAACTTCTAAATAGGCACTACCCTTATAGACGCAACGACTTACCTGAAGGCACTCCTGACACGATTTTATAGTTGATCTGCATAGAACAGGGAGTTTGTTATCCAGGCATCCACCTGATCTACGCTTGCCGACTCGTTGTCGAATTGGTCAGATAGGGGGGCTGTGGAAAACTTTTAATGACTGCCATGAATGAGACCAGCCGTCGTTTGTACGTGTTTGGAGAGTATCATTACGACCCGAGAAAGCAGCGATTATGGCGAGCAGACGTCCCCGTTTTTCTGGCTTCCAGATCCCATGACGTGTTGCATTACTTATTACAACGTGCCGGAGAGGTAGTGACCCGCGAGGAATTACTGAAAGCCGTGTGGGGTGATGCTTTTGTCGAAGACGCGAATCTGACCGTTGCCATTTCCAATCTGCGCAAAGTGCTGAGGCAAGGTGACAAGGATGACTCGTTTATTAGGACTATTCCGCGCATCGGTTATTGCTTTATCGCCGATGTCCAGATAGAAGAAGTGAAACCGCCGATTAGAGAATTGCCGCCCGCTCCCTCTCTTCCTCGCACGCTTGCTGCACCACAACCTCAATTGCCTGATGTTCTGCCTGATGTGTTGTCTGATATTCCTGCCGCTGCAGCGCCCCTGCTGAAGCGTCGCCATTTCATCAGAAGGATCGCCTTAACGATGCTGTCACTGGCGGGTGGGATGGCGGCATGGTCTGTCTGGCGTGGGCGCGGCAAGGCAGAGCCATTTCAACAATTTTCGCTGGAGCGGCTGCCCCTCGCGGGACAGCCGACCGTGGTGGCGATTTCAAATGATGGTAAGCGGATGGCATACACTCTGCTTAAAAACGACAAAACCAGTTTGTGGATGTTTGATCTGGCCAGCAATACCAGCGCAGAGATTCAGCCACCAACCGAATCGGGATTTCGCGGACTGACGTTCTCACCCGACGATAGTTGGTTGTATTTCGTGCGGAAAAACGATGAACTGGGCAGATGGGATTTATATCGTCTCCCAACTATTGGCGGCGAAACGCAATGGGTACGGGAAAATGTACAGAGTCCGATCGCCTTTTCTCCACGAGGTGATCAATATGCCTATCTGGTGGAAAACCGTGCGACCGGCGAGTCGTCTCTGCAGATCGCAGGTCTGGATGGCTCTGCGCCGCGTGTCCTGACGACGCGCAAAACGCCTGATTTTTTCCCAATGGATGGTCCCGCCTGGTCGCCGGATGGGCGGATGATTGTGACACCTGCAGGCAGCCTCAGGCCATCGGTCTACTTTAATGTGATTGGTATTGACGTCAGCAGTGACCGTGAAAAACCACTCAGCCCCCAGCAATGGCCCAATGTCAGACGCGCCCGGTGGCTGCCGGATGGAAGCGGCCTGATTGTGGCCATTGCCGTCGAAGATCAACCGCATCAGCTTTTTTTTCTTTCCCTCCCCGATGGCAACGTGCGCCGGATTACGAAGGATTTGAGCGCTTATCCCCTTGGCGCAATTGTGGCCCCGCGCGGAAACACCCTCGCAGCGGTGCAGGAAAGACGGACGTATTCTCTCTGGCAGGCCTCTCTGCACGAAATGTCCGAGACCCGTCGGATCACTACCGGAACCGAGACAAAGGATGGTTTGGATGGGGTCGTCTGGTTGCCCGATCACCGTTTCGTTTATGTCTCAAATGCAGGCGGTCATTCCGAATTGTGGGAGACACGCCCGGATGGCCTCGCGAAAAAATTCAGTGGGGAATCCTTCACCGGTAGATACCCCGCCAGTTCCCCGGACGGACGCTGGTTGGTTGTGGCCCGCTCTACTGCCGCGGGCACCCAGATCTGGCGCGCTGACACGAAGAGCAAAAGCTGGCAGGCTGTGACGCACGGAGCGCTTGATCTTGACCCACAGATTTCTCCTGACAACAAATGGGTGGTTTATTCCTCCGAAAAGTCAGGGCGACGGACGATCTGGAAAGCACCGCTGGAAGGGGGCGAAGCAAAACAACTGACAAATGCCGCCTCTGAGTCTCCAGTCATTTCACCGGATGGCGAATGGATTGCCTGTTTGTACTGGAACAATAATCCCACTGGACCAGGGAAGGTTGCGTTGCTTCCGTTTGCCGGTGGCGAACCGGTGCAATACCTGGACATTCCGTTCCCTGAGTTTGCCAGACGCCGGTTCTTTCGTTGGGGGCGCGACGGAAAATCATTGATCTGCATTGGCGTCACTAATGGCGTGGCCAACCTCTTCCTGTACCCGCTGGACAAATCACCGGTCAGACAATTGACGGATTTCAAAACGGACTATATTTCATCTTTCAATCTCTCTCCCGATGGCAAGCATCTGATCATTGCCCGGTTTAGTCTCACGACCAATATCGTGTTGCTGAAAGACGCAGGAAAAAGAGAGCCCGGCGCTGAATTTTCCGGGCTTGGCTGATCATAAAGACCGACTGGTCGTCATTAAAAAAGGCGACTGCTGAGCGTATGACACGCGGCAATCGCCTTTCGGAAAACGCTGACGGTTTCTCGCCTATTTCTTTTTGTACTTCTCAACCAACGCGTTCATGCCGTCGGTTTTGCCGTTATTGCGAAACTCGAAATAGGCTTTCAGGTTTTCGCGCAACTGTTGGTTCAGTTGTTGCGTTTGCGCGTTGCCTTCCGTCGCGGCAACGGCGCGCGCCAGCCAGTCAATCATTTCGTCCATCTTGGCCAATGCAGCATCAAGCTGTTCGGCCTTTTTCTCCGTCTGATATTTTTTGGCCAGGTCCTGATACTCTTCATTTGTCAGGTTAACCAATTGCAAAAGCGTCGCTGGGTCATACGAATCAATGCCAACAGACTTTTCAAAACTTTCCTTGGCTTTGACCTTGTCCTTGTTCGCCAGCAGGATCATGCCGTTGGCCAGATAGAGACGCGCCAACCACGAATTGCGATAGTTGTTCCAGTTTTCCGGCGTCATCCATTCGGGCTTCTTGTCCTGCTCCATCAACTCCACGGCTTTGGTGGCCGACGAAGTTCCCGCTTGCAGCAACTTGGGCGTAGCGGATTGTTTTTGCAATTGATCAGCCGCTGCCCAGGCCAGTTGCACGTGCACAACGACGTCATCCGGGTTCTTTTGCAGGAAGGCGTCGCTTTCTTTCAGCGCTTCATCGAACTTGTTCAGGTTCAAATAGGCTTCGATGACACCGGGTTTTACGTAATTCGCTTCTTCGGGCAGGTTGAACACCTTCAAGTAGTTTTCCGACAAGGAAAGACGCTGCGGGTAATCGTTGACCGAAGCGACCGCGTTTCCGACAAAGCCTGCGATGCGATTACGCATGGGGCTTTTGCCATACTTTTTCACGTAATCACCTGAAAGCTTCACTTTCTCGGCAGGCGTGGCAGCCTTGTTGATCTTGTCTATTGCTTGTTTCTCGCCATCGGAAATCTGCGCGGGCTTCTCGTCTTTTTTAGCGTCTTGTGCGACGGCAGCAACGCCGAACGATAACAAGCTCAATGCGCAGATAAACAGCAAGGCCGTCCGCAGAACGGGGACAAACTTTGGTTTCATCGTTAACCTCGTGTAAATGGAATTTTGAATTTTGATAGATGACGCGAGCGGTCTGCCCGATCACAGCGGCGGCATTATAGCGGACAGGTGCTGCTGTGGCTAATGCTCTCGCTCGGTTCTGCCTTTGGCTTGTTGGCGGGCCTGCTGCAAAGCGGAAAGAATTGCAGCCGGAGCCGCCGTTGCGGTCTCTGATGTGGGTTCTGTTTGGGAAGCGCTTTCGTTTGTGGTCGCAGAAATGGCCGCCGAAGCGGTAACGCCTGACGGTTTCGCCTCTGGTTGTGATGGTTGGTCAGCGGTCTTGCGTCGGGCTGCCCATTTCCACTGCGGCCACGAAAGCGAAGATACCAAACCAGTATGACGTTCCAAAACTTCAAGCAGCAAAACAGCCAGCGCCAGAAACAACAACCACGGCGCAAGTTCGATCAAACGCGGTTGACGCGGCAACTCTTTCCACAGGCCAGACAAATCCAACCGCTCTTTGCCGCCGGTTGCTTGCGCCAACCGCGCTAAAGCGGCTGCGCCGTCTTCGGGGTTGACGGGTTTGAATTCGGGCGAATACGGCAAGGCAATGGGCGCTAACGTCACGCGCCCAACACCGGGAACTTCAACCGTCGAAAGTGCTGTTTCATTGCCGCGCAAGGGGATTTCTACCGCCAGCGTATCAGCGGTCACCCAGCGCATTTCAATCTTTTCGCTCGCAGGTTTTGCGCCCGCGGCACCACGCAAAGTGGTGACCACAGGTAAAGCCGACAAATCCTGCGCTCCGCTGGTTTGTGGTTCTCGTTCCGGGTCCAGATGCAAACGAATGATGCCAACACCGTTTTTGACTTCCTGCGTCAACAGTATATTGCCCGGCAAGGTGTTGGCATCGCCTGCCGTCCAGCGCGCCAAACTCGACAGAAACTCTCCGGCGTCTTTCCAATTTGCCAATGCGCCTGTGAATTGTCCGTCGGCTTCGCCGGTGTAACACAACACACGTCCGCTGCCCGCTTGCCACGAAGCGACGACCGGCGCTTGATACTCATCGGTTGTGACAGTGGCCAGATTCGCTTGTGGCCGCAGGTAGGTCAGGTTGTAACCGCCAATCAAAGGCAAGCCGCTGAATTGTTTCCCCGTCAGCGTCACCAGTCCGCCGGTGAATTGCACGGGCGTGGCGTTTTCTAAAAATGTGCTGCGCGCGACGACGATCGTATCTTGAGCAAACAGACGCGGCAGTTCACTGGCGCTTTCCGTAAAGAACACCTGTCCGTTGCCCCGTTTGGCAATATCGCGCAATAACTCGGCGTCTACGTCTGTCGGTTTGCCCAACCCAATCACGCTGACGGTAATGCCCGCCTGTTCGCATTGCTGCAACAATTCTTTGTATTTGCCCGGCTCTTCTGAATCGGAGGCGTCAGCGAACAAAATGATATGACGCGTGCCGGCTTTGGCTTTGAGCAGCATATCAGCAGCGGTGGTCAGCGCTTCGTAAACGAAAATGCCGCCGCCGCCCGAATCCACGCGCAAGATGCGGTTGCGAATTTCCTGACTGTCGGTGACTGGTGCGACGTCAGCGATGATGTGCGAAGCGCTATCCACGGCCACCACGCCAAATTCGTCAATCGGCGAAAGCAGATCGAGCACTTGCACCGCCGCCAAATTCGCCAAATCCATCTTGGTGCGCCCGCCACCGGCAGCAACGGCCATACTGCCCGAACGATCCATCGCCACGACAATCGCCAACGAGAGCTTGCGGTGTTCTTGTCGCAATTCCAGCGAAACGGGCAACACGGCTTCGAGCGGAGATTTGAAATATCCTCCCGGTCCATAAGATTGTTTGCCGCCCGTCATCATCAACCCGGCGCCGGTTTCCGTCACCCAGGCAGCCAAAGCTTCCATGCCGCGTTCAGTCACCTTGTTTGCGGGTACGTTTTCGAGCAACACGCCGGAATATTGTGCCAAGGCATCGAGCGTCCATGCGGCTTGCTCTGGCGCCAACACGCTCAGTTTAACGCCGCCACTGGTCAGCAAGCGCGCCAGGCCCGACGCTTGCGATTCTGTCACCAGCAACAACGGGCGCGGCCCTTGCACGCCAACCAGAATCTTGGCGGTGTTGTTTTCCGGAACCGGGTCTTCGCCAGCGCCAAGCACGCGGATCGTATAGCTTTGTGCGCCGGTATCGCCTGCACTGTCGCGAAAGGTCAGGCGATTCAAGCCGGATGTCAGACCAGTCTTCCCTGCTGCCAAAACCACGCTGCCACGGCGCAATTCAAAACTGACCTCTTGCGCCACGGGCGCTTTTACCCAGGCAGTCAGCATGAAGGCTTCGCCGGGCGTGACTGTCACAGGCGCGTCAATTTCTGCAATCGCCAGATCGTTTGCGCTGGCGCGTTGTAACGAACGGTAATCGAGCGCCACACCACGCGCCGCCGCTCGTGCCGCCAAACTGGCCGGGTCTTTGCCCGTCCACCGTCCGTCGGAAAGTAGCAAAATTTTTCCCGGCGTATTGGGCGGGATCAGCGCCAGAGCTTTTTCCAAACCATCGGCCAGGTTCGACGCATCCTGACCAATTTGCTGTGTGAATCCGGCAAACGCGCCCGTTTGCGGCGGACGTTCCAGGGCAGCGGTTTGCCCGAACGACACCACCGCCAACCGGTCGTCGCTGCTCATTGCGCGCTGGATCAATTCAATGGCTTCTTTTTGACGGGCTTCACTGCCGGGCGGCAGCGAAAGGCTGCGATCCGCCACAACAACAATGGTGCCGTGACGGCTGGGGAGTTTGAGCGCCAGTCCGCAAAGCGCCAGCAACAACAAGAACAACAACGCCAACCTGGCATAACGCACCCACGGATTGCGCGCGCGCCACCACCACCACGCCGCCAGCAGCGGAATGATCAACACCAGCCAAATGGGGTGCAGCAAGGTAATCACGCGTTCTCCTTGGCCAGCGCCCGCCCGGCGTTGCGCGCCGTCAACCAGGCGTGAACAGCCAACACAGCAAGCGCCAGCAGCAACAACACCCAGGCGATGCCGCGATACTCCCATTGCAACGCAGTCGCCGTCGCCCAATTTCCCCACCGGCCAGAAGTCGTGCGCGACAAATCAGACTCTTCGCGCCGCAACGCGTTAGCGGCGAAGGCGTATTGCTGTGAACCAGCGCGCAGTTGATATACGCCTGCCAGTTCAGCGCGCAGCAATAACGTATTTCCCTGAACGGGCAACTGCCGCTCAGCGCCACGCGGATCACGCACTTGCACATCGCGAACGCCTGTTTCCGTCGTCAGAACGGCTTCACCGCCCAAATGCAAATTCACCTGACGCAGCCCTGGCGCGACACTGGCGCGCCAATCAAGCAGATTCCACCACAACACCGGCCAGTTCGGGGTTTGCTGCAACGTGGAAAGATCAGACCGAAAGCGCAAACGCAATTCGTGCCGTCCGGCGCGATCGGTATCAGTCAAAAGCGGAATGTTGCCCGCCGTGATCACTGGCGTGCCGGGCAAACCAGTGCTTTTCCCCGCCCCCCAAACCACGCCGCCCAGGCTGACGCCTTCGCTCAACGGATGCGCGCGATCAAGCACGAATGGCCCCAGATAACTGGCGGCATCGCTTTCTACCAGCAGTTGCAACGTCCAGGCGTCTGGCGCATTGACGCTCTCGCTAGTGTCATCGGCAATGATCAGCTCTGGTTTGTCTGGCGTTAGCCGTACGTGCGGCAGTGATTGCAATGCTTTTTCTAGCAACCCGCGCAAGGCTGCATCGCGCACGCGCAATGCAACACGCACCGTAGGTTTTGTTTCAGGCAACAACACAACCTGGTTGTCAGCGCGCAAAGCATCATCGCTAAGTTGCACGCCTAACGCCGAGGTGTTGGCAGGCAGCGTCAGCGTAAAGCGGCGAGTTTCACGCGCGCCTAACGCGAGCATTTGCGGCTCACGAAGTGCACGCTTCTGGTCGTTGGCATCACCGACAGAAAGCGTCATGGTTGTTGTGCCGGCTTGCGGCGAAAGGTTGGCGACTTCGAGCAGAACGCGATCTTCGTTGTCATAGCGTGAGCGGGTGGCGCTGACCAAAGCGAAATTTTGCCGCGCTGAGCCAAACGCCCACCACTGCAAACGGCTGTCGCTCAAATCCTGTGTTGGCGGATGATCAGTCACAACCAGCACGCGTGCGCGGTTGCCACCAAGTTCAAAAGCAAAGGCAATGGCGTCTTCCAGCTTCGCTTCGGGCGCGCCGCAATGCCATTGCGCCAGCAATTTCAACGCCTGTTCGGTTTGCGTCGCAGCTTCACCGAGCAATTGCGGCGCTTCGCCCGCCAAAACCAACCGAATGGATTCGTAGCGATTGTCGCGCAGCTCCGTTTCGATGGCTTGCAAAGCGCGTTGCCGCACGCTGTCTTCGTTCCCCGCCAGCATCGAAAACGAATCGTCGAGCACCACGACCAACGGTTTCCCCGCATCGCCTGCGCGCAGCATTGGCCCTGCCGCAGCCAACGCCAACAGCAAAATTGCCAGCAGTTCGAGAAAAAACAGCAGCGGCGTCTGCAATCGTTCGAGGCGTCGTCCGCCATCCCAGCGCTGTCGCTCTTCGCGCCAAAGCAGCAAGCTGGACACACGACGTTCGCGCGCCCGGCTGCGCAACCAGTAAATGGCCACGAGTGCGGGCACGGCCAGCAACGCCAGCAACGCCAGTGGAAAGGTAAAAACAGGCATCAGACTTTCAAGACGTCCGCTTTGACCAAAGCGGCCAAATTCCAATTCGCGACCAACTCTTCGGCAATCAGACTGACCATCACCGCTCCGGCCTGACGGCAAGCGCGTTGCCAATTTTGCTGATGCCGCGCCAATGCTTCTTCGTAACGACGCAACGCAGCATCATCTATAAAAATCTCGCGTTGCTCTTCGGTCTCTGAATCCACCAAACGCACGCGACCACGTTCCGGTGGGTGAATGTCGGCCTCGGCCAACACTTGCACGACAACGACTGATGATGCGCCTTGCGCCAGTTGCTGAACCATCACTAACGGATCGCCCAACCACAACAAATCACTGAGCAACACACGCATTCCCTGACGGCGAAAGCGCGGCGGCACGCGCGTAAACGCTTCGCCCGGATTACCAGCAAAATCACAGCGCAATTCTCCCCAGGCAGATGGTTTGCCGCTGCCATTGAGCACCGGTTCGCAACGCTCTCCGATCAGCCAGGCTTGCGCGACATATCCGGCGTTGTCCGCCGCGACGGCCAGCGCCGCCGCAAGCCCCACCGACGCAGCCCACTTCGCGCTTTCGGCCAGCGCCATCGAACGCGACCCATCCAGCAACAAATCAACGTGCGGGCTGATTTCTTCGCGGTATAGTTTGACCGTCAATTTGTCCGAACGGGCAAAGGCGTTCCAATCTATGCGCCGCAAATCATCGCCCGGCTGATAATCGCGATGCTCGCGAAATTCCAGCGAACTGCCCGCACGCTGTCCCAATTGCCCGCCAGACAGATTGGCGCTCGTCGTGCGCGGCACGGTCAGCCCATATCGCTGCCCGGCGCGCTCTCCGGCCAGAATGAATTGTCGTTGCGCTTCAAGCATCTTCGGTTTGTGTTGTAGCGGCAGGCAATGGTTGGAATGCACGTATTTGCGCCAACAAACCGCGCGCGTTGAGCGCCAACGTCAGCACAACGAGCGAGCTGGCCGTCAGAAAATAGAGCGGGCGGTAAGAATGAACGCCCCAGGCAAATGGGTTCCCTATCATCCACGCGCCAAAGCTCTCCGACGTCCATCGTTCACTGGAAAACAGCAGATAGCCCAGCAGAAACGGCACAATGCAACCCAGCGCCATCAGAAAAACGCTCAACAGCCACGTTAGCCCAACACTCAACTGACGAAACAGAACGCGGCGCAACGCGGCTCCGGCCAGTACATACCCCAAGACGTACAAACACATGCCCGCCAGCCATTTCACGCTGCCGTGTAAATCGTCAAGTGACATGTATCCGCCGTGCGATTTCCCCCACAGCCAGGCCAGTCCCAGCGTGGCAACGATCATCAGCGACGCCCAGGCCAATCCGCTGGCCGCACCGCTATAGAAAAAGAATGCGACACCGCGGCTGGGCCCCAACGCAGGAATCGCGCGCTGCACACGGCGTCCGATGCTTTCGCGTTCGCTGACGGCGACAAACAAGGCAATGGCAAAGACAATGTTGAAAACAATCTGCCACACCATCAGCGGAGAATGGTCTTTTTGACTAACACTGATCAACAATGCGACCACACCTGAAACCAGCCAACTGCCTGTGATAAACGCCCGCACAGGCAACGCGCGGTTTGCGGCGGGCGGCATAATCAGCGCCACCGAAAGCGAAAAAAACAGTCCGCACCAAAACAAAAAGATCAGCACAGCCAATCCCGCGCCTTGCCAAAACGCGGCGCGGCCAAGTTTGCTGCCGATGCCTTGTGTCACCAATTCGCTGGAACCAGCCACAGCGGTGAAATACATCACGGCAAACAAAAGCAAAGCGCCAACACCAAAAAGCGCCTTGAATCCGCGCCCAAGCGGCAAGCTGGCGATAAAAATTGCCAGTTGCGTACAAGCGATGATCACTAAAAAGCCCAGCGCCAACACAACAAAAATGGAGGGCAAATCAATGCCGCGCAAAAAATAGGTGAAGACCAAAAACGGCATGCAGGCGCTGAAAATCAGCACCGTCAGGACAATCGCCGCCAGCAATTTTCCCGTGATGATACTGCGCGGCTGAATGGTGGTGATGAAAAGCAAATCCACGTTGGCGTCAGAACGTTCTGCCGCCAGCCGTATGCCGGTATAAAGCGGCACAAACAGCATGCCTATGCCCAGCAATATGCCGTAAAGCAGCATGAAGACCTGGCGACCGGCATCAAAATTTAGCAACACATCGCCGCTGGCCAGCAAAAAAATCGCCAACGCCACCAACTGAATGCTCAGCAAGGTCATCAAGGCCGCCACCACAAACCGGCTTTGCACTGCCTGCCGCAATTCTTTGATCACGATCGGATTCAATCGGTCGCTGAATCGCGCGCTGAAATCCGCTGCGCGCACTACAGATTCCGCTGTCATTGCACGACTCCTTTCGTGACGGTCATAAAGATTTCTTCCAGATTAGCGCGTTGCTGTTTGAATTCGATCACGCGATACCCTCGCCCAACCAACGCCGTCAACACATCGCTACAGGCTTCATCCGTGCCGTTTATCTCCGCCGCCACATCCGCGCCTTGCAACTGCGCCGTGGCGATGCCCGGCATTTCCAACAAGTCGCGATACAGCTCCGCTTGGCGACCCAGCACACGAATCAACACGGTGCGGCGCTCCACATTGGTAGAGAGCAAATCGCTGATCGCGCCTGCCATCAAAATCTTGCCGTGTTCGATGATGACAGCGGCGTGACAGATTTCGGCCAGCTCGGTCAGGATGTGCGAACTGATCAAAATGGCTTTGCCCTGGCCAGACAACACGCGCAACAACTCGCGCAATTCGATGCGCGCGCGCGGATCCAATCCGGCTGCCGGTTCATCCATCACCAATACGCCCGGATCGTGCAACAAGGCGCGCGCCAGACTGACGCGTTGTTTCATCCCTTTGGAAAGCGCAACCAGCATCTTGTCGCGAATGCCCAGCAGGTTGGTAAATTCCTCGACACTTTCCACCACTTGTTCCCGCTGCGCTCCCATCAGGCCATACGCACGCGCAAAAAAATCCAGATAATCGTGCACAGACATATCGCGATGCGTTGGCAACGAATCCGGCACATAGCCCACCAGGTGACGGGCGCGCTCTGGTTCTTCGACAACGGACACGCCATCCAGCAAAACATCGCCAGACGTCGGTTCGTCCAATGTCGCCAGAATGCGCATGGTCGTGGTCTTGCCTGCCCCGTTCGGCCCCACAAAGCCCACAACCTGGCCCGCGCCAAAACTGAATGACACGTCATTCACCGCGTGCGTCGCGCCAAAATGCTTTTTCAAATTGACGATTTCCACTTTCATCGAACGCCCTCCGGGCTGGCCTCAACGGCGGTCAAACCGTACACATAGGATTTGGCGTTGCGAACTTTGACCTCGCGTAATCCTTCTTCGGCAAACGGCGCGGCGTCGAGCACGGCCAGATAGCTGCCCGGACGCAGGTACTTTTCCGGGTTTTGCGCCAAGAGTTTGTTCTGTTCCAGCCAATCTTGCGCGCTCAGGATTTCGCGCAAGGCTCCCGGCTCTGCCTTTGCCTGTAATTCTGTGGCCGTCAAATTGGCTTCCGCCCCCGCCGCAACGCGTTGCACCTGATGAATCCGCCCCTTGGCATCGGCCCACCAAAGTTGCGCGATGTCCGCGCCCAGACCATTCACAATCGCCACCGAACTGTTTTGCGCCGGATTGATCGTCAACCGTTCGCGACGAGTTTCGCTGCGACGAAATTTGAAAAATGTGGGAACGCGCGCGGTGATCCAATCCACGGCCAAATGCTGGTCATTCGTCCAGTCCACAACGCGTTCAGAACTTCCTGCGTCCCTGAAATAGGCCAGTTGCGGTATCAATTGTGTGTCGTAGCTGAAGTGCAAACCTTCGCTGGGTGTGACCGGCGTATAAAATGCCGACCAGCCAATCGTAGTGGCACGATGCGCGGCTTCATCCAAAATGGTCAGCGATTCGGTGCGTGCGGTGGCGTTAATACCTTCACCCAAAAAGGCGAACGCCGACACCGCCAAACAGGTAAGCAACGAAATCGCGGGCACCGTCCATAGCAACCAAATCTTGCGACGTCGGCGTGCCAACCACAGGATGTTCAATGGCCCAATCACCACGACAAACAACAGCATCAATCCGAACAACCCACGCACCGGAACGCTGATGCGGTCTACCACGGAAAAATCCTGATTGATCAAACCAAGGTTGTAATAATCCTTGTTGTAAATAACAGAATCACGCCAGCCCACACGGATGGCGCGCCACTGCGCGCCCGTGATTTGTTTGGGATCAAGCGCGCCTGTCGCCAGCACCTGACCAAAGCCAACGAAAAATACCGGCAACACCGGTTCTGTTTTTGCCACCTGTTCAATCAAAGGATCTTCGTCTACGTCCAGGCCTACAACTTGCTGACGACCCGCCTGCCAAGGGGAAGGTATTGGCCAATCACCCGCGACAAACAGCGTTCCGCCGCATTCGGCATATCGCCACAACGCCAACCGCACGGCTTCGGGCATGGCTTGCAGTTCTTGCGCGAGCAAAAACACCGCATCGAATTGCGCATACGCCAACCAATGCGTGCTCCATTCGTTGAACGGCGCGTTGTAAACCAAATGCGCGACCTGATTTTCTCCGCCGTCGTTTTTGAAACCTTCTGCCACCGCCCCTGAATCAAACACACCCGTTTTTTGAAAGCCGCTGCTGAGCAGAACATAGGCCGAAGTGTTACTGCGCGAGACCCAGGAGTTCGTGCGGCTATACGTGACGCGCACAATCTCGCGTTGCAAACGCCCGTCAATTGTCACGTAAATCAATCCGCTTTCGGGCATCAGCGGTGGGCGAAAGAGCGGAAAGGAAATCGTCGCCGCAGGCGCAACCTCTGCTGTACGCCTTAGTTCGCGCACGCCGTGGCCATACGCAGCCACCTCGCGCACCAGCGACAAAGCGACTTGATAAGATTTTGTCGCTGAGCGGTTGCTGATCGTGATGCGGTATTCGTCATAGTTGTTGCCGTTCCCGCCTGCCGTAACGGATTCGGCTGTCACCACGACATCGCCATAATCCGTCGCCTGCGCCCACGGAACCAGCGCCGCCAGCAGCAACACGCTGAGTAACAGTTGGCGCAACCTCTGTTTGCTCTGTTTGCAAAGTTGGCTGAGAGCATGTGTCATTGTGTAAATCCTCTTGGCTTAACGAGCGGCGAGTTCGACGTCGCGCGGCAGTTTCACTCCCGCGTCGTCAATTTGCGCGAGCAATTTGCCAACGATGAGTTGCGGCGTCACACCATCAAATCGCGCCTTGTAATTCAGCACCAACCGATGATTGAGCACAGGCCCGGCAATCGTTTTCACGTCTGCAAATCCAACCGTAGGCCGCCCGGCCAGCAAAGCATATGCGCGCGCCGCTTCGGCCATGGCAATTGCCGCGCGCGGCGAAGCGCCATAACTGACATAGCTGCGAATTTCGTCAATCGCTTCGGCGGCGTCAGGATGCGTCGCCGCCACCAACCGCGCGATGTAACGCGAAACAGGCCTGGGCAACAGAATGCGTTCCAGAACCACAAACAAGCCTTGCAGCTCTTCGGCGCTGACAGCCAATTCAGGAGAGGGCGCAATGCCGCGCCGCCGCGTGGAAATGATCTGATCGAGCGTCTCGACTGCCGCACCGCTGACGTTCAGCTTAAACAGGAACCGGTCCAACTGCGCTTCGGGCAGTGGGTAAGTGCCTTCCAGCTCGATCGGATTTTGCGATGCCAGCACAAAAAACGGGTCGGGCAATGGGCGCGTCGTTCCCAACAAAGTCACGGCGCGTTCCTGCATCGCTTCGAGCAAAGCCGATTGTGTCTTGGGCGAAGCGCGATTGATTTCATCTGCCAGCAGCAAATTGGTGAAAATCGGCCCGGCGTGAAATTCCATGCCGCGTCGCCCGTCGTTGTTTTCTTGCAAAATGTGCGTGCCCAAAATATCGCCCGGCATCAAATCCGGCGTGAACTGCACGCGCTTGAACTGCAATTGCAGCAATTCGCCCAGCGCTTTGACCAAAGCGGTCTTGCCGACTCCGGGCAAACCTTCAAGCAGGATATGCCCACGACTGAGAATTCCCGCCAGCACCATACGGTGCAGTTCTGCGTGGCCAAGCAAAACGCGATCCAGTTGCGCCAGAATGTTGTTCGCCAGTGTTGTGGCAGGCGTAAGCTCTTCGGGTTGCAGCATCGTTTCGGTCATAAGTGTTTTCAGGTTCAGACAGATTTTGGATACAAGTGCGGGTTTGCCTGGTCGTCGTTGGTCGTCGTGACGACCTGCGCTCGGCGAATTACTTTTGTGGACGATCAAAATAGCGTTTCACCGCGCCTTTATGTCGCGGCAAAACTGGCTGCGTATAGGCTGAGCCGCCGCCTGCGGCTGCGCCATTCAACGCGCCGTGCGCCGTCACGGCTTGTCCGTTCACGGTCGGAGCTGCCGCGCTCAAACCGACCAGTTGGCTGTCATTTAATCCGGCAACGGCTGAAGGCGGCAACACTTGCTCTTTGAATTTGGCGTCTTTTTCGCTGGAACCGTCGCTCCAGGTCATTGCGGCATCACCGCGTCCGCGATTGACGCCGCCCTTGCCTGGATTTTCGCACCATTCACCAATGGCTTCTTCGACAGACATCTTTTCCGCGTTCTCTTTCAGAAACTTGGCCAGCCCGGCATTATCGCGGTTGCCTGCCTGCGCATTGCCTTTGAGCGCATTGGGATTGATGGGTCTTTTCAATCCCGCCTGATTCAATTTGGAAAGTCGTTGCTGCAAACCGGCTTTGTTTTGGCTGAGCGCATTTCCGATTTCTTTGAGCTGTTCCTGGCTGAGCGAGCCGTTTTTGATCGCTTCTTGTGTTTCAGCGGAAAGGCTCTGCGCCAAGGCAGAGTTTTCGTTCAGCGCGCTTTGCATCATCTGCGACATGGTTTGCATGGCTTCGGTCATCGTTTTGGCATCGAGTTGATCTTTGCCTGTTTGCAAACCTTCCGCCAAGGCTGCGGCCCTGGCCAGTTGCTCTTGTTTGGCTTGCGCTGCTTCGGCGGCATCCTGCGCAGTTTTGTCCACTGCGTCTGCCAGATGATCCAGCGCTTCCCAGGTTTTGGCCGGGTCTTCGCCTGAAGCGTCAGCAGCCAGTTGCGCCAGTTTCTGTTCCAGCGCATCGGCTTTGGTTTCTTCGAGAATCTCAGCCTGTTTGAGAGCTTCGATCTGGGCGGACAGCGTTTCGACTTCGCGATGAACGTCCAGACTGCGCCCTGCGTTCAACGCCGCCAAACGAATCGGCACGGCCAAACTGACACCAACAAAGACCAGCGCGGCAACGCATAGCCCCCAAGCGCGCGCGCTGCGCCAACGCAATTTGGGCAGAACGATAGCTGGCACGCGTGTTTGCCAGGCCCCTAGCGCAGCAGATTCC
>JAEUQO010000026.1 GCA_016789605.1 Acidobacteriota bacterium
AAACTGTCGCGGTCGCGCCGGGATTGTTCGTGATACAGCCCCAGACAGTGCAACAGTTCGTGAACGATGATGAATTTCGATCCCCAACTGGTGATGTTGATGACCTGCTGTCCGCCCACTTTGCCGACTGCGGAGTTGTTGCCGGTGCTGTTTTGGACGTGGACGTAATCGCCGCTGCATTTGTTGTTGGCGCAATTTTGAAACCGCACGTTGGCGATGGATTCAAGTTCAGCCATCGCGGCGAACATCGCATTTTGGTTGGCTAACACCACACACTCGGCTGTTACGGGCGAACAAGTCGGATTGTCGAACTCGAACGGAATGATGCCGTTCGGCCAGAATTTGGTGTCGAGCGTGACTTGCGGAGCGTTGGGTTTCAGTTGTCGCAAGCGTCGCGCGGTTTCGATGGGAATTTGTATGTCACCTTCGACGATGGTGAAGCCGCGCGGAACTCCAGGAATTTGTTCTTCGCTTTGTTGGCCAGTTTGCGCCTGCGCGATTGGCAGCGAAGGCGCATTCACTCCCACCAGCAAACAAACCAGAAGCAATTGCCAGAACATAAATCGTTTGTTTCTGAGCATGATGTTTTCTCCTTGTTTGCGATTGAGTTACTGCAACGTGACCAGCACCAGCACCAGACCTTTGCCCGATTTCAATCCGGTCAACGCCTTGCCCAGAATTGCGCCTTGTGCGCGCGCGTGGTTGCGGACTTTCATCGCATACCCCGGAGTGCTGGAAGTCGTCAGCAAATCTCCGGGCTTGATCGCGCCAAAACTGGCATCCACCTGGCAATACACGCGCCCGCTCAACGCGACTGGATGCGCGCCGTCGGCCAGCGTGCCAGGTTGTTTCAACGTCAGGCCGGTGTTGATGCCGCCCGCGCCGCTGATGACTCCAGCGACTTTTTGATCGTAGGCTTTGGTGGAAACGCGCAACTGTCCTGGCTGAGTCGGATCAATCGCCATTACTGTTCCCGGTTGGATGGAATCAGCGCCAGCGACGGCAAAGGGTTCGGCCAAATCCGCGCCTGTAATGCGCAACGTGCCGATGTCTGCAGTGCCGATAACTTTCAGCGAAACGCCTCCGGCAGAGTTTTGAAAATATCCCCCCACGCCGTCTTTGTGCGAACTGATTCCGGCGACGGCGTTGCTGCCTTTGCTGGTTAAACCGATGACGCCTGTTTTGTTCGTCGCATTGGAAATGCCGATGATGCCGTCGTGGGAATTGCTGACGCCTTGTATGCCTGCGCCGCGTTCGCTGAAACCATACACGCCCCAACCTCCACCGTCGTTTTTGCCAAAAACGCCGCTGTCAGTGTTGCTGGCGGTCGCGCCGAATACGCCGTTTTGCCTGCCAGAACCGAACACGCCCGCGTAACCGGTTTCTGTAAATCCGAACACTCCCCAACCGTCCGTTGTGCTGGCGGGGCCGTCGTAACGCCCCAACACACCGGAGCCTTTGGTTGTTGTCAGCCCGAAAATACCAGTGCCTCCAAACGGATTGGCGTTGCGAGCAAACAGCGCGTAGCCGGTTGCGGCCTCGATGTGCAATCGCGCAGTCGGCGTAGTCGTGCCAATGCCAACGTTGCCGTCTTCGTTGATGAGCATGCGAGTTTGGCTGATGCCGCTGTTGGAGCGATTTGTGTCCTGATAGAAGTAAAACGCGTTCGGCGTTGGATGGTTGTTGCCGGTGGAACCGAATGTCCAGCGGCGAACACCAGCGATGCTGGTTTCCAATTGCGCGGCGGAACTGTTGGCATCGCCTTCGATGCGGAGCGCGACTTCCCCAGTGCCTTTGAGGTGAAATTCAGTGCCCGGCGTCGTTGTCCCGATGCCGATGTTGCCGTTTTGTTCGGTGATGACGGAATCACCGACTTCGGCGGCGGTGGTGAATTTGGCGAGGCGTCCAGCTGTTCCGGCTGCAGCGGCTTTTTCGGCTTTAGATTTGGCGGTGTCTGTTTTGTCGGCGTTGTGGGGCGTGATGGTCGTGTCAGCCATTTTACTCGGATTGGCTGCGCCGAGGATCGTGCTGGCTTCATTGCGAGCGACGATCAACTCTGAACCGAGTTCGGCGTCATGCGCGCTGGTGATCCAGACGCGATCCAGTTTCTGGTCGCGTTCAACTGCACGGTCTACGATGAAATTGCCGCTGCGCGTGTGAACGGTTTCCGCTCCAGGCTCTTTCAGCGAAAGCTGATACCTGTACAGTCCGCTTTTCAACGGCGCGCCGTTGCCGGTTTCCATTGCCCAGCGCAGCTCGCTTTCGGTGACAACGCCGCTGTCGAAAACCGGTTCGCCGGTTTTGTCGAACACCTGCAAGCGCATTTCAGCGAAAGGCTTTTGCGCGACAAAGCGCACGGCATCCTGTTCAACCACGATGGCGATTTCGGTTGCGGGTTTGTGGGATTGTTTGTCTTGTGCTGACACGCCGGGCACTGTCAGTAACAGGCAAAGCAGCAGGGCTAAAACAGTTTTCGCTGAACGCATTGTCTTCCTCCTAAGTTTGGGCTCCGCAAATTTCATTCGTTGATTGCACAGACGACTCCGCCTGCGGCAAAAACGCGCGACGCGCTTTTGCTTTCACTCACGACTGATCGTCGGCGAAAAGGCATGTCGGTTTTTTTGCGGAGAGGAAGTTTGTGCCCCAAAAAAAGTGAAAGCTCCGCACGGCAAGGCGCGCAGACGGGGCTCTGGTGAATCAGGTTGGCGGGGCTTTCTGTCGCGTTATTGGCGAGCGACGCGGAAAGAGTAACGGTCGAGTTCTTCTGTCGCGCCTGTGGCGTCAACAGCGCTCAAGGTCAGGATGTAATCGCCGTTTGGCAGGTTGCTGGCGGGAATCGTGACAGAAACCGCCGTGCCGGTTTTGGTTTTGTTGGCGCGCACAGCGTTGTATGTCTGGACGCCGCCGCCGTCCACCGGGCGCAGGTTGATGCGGAAACGGTCAACGTCGCTGGAATCGAGATTCATCCGCAACCGCACCTGGCTGGCGTTGGCAGAAAGTTTCAGCGTTTGCTGGTCGCTGCCGCGTATGGTGGAAAGCAAAATGAAAGACAGGAGCGAGCCTGACGCTGACGGCGGATTCTGTTGAGCGCGCAGTCGTTCCAGTTCTGTGTTCAGCTCGGCGTTGCGGTCGCGTTGTTGCGCGATTTGGGCTTCCAATGCGCGCAGGCGTTCCTGATTGGCGCGTCGTTCGGTTTCGACGCGCGCAAATTCTTGTTGCGAATTGGCGCGTTGCCGCAACCACTGGACGCCGACCACAGCCAGCAACACCATTGCCGCCAGGGCAAGGCCATAAGCAAATTGCAGCGTTTGCCAGGGAGCCCAAAATCGTTTCCAGACAGATTCGGTGGGCTGAGAAACAGCTTCGGCGGCATCGGCGACTGCGGCGCGCAATAGCTCCTGGGCAAATGCCGCGCGCGCACGATGCTCAGGCGTTGTCAGGTAATGCCGTTCAAACTGCTGGCGCTCTTCGCCCGCAAGTTCGCCACGCGCATATTCATCCAGCAAATCGTGTTCGACTTCCTGCATTTGCGCGAGCCGGTCGGGATCGGCAAAAAACTCCTGTTCCAGCGCCAACTGGTCAGACTCCGGCAGGACGCCGAGCAAATAGTGGCGCATCGTATGAGTCTGGTTGTTGGCTTCGGTGGTCATTGTTTGCGTTTGATGGGGAAATAGCGCGCGTTTGCCAGAGTCTTATTTCAATGATTACTGACTGCGTTGGTTAATTCATGTCGGCCAAATTCGCCTCAAGCGCGAAATTTTTCTCTGGCCAGCCCGCGACGAACGCATTGTTCCAGCCGGTCGCGGATGCGTTGCACGCGGCTGCGCAAGGCGTTGAGCGGAATGCCTAATTGCAAGGCAAGCGCTTGCCGCCCATCAATTTTCTGTCGTTTGTCATTGTGGTAATAGCGCAAGACCAGTTGGCGGCTTTCATGCGGCAATTCGCCCAGACAACGATCAAACGCCTGGCGTTGTTCGTCTGCCGCCTTTTCCGCTGTGACAGGATCAGGCGCGGGCGGCACAGACAGAGCCTCTGCTTCTTCCAGTTCCACGTGCCGCTGATGCGGTTGCCTGCGCGCTTCCAACAACACCATGCGGGCGACGCCGTGGCAATAGGTGGCGGGGTCTTGTAATTCCGCTCCGCCTTCCAGTTTGCGCGCGACGCGGTTGAACGTTTCGTCGGCCAATTCTTCGGCAAACAGCACACACTGCCAATCAAAGAATTTCACCAGGGCGGCGCGTACGGATTCGTATTTTGCACCGGCGCGTTCCGGGTCCTGGTCAAAGCCCGCCAGCAATCTGGCAAAGGCTTCGCGAGTCAATTCCCATTTCGCGGGTGGCGGCGGTGTCAAATTCATAGAGTCGTGTGTGAGAGAAGATTTTGCGCGCGCATTTTCTGTCAAACCACTGCGCCGGGCAATGGTTGTAACAGGAATGCGCGCGAGAATCTTGCCTCTTCTTGCGTCTGTCTGGAATCGTTTTCATAATGCGTTTGTCTGGGCCGAACTTCTGTCTTGAGGGTGTCTGATGAATACATACCAAAAACAATTTGCCTGGCGTGGAATGCGGTTGCTGGCGTTGCTGGCGTTTGGGCTGGTGGCGGGCGTTGTGCTCGCGCCGAAATTTGCCGCGCAACAGCCGCACTTGCAATTGACGATTCCGCTGGGATTGCCCGCTGACACCCTGGATTATTACGTGCCGCGCCACAATCCGCTGACGCCTGCCAAAGTCGAACTCGGACGCAAACTGTTTTTTGAACCACGTCTGTCAGCCGATGGACAGGTTTCCTGCGCCAGTTGTCACGACCCTAAACTCGCATTTACCGACGGCAAGCCCGTTGCCGAAGGCATTTATGGTCGTCGCGGCACGCGCAATTCGCCGACCATTCTCAACGCGCTTTTCAACGCCGGACAGTTCTGGGATGGACGCGCCGACACGCTGGAAGAACAGGCGATTCAGCCGCTGACCAATCCGCTGGAGATGGGCAATCGTTCTTATGACGACGTCGTGGCGCGGTTGCGCGCAATTCCCGAATACCGTGCGGAATTCAAGGCGCTGTTTGGCGGCGAGGTCAAAATCGAATGGGTCGGGCTGGCGATTTCTGCTTACGAACGAACGTTGCTGTCGGGCGATTCTGCGTTTGATCGTTTTATCGCAGGTGACGCCGCCGCCATCAGCGAAGACGCCAAACGCGGTTTTGCCATCTTTCGCGGTCGCGGTCGCTGTTCGCGTTGTCATACGTTCAACGAACAGGTGCCGTTTTTTAGCGACTTCAACTATCACAACACGGGCGTCGCGGCCAATCATGCGAATTTCGACCGGCTGGCGCGTCTGGCCTTTGCCGCGACCGACACCGATCAAGCCAAAGAGATGATAGACAAATTGGCCAAAGAACCCGGCGGAGATGAATTGGGCCGGATTTTGATCAGCTATCAGGTTTTCGACATTGGCGCGTATCGCACGCCTTCGTTGCGCAATATTGCGGTGACTGCGCCTTACTTTCACGACGGCAGCGCCCAAACGTTGGCCGACGTCGTCAGGTTTTACAATGACGGCGGACGGCAGAACATCAATCGTGAATGGGATTTGTTTCCGTTGGGATTGACGGCGGAAGAGCAGCGCGATTTGGTGACGTTTTTGGAAACGCTGACGGGGAAAGAAACGTTTCAGTGTTGCGCGCCGGGCAAGGCCAAATCCACGATCAGCCACAAATGATCAGAGCCCAGATAGGGCACCCGCCGAAAATTCACCACGCGTATGTCACGACTGACCAGACAATGATCAATCGGGATCACCGTGACCGTATTGCCAAACACTTGCCAGGTTGGCCACGTCGGCAACACGCCAAATCCAGCGCGCGCATTCAGCAAATCTGCCTGGGCGACAAAATCGGCAAAATAGGGCGACCACATCGTGGAATTCAGGTCGCCGATCAGCAGTTTGGGCGCGGGCAATTGCCGCAAGTGTTCCGCCAGCAGGCGCAAATGCTCATTGCGTTGTTGT
This sequence comes from Acidobacteriota bacterium, assembly GCA_016789605.1. Classification (GTDB taxonomy): domain Bacteria; phylum Acidobacteriota; class Blastocatellia; order RBC074; family RBC074; genus RBC074. Next base: position 6,003 of record JAEUQO010000026.1, read on the forward strand.
GCGCGCCGTTGGCTCATCGGCGGCGCCGTGTGCGCCGTGACAATCGTGAGCGGTTTGCCGTTGATGTCTAACTGTAATTCCAGACTCGGCCCGTTGTATTCGCCCAGTCCCGCGTCGGCAGCTTTGTTCAGCGGTAAACGGCTGAGCACGGCAATGCCGCCCGCATCGGTGGCAGCTTCGATCACGCCGTGCGGATATTCGCCGCGCAAGCGCTCCAGCGTTTGTGCCCAGGGCGGAGTCACTTCCTGAACAAACAGCAAATCCGGGTGCTCGGCTTTTACCAGCGCGAGGAAATCTTCATAGCGTTTGTTTTTGAAGAAGACGTTGGCAAACAGCAACCGTAACGGTTGTTCGTCGGGGCGCGCCGCGACGACTTGTGCGGCGGGGAAGTGCCACGGCAGAACAGACGCGCCATTGGCCAGCGCACAACAAAACGCCAACGCTGCCCAGCGCCATTGTTTGCACAACAAAAAGACCAGCGTCATGGCTGCGCCGCCCGCGAAATATTGCAGCCGAAAGTGCGTCGCCAGATCAAAACACCAGTACCAGCGGCCCAGATAACTGGACAGCCAGCCCAACAAGAAAAAAAGAAAGAAGGCTTTGGGAAGTTTTTGCAGCAGCGAAGCGGCGACTTCTCTGATGGCTGAGCGGAGTTGATTTGGCATTACGACTTCTTGCGGAACCGCGCGCCAAACTTGCGTTGCAAGGCGGCGGTCATTTGATCGAGTTCCTTGACCTTGAGCCAGCGTGCGGCCAGATAAAACACGGTGATGCCGACAGCGATAGAAATGCCTACATCGAGCAAACGCGCGATCAGGCTTTCGGTGCCGAGCGCGGTTTCGATTTGTTGGCTGAGCAGCCAGCACAACACGCCCATCACCGCCGCCGCCAGCGTTACACGCACAAAGGTTGACAGCAGGCTGCCGCCTTCGAGCTGGCCGAGTTTGCGGCGCATAAAGAAAAAGAGCAGCGCAAAATTGACGATGGAAACGACCGACAACGAAAGCGCCAGTCCGCGATGACCCAGACCCAGATAATCCACCGTCGCTTTGGCGACCACATAATTGGTGACAATCGAAAGCAAACTGGCCAACATCGGAATGCGCGTTTCTTTCAGCGCATAAAACGACGGCGCCAGTACGCGCACACCGGAATACGCCGTCAACCCAATTGCGTTATAGGCCAGAGCAATGCCGGTCATCGCCGTGTCATAGGACGTGAACCGGCCTCCGTGTTGGTAAATCAGGGCGATGATCGGTTTGTTGAGCACGATCAACCCGACTGCCGATGGAATGGTCAGCAAAAACGTCAGGCGCAATGCCTGGGCAATCGTCCGGCGAAATTCGTCCAGGTTATCCAACGCGGCTGCGCGCGAAGCGACCGGCAACGTCGCTGTCGAAATCGCCACGCCGAACATGCCGATGGGCAGATAAATCAGGCGAAAGGCAAATTGCAGCCACGATACGCGGCCTTCGCCCAGGCTGGTGGCAAACGTTGTGTTGACGACGATGTTTACCTGTAACGCGGCGGAACCAATGATGGCCGGAGCCATCATGCGCATCACCTGACGCACGCCTTCGTCGCGGAAACTGAGCACCGGTTGCCAGCGATAGCCGACCGCGCGCAAGCTGGGTACCTGAATCAGCCATTGCAACATGCCGCCGACCAGCGTGCCCAACGCCATCCCGATGATGGCTGAGGCTGCGCCCGCATCGTCGCGCGGCAGTTTTTGATGATTGAACAGCGCCCACGCGCCGTTGGTGATGTAATCCGGCGCGAACAGGTAAGAGAAGACAAGACCGCCGATAATTGCGCCGACATTGAACATGGTCGAAGCCGACGCCGGGACGCCAAACCGGTCTTTGGTGTTCAAAATCCCCATGGCCACCGCAGCCAGCGAGATCATCAACAGAAACGGAAAGAGAATCCGCGTCATTTTGATGGTCAGTTCGCGCATCAATCCGGCCTGTGCCGGATCGGTCGGATTGCTGCTGGGGGCGACCAGCAAATCCACGATCTGTGGCGCAAAGACGATGCCGCCCAGCACCACCAGCGACAGCACGACGATCAAGCCGTTGTTGACCAGATTGGCCAGTCGCCAGGCTTCGCGGTCGCCTTTTTTGGCCAGCGTTTGAGAAAAGGTCGAAACAAACGCGGCTGAGAGTGCGCCTTCGGCAAACAGATCGCGCAACAGATTGGGCACGCGAAAGGCGATGTTAAAAGCGTCGTTGGCGACGCCCGGACCGAAAAACGCGGCGAAAACCTGTTCGCGTACCAGACCGAGAATGCGGCTGCCCATTACGGCAATGCCGACAATGCCTGCGGAACGCGCAATGGATTTTCGCGGCGGCTGGGGCGGTGCGGCTGTCGTGGCCGCCGCGTCTTCGGTTTTGGGTGCTTCGTGGTTACTCATCAGTGTTACTTTTGCGAACTCGCAACGGCAATCCGCAATCGTTACTGATTGGCCCGCACCAGCAACAACATAATCGCTTTTTGCGTGTGGAGCCGGTTCTCGGCTTCGTCGTAAACGATGGAGATTTTGCTGTCTATCACGTCGGCGTCTACTTCGTCGCCACGATGCGCGGGCAAACAGTGCATAAAGAGCGCGTCTTTGGCGGCGGTTTTCATCAGCTTTCTGGTGACGCGGAAAGGCGAGAAGATTTCGCGGCGGCGTTCGGTTTCGGCTTCAAAACCCATCGAGGCCCAGACGTCGGTGTATACCGCTTGCACGCCGTCCACGGCTTCATAGGGGTCATTGACGACTTCGATTTTGGCGCCGGTTTTGCGGGCTTCCTTGCGCGCGGTTTTCAGCACGTCGGCGCTCGGTTCGTATCCTTTGGGGCAACCGATGCGAATGTGTGCGCCCAGTTTGGCCGCGCCAAAAATCAGCGAATGCGCCGTGTTGTTGCCGTCGCCGACATAGGCCAGACGAAAGCCGCGCAAATCCGCGCCGACCTTTTCCGTCAGGGTGAAATAGTCCGTCAGGCCCTGACAAGGATGCGAAAACTCCGACAAACCATTGATCACCGGCACAGACGCGGTCTCTGCCAGTTCGATCACGGTTTCGTGGCTGTAAGTGCGCGCGACGATGACATCTACCCAGCGTTCCAGGTTCAAGGCCATGTCTTTGACCGATTCGCGTTCGCCGATGCGCACGCCTTGATGATCCAGATACACGCACGAAGCGCCCATTTGCGTTGCGCCCAGATCAAACGTGACGCGTGTACGCAAACTCGGCTTTTCAAAAATCAGTGCGACGCTGCATCCCGCCAGCGCTTCGGCGTAATTGCGCGGATGGGCTTTGAGGTCTGCCGTGGTGGTGAAAATCTGCCGAATTTCTTTTGTCGTCAGATGAGAAATTGAGATCAGGTCTTTGAGTGCCAACGTTCGCTCCGTGTGGTTGAGATGTGTCTTGTGAAAAAGAGGCGGCATTATAAGGAAGCCACCCTGGAGCGGCAATGGCTGGTATTATGCGTGGCTTTTTTGTGGAAATATTGACAGCGGTCACGCTCAAGCGTAAACGATAAGTCGCGTCTGCAAAAGTAAAAAGCCCTAATCGCACGGGAAATAAACACTTGTAAAGAATAAAGCCGTGATCCAACTACGCAGTAGTTTAAGTTCAATTCAGCCAGAAATTAAGGCTGGCTTTCCCCCTGCTAACTGTAGAAATCAGATCGGAAAGGAATGTTATGCGTTTTTCTCAGTCGAGTCACTTTGGCCTATCAGTATTTGTAACAGCGTTGCTATTTCTGGGTGTGGGCGGGCTACTGTCTGGTTCGATCAAGCCATCTTTAGGGGATACGGACACCGCCAAATGGTTCAAAGCCAAACAAGAATCTGTGCTCAAGCGGAAACTTATACTCAGCCAAGACCCTTATCAAGATATCCGGCTGCTTCAAGTCAAGAATCTTGATAGTGAAAACTGGCTACAAAATTTGGAAATCAAGATTAAAAATGAGGCAAGCAAGCCTATTTATTATGCTGCGATATGGGTAAATTTGCCTGAAATTAGATATGCCGAGGGTCCACTAGCATATTGGGGTTTTTTACTAGAATTTGGGAATAGTAAATTAGTCAGCTTTTCTGAGCGTGCAAGCTCAGATGATAAATTTATTGCCCCTGGTAGCGAATATACATTTACTATTCCCAAAAAGCAGATTGAGAATTACTTTAAGTTTCTTGAAAGGATAAAAGCGCAATTAGGAGACGTTCCGGAGATCAAAAAAATTGTGCTGAATTTATATCTATTCAACTTTGGAGATGGGACTGGCTATCAAGCTGGGCAACCCGTTCCAATACGGAAAAACGATCAATCATCTTATACTTTTCCACCTCAATATGAGACTGATCTCAGCAATTCTCGGTTTAGAAACTGATGTTACGCGATTGAAAATCAGGCAAAGCATTTGACAGTTTCTTCGTCCCGCGAGGGACGGTTGAGCTTAGCGCGGCGTTTCAACGCCGGGTAGTGGGGTCTTTCGCCGCCGCGTCCTGTCAGGACGCTTGAATCCTGTTCTGGCGAAAACTCAAGCGTCCCGACAGGACGCCCATTCATAACGTCGCTTTTCCCGGCAGTGAACTGCCGGGCTAATATCAACCGTCCCTACCGGGACGAAAACCACGTCAATCCCAATGTTCGACTCTTTAGCGCGTAACATCAGTTAATAATAGCGAGCAGGCCTTTTTCCGTAATACGTAATGATGGTGGTTGACGGTTCGGAAAGGGATGGGTAAAGTGCGTTCTGATTTTGGCCTACACAGGGCCTGCGCTCTGGGACACCCAAGACGCAACTGATCTGCACAGACCTCATCAACAAAGCACTGTTGAACTGAATTCCTACAACTCTGGAACGAAAATTTAATGGATATGCATACTGATCGCGCCCTGCCTGCTCGCATCGGTCGTTTGCGCGAGTTGGCCTATAACTTGTGGTGGAGCTGGCAACCGAATGCGAGCTGGCTCTTTCAACATCTGGATAAGACGCTCTGGGAACTGACCCATCACAACCCGGTGAAATTTCTGCAACAGATCGCGCCAGCAAAACTGGAGGCGGCTGCCACCGATGCGGCTTTTTTGCGGAATTACGACGGGTTGATGTTGTCTTTCGACAAATGCCTGACAGCCAAAGGCACCTGGTTCACCGAAAAATATCCACAACTGGCGGGCCATACCATCGCCTACTTTTCCGCGGAATTCGGCATGCACGTGTCGTTGCCGATTTATTCGGGCGGGTTGGGTATTTTAGCGGGCGACCATTGCAAAGAAGCCAGTGACATCGGGGTGCCGCTGGTCGGCGTAGGCTTTGTTTATCCGCAAGGATATTTCCAACAGCGCATCACCGCCGAAGGTCGTCAGGAAGCGACTTACGAACGGTTTGATTACAACGCTGCGCCGATGGAACAAGTGATCTCGCGCGACACCGAAGGCGGATTGCTGCGGTTGCATCTGAACGGCTCGGTCATTCACGTGGCGGTCTGGCGTGTGCGCCTGGGGTCTGTGTCGTTGTATTTGATGGATACCGACGTCGAAGAAAACGATCCGTGGAACCGTGAATTATCGGCGCGCTTGTATGGCGGTGATCAGGAAACGCGCATCCGGCAAGAAATGGTGCTGGGCATTGGCGGCATTCGCATGCTCGACCGGTTGGGCATTCGCCCGGCGGTCTGTCACGCCAACGAAGGCCACGCATCATTTATGCTGCTCGAACGGATTCGCCAATTGGTACAGGGCGGGGCGAGTTTTGCCGATGCCGTGCAGCACGTGCGCGCCACGACGTTGTTCACCACGCATACGCCGGTGCCCGCCGGACACGACGCGTTTTCCTTCCATCTGGTGGAAAAACATTTCGCCGGATATTGGGAAGAACTCGGCATTGACCGCGAACAGTTCCTGGCTTTGGGCGGGCATCCCGATGGTTACGGCGGCGTGAATTTCAACATGACGGCGCTATCGTTGCGGCTGGCCGGTCGTTACAACGGCGTCAGCGAATTGCACGGACGCGTGTCACGCGCAATGTGGCATTCGATGTGGCCCGACAAAACCGAAGACGAAGTGCCCATCACGCACATTACCAACGGCGTGCATACGCCGACCTGGATTGCGCCGGAAATGGACAAGCTCTTTACCAAATATCTGGGCCACGACTGGCGCGACCGCCACGACGATCCAACCTTGTGGGAGCGCATCTATGATGTGCCGGATCGCGAATTGTGGGAAACGCACACTCACCTGAAACACAACCTACTCAACTTTATGCGCGAACGTGTGCGCCAGGACTGGATGAAAGAATCCGCCGGGCCGATGCGCGTGATTGCGGGCGGCACCTTGCTCAACCCGCATGCGTTGACCATTTGTTTTGCGCGCCGGTTTGCCACTTACAAACGCGCGTTGCTGATGTTCAAGGATATCGCACGTCTGAAACGCATTTTGCACGATGACTGGCGGCCCGTGCAGATCGTCTTTGCCGGCAAAGCCCACCCGGCAGATGCGCCCGGACGCTCGTTGATTTACGAGATTTACCAATTGGCACGCGATCACAATCTGGGCGGTCGCATCGCATTTGTCGAAAACTATGACATCCACGTCGCCAAACATCTGGTGCGTGGCGCAGACGTTTGGTTGAACAATCCGCGTCCGCCGCTCGAAGCCAGCGGCACCAGCGGCCAGAAAGCCGCGCTCAACGGCGCGCCGCATTGCAGCATTCTGGATGGCTGGTGGTACGAAGGTTACAAGGGAACCAACGGCTGGGCGATTGATCCGGGCGTTTCCGAAGGCGTCAGTGACGACGAGCGTGATGCTGCGGACGCGTTGGCCCTGTATCGCGTACTTGAAGAAGAACTGGTGCCGCTCTATTTCGACCGTGACAGCGACGGCGTCCCGCGCCGTTGGGTGCAACTGGTCAAAGAAGCCATTCGCACCGCCGCGCCGATTTACAGCGCGCGCCGCATGGTCAAAGAGTACACCGACCGTATGTACGTGCCTGCAATTCAGGCGTCAGAAGGCAAATAACTGCGTCACAACGCAGCGGAAAAAGAAATCGGCAGGCGGGCGATTAACCCGGCCTGCCGATTTTCGTTTTTGCGGATGGCGTTCGTTTGGTTGCTCGTTAGTGTGGGCGGCCAGATTGTTGCGTCAGCAACAGCGAACGCAGGGCGCCGGGCGTCAAGCCGCTGTGCCGTTTGATGGTGCGCGTCAGATGGCTTTGATCCGCAAATCCGGCAGCCTGGGCAATTTCCGCCAATGACAATTCCTGTTTGCCAAGCAGTTGGGACGCGTATTGCACGCGCAGTTGCTGTTGATATTCGCCCAGGGGTTGTCCTTGAAACTGACGAAAGACGGCGGCCAGATGCACTGCGTGAACGCCTGCTTCGCGTGCCAGCTCGTTGGTGGTCAGGTTCTGTTGAAATTCTGCGTGCAAACGATCGAGCACACGCGCCAGCCAAAGGGGAGCGCGTTTTTCCTGCGGCAGACGCAGGCGTGAGGCGATGGCCAGCATTTCCAGAAGCAAGCCTTCGATCATCAGCGGCGCAGCCAATTGCGCTTCGTTATGTTCGCGGTACAACCGTAACGCCAGCCACACCAATTCGCCGCCGCGCACGTCGTGCAACGCATCCGGCACGCGCGCGAATTCGCGCAAACGTTCCAGCCAGGCGTGCTGCACTTCAATCGTAAAAAACTTGCCGCCTTCACGCCCGATTTCATCGCGATGAGTCAAATCGGGCGGATGCCAGCAAATCGTCAGCGGACGGTAACTGATAGTTTTGCTGCGGAAGAATTCTCGATAGTCACCCGCCAACAACAGGCTGAAAAATGCCATTTCGTGCGAATGCGTCGGTATCAATTTGCCTTCGGCATGTACGAGTTCCGAAAGAATGACGCCGCAAACCTGCTGTTTTCTGACTGAGTGACCGTAAAACTGGCCCGGTTGCAAATGTGTGTTGGTGCGGATGTCTTGGTTTGCCATGGCGTTACTTTTACGCTGAAAAACTTGCTCTGGTTCAACCGACCTTGGAATCGTGCAAGAC
>JAEUQO010000046.1 GCA_016789605.1 Acidobacteriota bacterium
GGTGGCCAGTCCGCTGCCATAGGCGGTGGCAAATGCGTCAGGCGCTAACGCCCCCGCTTGCAACGTCGCCGAAGAAACGATCTGAAGCGTTCCGCCCTGAAACAGCAACGCCTGCGAACGCCAGAGAACCACGCTCGACAACAACGCGCCCAATACAAGCGCCTTAACCAAACCAAGTTGAAAGGCTGTACGTACGCAGCGAAAAATTTGTACCGCGTAGCCAAACGGTTGCGAATCGAGCATGGGACCTCCTCAAAGGCGTGAAGAATGGAAAGACGACGAAGCCGCCACGAGCTACACGACAGCCCCCGTCACCGACTCAGGCGCATTGCAGAGCGGATTCCCGCCACACAAATTGTCTTTTTTGCGGAAATATTCTGGCGCAGAGGAAAACGCGGATATCCCCCGCCCTCAGACGGGAGCCTATCACCAGGCCTGCCGCTATTTTTCGCACCGCCCTCGCAACAGGAATCCTGTCGCGCGCTAGTACAAAATTTCGAGTCGGCCGATAGAACTCGCGCCGGTCGCCGTCAGAATTTTGACTTCGGCAGGCCCCGGCGCAGCTTCTATTGGTATGCGGTAATTGACTTGCGTGGGTGAAACAAACAGCAATTCTGCGCGATGCTGTCGTCCCAAACTATCAGTAAGAAACACAGACGTGCCTGCCAATTCCAACGGCCACGGAGCCTGCCCAACGGCGTCAGTTGTCGCCGACAGACGTTGGCCAAATCCGGCAACCAAGGCTCCGGGCGACATCGCTTCGGGCAAAAAGCTGAACGGCGAAACATTGGTCAGCAACCGCGTCTCAAGCGCGGGCCAATCGGCGTCGAGCGCCTCTGCCGCCACGCTGACGACTTCGCGCAAGGCGGGCCAGTCGCCCAAACCTTGAATGGGAAGCGAAGCGCCGCCGCCTTCTGTGGCGACAAAATTCACCACGACAAACGAACGCAGCCCGACCTCCCACACACGCCCCGGCGGCAACGCCACTGCCAGCCCCAAGCGGCCAAGCGCCGCGTGTTTGTCATTGAGACTCAAGATCGCGCCTGCGGCATCCGGGCCAGCAGCTGCCGAAACGTAGCGCCACTGCCGCGGATCAAACTGCAAACTGAAACTCAGCGCGTTTTCATTGCCCAACGCCAGCAATTCGACCGCAACCGAAACTGTCTGCCCCGCGCCAAACACCGGTGGAGCCAGTTGCACGCGACGCAACCAGCTTTCGGCCCATGAAAGCTGCGACTGCCGCACGACGTTTCCCGGCGCAAACGCCCCAGGCGCTGACGGTCCTCCGACTGGTACAGGTTCATCCAATCCGGCAGCGTAACGGCCTGCCTGTACCAAATCGCTGATGGTGATCACGCCGTTGCCGCGCGTTTCACGCGGCGCACAATCCACGCGCGCAAACTCGCTGGCCGACGGAATATCCAACCCCGAAGAGAACCGCCCCAGTTGCACCCAGTCCGAAACCGTGACACGTCCGTCACCGTTGGGACGCGGCGCCACGTCCGCCTCCAAACCTTGAATCAGCGTAATCGTGCCGGGCTGATAGCTGGCCGCCAACGTATTCGCGTTGGCATCAGAAAGTTCGCGCGCAATCGGTTGGTCGCCAAATCCGATGCCGGTCGTCGAGACGCTGGCATTGGCAGCAACATTGAACGTCGCCACGACAATTTGTCGTGTGCCCGCGCTAAAAACCTGCCCCGAAGGCAATGCCAACACTGCGCCGACACGACCAGAGGTGGCCTGGGTCAAACTGACGTTGAAGTTCGCGACCGAAACCGCGCTACCCAGCGTCAATTGCGGATTGCTCAGCACCGTCGGATCGAAAAGCAAACTGAAGCTCAATCCGTTTTCATTGCCTTGCGAAAGCAGTTCCAACGGCACACTGACGGTTCCGCCGCGCGTGCCTGTTACCGAAGCGGCACGTAAAACGCGATTGGTTTGTACCGGATTGATAACCAAGGAAAGCGGATTGGAAACGCCCACCCCAGGTGTCACAACCGTCACCGAAGCTGTGCCCGAAGCGCTGACATCGCCAGCCGAAATTTGCGCTGTCATTTGTGTGGCACTAACCACCGTACTGACGCGATCCGCACCGTTCCAGCGCACAACGGAATTGCCCGCGAAGTTTGTCCCCGTCAGCGTCAGCGTGAAACCGGGGCTTCCGGCGGTCACACTGGCGGGAGACAAACCGCTGAGCGTAGGCGCTTGCACCGTCAGAGCATCTTGCGTCACGGTGAAGTTCTGCCCGGCGATCAGCAAATTGCCCGTGCGCACACTACCACTGTTGGGCGAAACGGTGTAACTCACGGTGCCGCTGCCGTTGCCACTGGCCCCGGCATTGATTGTCAGCCAGGGAACCGCAGAGGCCGCCGTCCAGGCGCATCCCGTTGGAAGATTGACGCTGACTGTGCCGGCACCGCCCGCAGCCAGGTGCTGGCGGTTGCCGGGGCTGATCGTCGCCGCGCAACTGGTCTGTGTGCTGACCGTTTCCAGGCTCAAGGTGTAATTGCCGGTCACGTTGGCATTGAACGAAGAGGCCTGAATCAAATAGGTGCCTGTAACAGGCAAAATCAGGGCTTCGCCGCTGGCCGGAATGCGCGCCGATGTCGCGTTGCCGCCAACCAAGGGATAGCCATCCGGGGTAAACAACAAGAGAAACACGTTGAACGACGACGCATTCATGGTCAGCACGATGCGTTGTCCGGCCTGCCCGTTGAAGGTGTAAAAATCCGCGAAGCCTGATTCAAAGCCGATCGCGCGCCAGTCGTTAGCGCTCAGCGAACCGCTGACGGTTTGTGGCACGTTCAATTGTGTCACCAGTCCCGTCGCGGTGTTGCCCGCTTGAGCAATCGAGGCATATTGCCCGCCGATCAACAGGTCTATGGCGCGGGTGGCGGCGGTGGTGTTTTGCGCTACGGTGTAATTGATCGTGCCATTGCCGACGCCCGAAGTATTGCTGAGCGTCAGCCAGCTACTAGCCCCTTCGACAGCCCAAACACAATTCACAGGCGCAGTCACCGTGATGCTGCCCGTTCCGCCCGTGGCGGAAAATGAGCGAATGCCCGGACTGAGCGCATAACTGCACGCGCCGTTGCTGCTGCCGGTCAGACTCAGCGAGTAATTGCCAGTCTGATTTTGCGCATTGGAACTCGCTTCAATCAGATATGTGCCGCTCAGCGGCAAAATCAGTTCGCCGCTGCCCGTCGGAATCCGCGCGTTATTGCCGCCGCCGCCATCATTGTCGAACGTCATGAACTGGCCGCTCGGTCCGAACAACACCAGATAGGCGTCAAACGCGGTTGAAGTCATGTTGATCGAAACGCGCTGCCCTGCTTGCGCCGTAAAGGAATAAAACCCCGCGTAATAATTCGGCTCGGTATCGCTGGCAGAACGACAACTGCCGGTGGTCAGACTTGCGCCGACAGATTGCGACAAACTCAGCGGCGTCACCGGACAGTTGCCGGTATTGCCCGGTTGAAAAATCAGCACGGATTGCCCGGCGATAAGCAACGACGTAACGCGGCTGCTGGCTGTGGTGTTAGGAGAAACAGTGAAACTGACTGCGCCGTTGCCAACACCGCTGGCGCCGCTGTTGATAGTCAGCCAGTTGTATGGCTGCGCCGCTGTCCAACTGCAACCGTTGCTGGCAGTCACGGCGATGCTGCCGGTTCCGCCGCTGGCGCTGAACGTTTGCATCGTCGCTGAAACGCTGTAGCTGCACGAACGGTTGATGGTGAACGGCAGCGCGTTGGAAAGCGCTCCATTTGGATTACCGACTGTGACGTTGGCGACGCCTGCCACGGCCAGGTCTGCGGCTGAAATCTGTGCCAGCAATTGTGTGGTACTGGTAAAACTGGTGGCGCGCGCAGTGCCGTTCCAATACACGATTGCGCCATTGACGAAATTTGCGCCTGTAACCGTCAACACAAAGGCAGCGCTTCCAACATTGGCGCTGTTCGGTGTCAACGCTGACAACACGGGCGGCGGCAACGGTGGCGGCGTAATCGTAAACGGCAAATTGCCCGAAGCGCCGACGCCCGGCGTGGTCACTGCAACTTGCGCCGTGCCTTGCGCAGCCAAATCCGCCGCAGAGATTTGCGCCGTCAACTGCGTCGCCGAGACAAATGACGTCGGTCGTTCAATTCCGTTCCACAGCACTTTGGAAGCCGCGACGAAATTCGCTCCGTTGACGGTCAAGGTAAACGCTCCGCTGCCCGCGGCGGCGCTGTTGGGCGAAAGACTGCTAACTGTCGGCGGCAATCCGCCGCCTGCTTCCTGCGTCACGGTTACACTCTGCCCGGCGATTAACAACACGCCGCTGCGTTGCGGCCCGCTGTTGGCGTCGACAGAGAAATTCACAACACCGCTGCCAAACCCATTGCTGCCGCCCGTAATACTGATCCACGGCACAGTGGATTCCGCTGCCCAAGCGCAACCGCCCGCCCCTGTGACATTGAAAGTTCCCGTGCCAGCAGTGGCAGCCACATTGCGGCTTCCCGGCGCAACACTGAGTGAACAGACCGTCCCGCCAGTTAAGGCCGCTAGAGTCAGCGTGTAATTGCCAGTGTTTCCACCGTTCAAGGAAGTGGCTTCAACCAAATATGTCCCCGTTTGCGGTAGGACGAAATATTCGCTGCCAGGTGGGATACGAGACGTGTTACTGCCGCCGCTGATGGCACTGCGTGACCGATCTGGCGCGGTCAGGGAAAGCAACGAAGAGAAATTGGCTCCAGCCATCGTGAGTGCCACACGCTGACCGCGCTGACCGACAAAAGAATACTGGTCTGCTTTATCTGCCGGCCAGAATAACGCAGGACAGTCATCGGTACTGAGCGACCCATTCACCGGCTGCGAAAAGCTCAAAGGAGTAATCGCACAGCTTGCGGTGTTTGCTTGCTGGTGAACCAAAATTTGCTTCCCTGCCACGAGGATCGCACCTACGCGACCATAGGGGAACGGATTGGCTGGCACTGAAAAGCCGACGCTGCCTGTCCCCGCGCCACTGCTATTGGAAAAGTTAATCCAGCCATCCGAACTAACAGCCGTCCAGGCACAGCCTGCCGAAGTCGAAACATTCAAATTTCCCGTGGCAGCATTTGCCCCCAGCGATATGAGTTCCGGATTTACCGAATAAGTGCAATTTGCGCCGTCGGTCGTCGTGGTCAGATTGAGCGTGTAATTCGCAGTGGCATTGGCACTGAATAACCCCACCTCAATCAGGTAGGAACCGCTGAGAGGCAAGATGACATGGCCGCCGTCCAATGGAACACGCATTTCTTGTAGACGATTGCCAGCAATCAACACGCCGCTTGGCGCATATAGTCGCAAATATGGGTCTGAGCCTGAGCTTGCCAATTCCAAGGCGATGCGCTGCCCGGCTTGCCCTGAAAATGAATAGAAATCAGAGTAGGTCGTGCTGGCGGTTAGGTACCGGCAATCGGTGTTACTGATTGCGTCATTGATGAACTGAGGAATTGCCAGAGCTCTCGGGGTGCAATTCCCAGCACTGCCTGATTGCGTGAACAAAACATATTGCCCAGCCACCAGCAAAGAAGCGATGCGGCCTGTCACATTTGGATTGGGCTTTACGGTGAAATTGATAATGCTTTGTCCGACACCCGACGGCGGGCTATCAATAACCAGCCATTCCACCGGAGAATCCACAGTCCAGCCACAGCCGCTATCTGCACTCACAGTCAACTTGTCGCTACCGCCCTGCGCGCCAAAAGAAATGAGGGTTTTGTCCACGGAATACGTGCAAGGCTTGCTAATGGTCAGAGGCAGTACATTTGAGGTGACACCACCTGGATTGCTAACAGCCACGTTTGCCACGCCGACATTGCGAATGTCTTCTGCTGGGATTTGTGCGCTTAGTTGCGTGCTGCCGACAAATGTCGTCGTACGATTCACGCCATTCCACCGCACTACCGCCCCATTGACAAAATTGGCGCCAGTGACGGTCAACGTGAAAGCGGGTCCGCCTGCCAATGCGGTGGCAGGATTGAGTGCGGTCAAAGTTGGCGCATCGTTGGCCACCTGTACCGTGCTGCGCACCAAGTTGTCTGTCGGATTGGCGTCTGCCGCAAGCGCCCTGGCCGACGCGCTGCTGCTCAGCGATCCTCCCGCTGCCGCCGTTACCGTGCCGCGCAACGTCACGACGCCAATACCGTCCTTGGGCAGCGAAATGAAGTTGGCGACGTATTGTCCGTTGGCGGCAAAACATCCGGCAGGCGCGCCATTGTTGTCCGTGGCCGTGCATTGCACGCCGGTCAACCCTGTGGGTAAATCGCCGGTTACCGCCACTGAAACAGCTTCGTTCGGCCCTTTGTTTCTGACCGTCAGGGTATAGGTCAACTGTCCGCCCGGCGCGACCTGCGCCGCAGAAATCGTTTGCGACAATTCCAGATCGGCGCGCGGTTCGGGGTTGACCAGCACGGTCGCCGTGGCGCTGTCAAAACTGTTGCACGACGTTTTGACGCGCACCCAGAAACTGGTGGTCGCTTGCAAAGTGGGCGTGGCAAAGGTGGCATTGGTCGCGCCAACCACGGGCTGGGCATCGTTGCCGCTGACGCCGCGATACCATTGATATTGCAACGAACCAGCAGATGCTTGCGCCGCGACACTGAGCGTCACCGTTTGCCCCTCTTTGATCGTCTTGCTGGCGGGTTGGCTGCTAATCGTCAACGGACAAGCAAGCGTATCCGGCACCTGTTGTTTGAAAACACCGCGCAACCGCGTTCCGGCAAACAACGAATCGCCGCGCAATGCCAGCGTTGCGATGTAGATGTCAGACAATCCGGCGTTGAGTTGTTGCCAGCGCTCGCCGTTGTTTTCGGAGTAAAAAACGCCGAAGACCGTTCCGGCATACATCCGCGTACCGCCTGCGGCCAGATTTTGCACATCCAGACCGGCAGGCAATCCGTTGTTGACCTCGCGCCAGGGATTGCCGTCATCCAATCGGTATAATCCGCCGCCTTGCGTGCCTGCCCACAAGCTGCCGTTGTTGACCGCTAACGCGCGCACCAATCTGCCATTGAGCAATGTGCCGCTGACGTTTTGCCAGGTCACGCCATCTGTCGCCAGTTGAAACACGCCGGATTGCGTACCGGCAAACAGCGTTGTCCCTTTCAAGGCCAAAGAAAATGCCGACTGCGTGCCCAATCCGGTAGAGACAGCAGTCCAGCTCACCGCGTTGTCGGTCGAGCGAAAGACGCCTGTATCTGTTCCCGCCCACAGCGTGGTTCCCTGTACCAACACCGTGTTGACTCGTTGGCCGCGCAAAACATTGGCGAAGTTTTCCCAACGTTTGGCCTGGTTGTCGGCGCGATACACGCCGTCGCCAAACGTGGCAGCAAACAGATACACACCATTTCCTGTCAGCGCCTGTACGTTGGTTCCGGCGGGCAATCCGTCTGCGGCGCGCACCCAATCGCCCGTGCGATTGGGCAAGCGAAACACGCCGTCGCCCAACGTGCCCGCCAACAAATCATTGCCAGACACAAAGACGTTGTTGATGAATCGGTTGGTGAGGTTGTTGCTGAATGATTGCCAGATTTCTTGGCCGTCTTTCAAAATCGCGATGCTGCCAAACGTGCCCGCCACCAATGCATCACCATCAAATTCCAGCGCCAGCGCCGAGGTACTGGGCGGCAACCCGCCGTTCACTTCCAGAAAACTGGCGCCGCCGTCGGTCGAAAGAAACGCGCCACCAAAATTGCTGCCGACAAACAACTTGAGGCCGTTGCTGGCCAGCGCACTGATGTCAGCTGGAGATTTAGACAGCCTGGTGTCGAGCGGTTCCCAAGCACCGGAAGGATTGTCTGGATTATCGAGCTGGAAAAATATACCTGGTTGGTTGCGATCAGTTCCGGCAAACAACTTGTTGCCGAAAAACAATAACGCACGCACGGTTTTGTAATGGCCAGGGAGAAATTCTCGCAATTCCTTATTGTATGGCGTCCAACTGGCTCCGCCGTTGCTCGAACGAAAGATGCCTTTGCCGCCTAAGCCGGAATTGTCTACGCCGCCGGTTCCGGCATACATCGTCTGCCCCTTCACTGCGAGCGAATGCACTGTCGTGTTCTCTAAACCAATCGTGCGCGGCGTCCAACTGTCGCCATTGTTTGTGCTGACATAAACACCGTTATCGCCGCCCGCGTACAACACGCCGTTGTCTACCAACAACGTCTCCAGCAAAAACGGACGTCCGCCAACACCCAATGTCGGCAACCCGGAATTGACTGGCGTCCAACTGCCGCCGTTATCCAGCGAACGGAAGACGCCGTTGGCTTCGGTCACGG
>JAEUQO010000070.1 GCA_016789605.1 Acidobacteriota bacterium
AGTACGAGTTGTCAGGCGTGACGAGGTGGGGACGCTGGCGCGCACCTTCAACGATATGCTCGCGGGACTACGCGACAAGCGCGAGTTGGAAGAGAGACTGCGGCGCGCTGAACGTTCTGCCATATCCGGTCGCGTTGCTGCAGGAATCGCCCATGAAATTCGTAACCCTCTCAGCTTCATCAGCCTCTCGGTTGATTACGTGCGCGACAAATTCGCGCCGGCAACAGAGTCGGCGCGCGCCGACTTCGTGCAACTGACGGACAACATCAAAGGCGAGATCAACCGGCTCAACGGTATGGTCAGCGACTTTCTGAATCTTGGCCGCCCGGCGCGGCTCAAGCTCGGCGAACTGGACGCACGGTCACTCATTGATGAAGTAATAAGCATAGTGCGCGCCAAGGCCGAACAGCAGGATGTGCGCCTGGCCGTCCGGGTAGTTTCGGAGGCCGACAGCAGCCGCTCGTATGACACTCATCTTCAGGCCGATGCTGAGCAACTCAAGACCTGCTTCTCGAATCTCGCCATCAATGCCATCCAGGCGATGCCAAACGGCGGCAGACTGACAATCACGCTTTACCCGCAACGGTCGAACATCGCGATCGAGTTCGCCGACACCGGCCACGGCATTGCGCCTGAAGCGATGGAAAACCTGTTCGAGCCTTACTTCACGACGAAGGAGAAAGGCACCGGACTGGGACTTGCGTTGACGAAAAAGCTGATCGAAGACCACGGCGGACAGATCACCGTCGAGAGCGAGATCGGCGTAGGAACGACCTTCGTCATCACTCTGTCGCGCAAGCCGATTCAAGAACAACTGTCAATCTCTTTATCCAGATCTGTCTTAAGCCTGTCTTAGTGCGCCCGACTTCGCTGTCTGCGACTATTGACAGTAGTCAGAGGGATCGGCTAATCTGTCAGCTATTATCGTAGTTAGAACATGCAGGATCAAGATTATGCGGATACTCCCGAAGATTACTTTACGCGGTTTCAAGCCGAACGCACGGGGCGCGGGCCATGTCCTCGGTGAGCTTGAGACTGCTGTGATGAAACTACTTTGGCGCGAGTCGGAACTGACTGTCAATCAGGTCGAGGAACGGTTGCAGCAGCGCCGACAGATCGCGCGTACCACAGCGTTGACGACGCTCGACCGAATGCATCGCAAAGGGTATCTGACGCGCGAAAAACAAGGCAAGGCATTCGTCTATTCACCCCGTTACACCCGCGAACAGTTCGAGCGTGAGATGGCGCAGGAGGTGTTGGGCGCCTTGCTGGGCGGTATCGGTGAGCCTGTGCTTTCTACCTTTGTCGAATTGGTCGGTGAAGACGACGCCAATCTGGATCGCCTGGAAGCATTGATCAAAGAGAAACGAGAGGGCAGGAAGCGATGACTCTGCACGGCTGGACGCTCGCGTTGGTGGGCGTGGAGAACTTTATCCTGATCAACGCTGTCCTTTCGATGATTGGCTTTGGCGTCGCCGCCGTCTTTCGCGCCAGCAAGCGAGTTTTACCCTGGCATCCGCGAACGCGCGCCCGTTTGTACGCGGCAACACTCATCATTCCACCCGTTATGTCTGCGTGGTTGGTCTGTGCGTCGCTCCTTCCGGCAATGTGGCTTGGTAATGGGCGCTGGCAGCAGGAACACTTACCCGTACATACATTGCACTTGCTGAATGCCTTCACGATCCCGCTCGACCCGGCTCTCGGATACATGACGTTAATCTTCACAATGCTGGCGGCAATCGTTGCCGTCTACGCGGCGATGAGCGCGTACTTCCGCATCGGTCGCGTCATCAAACAGCTTGAGATCGGCGCGGTGCCAGCGGAAGAAGGGCAGATCAGAAATGTCGCGGAAACCTGCCGGAAGCATGGCATCGCTGTTGGGCTTGTCGCCAGCGATTATCCGTTCTCGTTCGTGTGGGGCTATCTGGACTCGAAGCTGGTAGTTTCAACGGGCTTGCTCAACGCGCTTTCGGCGGAAGAACTGGCGAGTGTTCTGGAACACGAAACGGCGCACCACGCACGACGCGACAATCTGGCCAAATTGGGGCTGACGATTTGCCGCTACCTTTCGCCTGCCTTTCCGCTAACAAACCTGCTCTATCGCTGGTGGAGTGAACAGGTGGAAATGATTTGCGACGAAATCGCAGCGAGCGGCACTCAATCGCCTGTAGAACTCGCGGGGGCGCTCGTGCGGCTCAAGCGACTCACGCTTGCTGCTGCGCCGACGCCGCTGCGGCCTGCCGCTTCGGGATTATTCGGTGACGGCAAAGAAAACTTCGAGCAGCGGGTCGAACGCGTACTGTCGTTTGTGGAACGAGCCAATCTCAATGCGGCTGGTAAGCTTTCTCGCTCGTGTGTTGGGACCGCTGTGGCGATGGGTGTAGCGTTCACCCTCTCGCTAGCAGCATTATTTGCTGTCTCGCCGCTGGCAATTCATAAAGCTGTCGAAACGATCCTCCACGTCTTTTGACGTGTCTATTTCACCGCTTCGGTCCTTCGGGCCGGGGCGGCTTTTTTATGTAGGCTAAGACTACCAGCGGTAGTCAAGCCGTGAACCAGAAGGAAGGTTGATGATGCGATCAAGTATGACCGCGCTCGTTTTGATGATTTTGCTTAGCGCGCTCGGCTGCTCGCGCGACGCCAAGCCCGCCGTTAAAGCAGAGGCCGAAGAGGAAGCGATTGCGCGCACTGAGTTCACCGAGCGGATCGAGAATTTCTTCGAGTACGAACCATTGAAGAAGGGCAAGCCGAGCCAGTTTCGGATACATCTGACTGACCTTTCTGACGGTTCGCCCGTCGAGCAGGCCGAAGTGACCCTGACCGTGCGCGGTAAAGCCGGCGAATCAGCGGAGCAGACAAAGGCCAAGATTGGCAAGGTAATGGGAATCTATGTCACCGAACTGAACATCGCCAAACCCGGCGATTACGACATCGAATTCCACATCAAGAACAACAAACTCGATGAGCGCCTGCCGCTCACCGATTTCAAAGTCGAGTAAAGTGAAAAGGCTACTTAACTACTTCGCACTCATTTTACTGTTTGCTCTCGGCGGTTGGCAGAGTACGACTGCACAGACGCCCGTGCCGCCCGCGTCCGTGCAGCAACTACAACCAGCGCAACCCGGACAGCAGGCGCAACTGGATTTGTCATCGCCGCTCACGCTTGACCGGGTGCTGGCGCGTTTTCTCGAACGCAACCTTGCCGTCGAGGCCGCGCGCTATCGTGTCGAAAGTGCGCGCGCCGATCAGATCGCCGCGCGGTTGCGGCCCAATCCTTCTATTCTGTTGACGGCGGAGAATCTCAAGGTGGCGGGCAATTCGCTTTTCACCGTGCCGTTCAACCGGCTCTACGAAGTCGGCCCGACTTACTCGCAACCGATTGAGTTGGGCGGCAAGCGCCGGTTGCGCACGGAAGTCGCCGACCTGGGCGTTTCGCGCGCTGAAGCTGAATTGGCCGATGTGCTGCGGCAGCGAATGACTGAGATCAAGCGCGCATTCTACGAAGCGGCGTTGGCTCGACAGGCGCTGGAGATTGTGATCGAGCAGCGCAGTTATTTCGACGACCTGGTGAAGTTCAACCAGGTGCGTTTGGAGGAAGGCGCTATCTCCGGCAGTGAACTGCTCAAGGTGAAGCTGGAACGTGTGAAATTCGTCTCGGCGGTGGCGCAGGCGCAGCTTGCCGCGCGGCAGGCCGGGATCAAGCTACTGGAACTGCTGGGCGAAACGAATCTGGAAACGCCCGTCACCATCGGCGGCGAACTCGGCTCCGCCCCCGTCGTGGTTCATTTGGCATCGCTCAAACAAAAAGCGTTGAGTAATCGCCCTGACCTGCAAGCCGCCGAGCGCGGCGCGGCATTGGCCGAACGCCGCATTGCGCTGGAAAAGGCGCGCGGCATTCCCGACATCACACCGTTTGCCGGTTACAAGCGCGTCGGCGTGGATAACACGCTGCTGTTTGGCGTGACCATTCCGCTGCGCATCAACAACAAAAACCAGGGAGAGATTGCCCGCGCGGTCGCCGATGAAAAAGTCGCCGAGACCGAAGTGGCGCTGGCGCGCAATCGCGTGCTGGCCGAAGTCGAATCGGCTTACCGCGCTTATGAAACGGCGCGCGCGCAGGTGGGCACGTTCCAGCGTGAACTGTTGGCGCAAGCTGACGAATCGCGGGAAATGGCGCAATTCGCCTATCGCGAAGGCGCGACAGACTTGTTGCCACTGCTGGAAGCGCAGCGCACGCGAACGGACATCCGCCAGCAATACCTGCGCACGCTGTTTGACTATCAGGTCAGTATTCTGCTGCTCGAAGCAGCGATCGGAGGAGAGATCAAACCGTGAGTTTGCAACTGGACGAAAAACGAAAAGAACAAATGGCGTCGAACGCCGCGTCATCGGGCAAAGGGCGCTGGTTGCTCATTACGCTGACGGCGTTGGTGGTAGCGGCGTTGATCGGTTGGGCGTATTGGCGGCGTGGCGCGAAAGCGCCCGAAGCCGCAGCACCTGCTGCTGCGGAAACGACTGGCACGGTGAAGTTCCTGATGGAACAACAATGGCGCGTTCACATGATGCTGGCGAAAGCCGAAAGCCGCCAAGTTACCCGGCAAATCTCTGCGACCGGGCGCGTGATTCCCGCCGCACAGAATCAGGCGGTAGTTGCTCCGCCCGTCGGCGGATTGATCGCGGGCAGTGGGTTGCCGCGCATCGGCCAGCGCGTGGGGCGTGGGCAGACCATCGCCTTGTTGCGTCAGACGCCGACTGCCGCTGAAGCCTCTCAAATCGCTACCGCCAACGCTCAGCTTCGTATCGAAGGCACGCGCTTCGAAGCCGAACGCCGTGGCATTGCGGAGAAGCTGAATGCCGCCAAGGCTGAGATGGATGTGGCCAAACGCGATTATGAGCGCAGCCAACGGCTCTACGCGCGGCAGGCAATCTCGCAACAGAAGTTGGAACAGGACGAGGCGGGGTACAAAGTCGCCGAAGCCGGCTACAACGCAGCGGTCAAACAACAAGAAGCGCTGAACGCTTCGGAACAGAACAAAGCTCTTGCGCCGATTACCACGGCCACGAGTTACACCGTGACCGCGCCGATTTCCGGCACCATCGTCAAAGTCCATAAGGCGATGGGCGAGCAGGTCGCGTCGGGCGAAGCAATTGTCGAAATCGTCAATCTGGAAACGGTCTGGGTCGAAGCGCCAATCTTCGAGCGCGATTTGGAGAAGCTCAGCGGCAGAACGCGCGCCCTCTTCACCACAACGGCGTATCCGGGCACGGAGTTCAAAGGCGCGGTCGTTGACATCAGCCCGGTGATTGACCCACAGAAGCGCACCGCCAACGTGATCTTCGCCGTGCCGAACGGCGGACGCCCGCTGCGCATTGGCATGCAAGCCGATGTCAGGCTGGACACGGGCGAAAGCGTAGACGCCGTAGTTATACCCGTCGCCGCAGTGCTGGAACACGAAGGCAAAAAGATCGTCTACGTCCTGCTCTCCGGCGAAGAATTCGAACGGCGCGAGGTGACGCTTGGTAATGAAGCGGGCGGCAGGGTGGCAGTGCTGACGGGCCTGAAAGCGGGCGAGCGCGTCGTCACGCAAGGCGCACTGCAGTTGAAATTGCAGGAGCTGAATCCGGCGGAAGCTGGCGCGCACACGCACGAAACATAGCACCACAAATAAAGGGGGCCGTCTAATGAAGAGAGAATTGCCGATCGACTGCACCCTGTCCGAGCAGGAACTGCGCCTCCGTCAGGAAAGTTTTGATCCGGGAACTGACAATACTGGCTCAGGAAATCACTGCGCTGGATGCGGGCTATAAGCTCCGTTTCGCCCCCGATGGCGGGCTGCTGCCACGCTTGGCGGAGTTCGTTGAACAGGAACGCCAATGCTGCCCATTCCTCCAGTTTACGCTGACGGTAGAGTCTGCCGCCGGTTCAATCTATCTGACCATCACTGGCCCGGAAGGAACCAACGCGTTTCTTGAGGACGCATTCCAGCTTTCAGAAGGAAGATAGTTTTGACAAACAACGTGATTGTTCGCTCAATATTCTGGTTTGTGTTGGCCGGATTGATGGAGATCGGCGGTGGATATTTGGTGTGGCTCTGGCTGCGTGAAAAGAAGCCGTGGTGGGTTGGTGTGGCGGGCGCTGCAATATTGGTTTTTTATGGGGTCGTACCGACGTTTCAGACCGCACACTTCGGACGCGTGTACGCCGCATACGGCGGTATTTTCATTGCGATGTCGCTGCTGTGGGGCTGGTACGTGGACGGACAGCGGCCTGACCGCTGGGATGTGATCGGCGCACTATTCTGCCTGGTCGGCGTTGCGGTAATGATGTACGCCCCGCGCGGCAAATACGGTAAATGAAAGCTTCCGGTTGGCAGTGGTTGATCCGATCGTGGGAATTCTATGCTCAACAAAATCATTCAATGGTCGCTTCATAATCGGCTGCTCGTGATGGTCGGCGCGGTCGCGCTGCTCGTTTACGGCGGCGTAGTCGCGTTTCGCTCGCCGGTTGATGTCTTTCCCGACCTGGCCGCGCCGACGGTGACGATCCTGACCGAATCGCACGGGCTGGCGCCGGAAGAGGTCGAGTCGTTGGTGTCGCTACCGATTGAATCGGCGATGAACGGGACGGCGGGCGTCTTTCGCGTGCGATCGAATTCGGCGGTTGGCATCTCCATCGTTTTTGTCGAATTCAGTTTCGGCACGGACATCTATCGCGCGCGGCAGCTCGTGACGGAGAAGCTGCAGCAGGTGCGCCTGCCTGTGGGAATTTCGCCTCCGGTGCTGGGGCCGATTTCTTCGACGATGGGCGAGATTATGTTGATCTCGCTGATCAGCAAGCAGACTTCGCCGATGGAGCTGCGCAGCATTGCGGATTGGGTGGTGCGTCCGCGTCTGCTCGGTGTTTCAGGCGTTTCGCAGGTCACGATCATCGGAGGTGAGCGCAAGCAGTTCCAAGTTCTGGTTGATCCGGCCAAGCTCGCCGATTACGGGTTGACGCTGAAACAGGTCACCGAAGCCGTCACCAAGGCCAATGTCAATGCTTCGGGCGGTTTTCTGGAACGCGCCAACGAAGAGTACATGATCCGCGCCCGGGGCCGCGCTTACACTCCCGAAGACCTCGGCGACGCCGTCGTCACCGTGCGCAACGGCGCGCCGGTCCTGGTCAAGAACATTGCTGATGTGCAGGCCGACGCGACGCTCAAACGCGGCGAGGGCAGTTTCAACATGCAGCCCGCAGTCGTTGCGACGATTCAGAAGCAGCCGAATGCCAACACACTGGAAGTATCCGCGCAGATCGAAACCACACTGGCGAATCTGAAAGCGACACTCCCGCCGGACGTAGTCATCAACACCAAAGCTTTCCAGCAGGCCGATTTCATCAAACGCGCCATCGGGAATGTGCAAAGCGCCCTGATCGAAGGCGGCATTCTGGTTGTCGTCGTCCTGTTTCTGTTCCTGTGGAATTTCCGCACCACCTTCATCAGCCTGACTGCGATTCCGCTCTCGCTGCTCGCGGCGATCCTAGCGATGAACTGGTTCGGCATCACGATCAACACGATGACGCTGGGCGGCCTCGCCATTGCGATTGGCGAGTTGGTAGACGACGCGATCATTGATGTCGAGAACGTCTTTCGGCGGTTGCGGCAGAACGCGCAGGAAGCGAAGCCAGAACCCGTAGTCAACGTGATCTTCAAAGCGTCGAGCGAAATTAGAAACTCAATCGTCTTTGCAACACTGATTATCGTGCTGGTCTTTATGCCGCTCTTTGCGCTGAGCGGATTTGAAGGGCGCATGTTTGCGCCGTTGGCTTTTGCTTACATCATCTCGATTCTGGCGTCGCTGGTGGTGGCGCTGACAGTCACACCGGTGCTTTGCTATTTCCTGCTCGGCAAATCACAGTTGATTCACGAAGAGAAGGACTCGCGGCTGGTGGCTTGGCTCAAACGGCATTACGCCCGAACGCTCGACTGGACGCTTCGCCATCCGATGGAGATCATCAGTGTGTCCGCGATTATGCTCGCCGCCGCACTATTCCTCTTTCCGCTGATGGGGCGCGAATTCCTGCCGCCTTTCAACGAAGGCACGCTCAACATCAACGCCAATCTGCCACCCGGCACCTCGCTCAAAGAATCGAACCGCGTCGGCAATCTGATCGAGCAGTCTTTGCACGAGGTCCCGGAGATTGTCTCGACCACGCGCCGCACCGGACGTGCCGAACTCGATGAGCATGCGGCGGGCGTCAACACCAGCGAAATTGAAGTCGTTACCAAAGAAGGCAAGCGCAAACACACGGATGTGATGGAAGAGGTGCGGCAGAGGCTGTCCCAGCTTCCCGGCGTGGCCGTCGAAGTCGGCCAGCCAATCTCGCACCGCATTGACCATTTGCTGTCAGGCACGCGCGCGCAAATCGCGATCAAGCTCTTCGGCCCCGACCTGGCTACGTTGCGCACGAAGGCGAAAGAGATTCGTGATGCGATGGGCACAGTGCCGGGCATCGTTGACCTGCTGGTCGAACCACAGGTCGGCGTGCCGCAGTTGCAGATCAATCTGAATCGGCCCGCGGCGGCGGCTGTGGGGTTGAGTGCCGAAGATTTAGCGCAAACAGTCGAAGTCGCCTTCAACGGTGAAGTGGTTTCACAGGTGCTCGAAGAGCAGCGAACCTACGACGTGCTGGTGCGGTTCAACGATTCGGCGCGCGATTCCGTCGAAGCCGTTGGACGCACATTGATTGATACGCCCGCGGGAGCGAAAGTGCCAATAGCTCAAGTCGCCGAAGTGCGCCCGGATCAGGGGCCGAACACGATCAACCGCGAAAACGTGCAGCGTCGCATCATCATTCAAGCCAACGTCGCGGGCCGCGATCTGGGTGGCGTTATCAATGATGTGCGCGCAGCAATCGGTCAGAAGGTCACTTTGCCGCAAGGGTATTTCGTTCAGTACGGCGGCCAGTTTGAATCTCAGGAGAAGGCTTCGCGTCAGATCACACTGCTCTCGATCCTGGCGATTGGGGGCATCTTCCTGCTTCTTTTCATCGCGCTGAAATCAATGCGGGCGTCGCTGCTGGTGATGGCGAACCTGCCGCTGGCGTTGATCGGGGGCGTGGTCATGGTCTTTCTGTCGGGCGGCACGTTGTCGGTCGCTTCACTGATCGGCTTCATCACGCTGTTCGGCATTGCCACGCGCAACGGCATCATGCTCATCGGCCACTACCGCCATTTGATGGAGGAAGAAGGCGTGGGTTTCCGAGATGCGATTGTGCAAGGCTCGATGGAGCGGCTCAGCCCGATCCTGATGACGGCGCTTGTCACCGGCGTCGGCCTGATTCCGTTGGCGTTGGGCGCGGGCGATCCGGGCCGCGAGATTCAGCAGCCGATGGCCGTCGTTATTCTTGGCGGGATCGTTACCTCGACGTTTCTCAATATGATCGTCATTCCGGCGCTCTATCTGAAATACGGAGAAGCAGCGGCGCAGGCTCCGGCGCACGATCTTAAGGATGATCGCGGACTCGCTCCGGCGGGAGACTGAGGGAGAGACGTTCACTCTGATGGAAACGCCATGCGTCCAATCAGCCGCACCACTCTGGCACAACAACGGTTTTCGCCTGCTCTTCAGCGCGCAGATCATTTCACTGCTCGGCAGCGGAGTGACGACCGTTGGCCTTGCACTCTTTGCTTACCAAATCACGGGCGGGGCGTCCGCGACCGCTGTGATCGGCAACGCACTGATGCTGCGTATTCTGGCTTTTCTGCTCTTCTCGCAACCGGCGGGCGTGATCGCCGACCGCGTCAGTCGCAAACAGATACTTATCATTGCCGACTTGATTCGCTTCGGCCTGCTGGCGCTGTTCCCGTTCATCAACTCCGTCTGGCAGATCAACGCGCTGATCTTCGCCATCAATGCCGTTACCGCATTCTTCACGCCGACCTTCGAGGCCAGCATCCCCGAAGTCGTTGGCGACGAGCAGTACGTCAAGGCGCTCTCGTTCTCGCGCGTGGCGGTAGATGCCGAAGCCGTCGCCGCCCCTGCGGTTGCCGGTCTGCTGGTGGCGCTGCTCGGCTTGCGCTGGGTCTTCTGGTTTGACGCAATCACCTACCTCTTCTCCGCGCTGCTGGTTGCGTTCGTCATTATTCCGCGTGCGGCGAAAACTATGACGCCGCTCTCGTGGCGCATTTTCTTTGAAGAGATCACGCACGGAACACGCGTGCTGCTGCGCGAGCCATCACTCCGTCAGGCGCTTACGCTCAGTTTGGCTGAAGCTACAGCGGGCGCGGCGGCGATTGTCGTCACTGTGGCTTATGTGCGCGACGTGCTGGGGCGCGGAGAGACTGCCTTCGCAATGATGATGGCAGCGTTGGGGCTTGGCTCGACAGTCGCGGCGCTCCTGCTGGGCCGTGCTTCAGGACGATATGAGCGAGGGGCGCGCAACAAAGCCATCTTACACGGCCGGCGGCATCAGTGGACGGCGCAGGCGTTGATGCTGGGCGGGACTGTCCTCGGCTTGCTGCTGTTGCCCGGAGTCTTCGTGCCGCCGCTGTTCGTCTTTGGTTTGCTGTGGATGCTCAACGGTGCGGGTCAGGCGTTGATTGCGATTCCGTCATCAACCCTGCTGGCCGAACACACGCGGGAAGAAGAACGCGGGCGAGCTTATGCTGCTCACTTTGCGCTGACGCACGCCTGCTGGCTGTTGACCTATCCGGCAGTCGGCCACGCAGCAGCCAGGTGGGGAGCGCCCGCGACGTTCACTGTAGCGGGCATTGTGTGCCTGCTGATCACGCTGGCGGCAAAGGTTGTCGGGCGCAGGCCAAGCGGCGCGCACTCACACGATGACAATTCGTCACGAACCGATTTGATATGAATAGATCACTGCGCCAAGATGAAATCTCAAAAGGCATTTGACTGCCGACAAATCAACACGGAGGAAGATTCATGAGCAAAGTCATTTTGTGTGTGGTCCTGCTTTGCAGCCCGTTGCTGGCGCAGACCGGCCAGCAGCAGGATATATGGAGTCCTTTGAAGTATTTCGTCGGCTCGTGGGAAGGTACGGCCAAAGGGCAGGCTGGCAATGGGAAGGTCGAGCGCGAATACCAGTTCATCTTGAACGGCAAATACCTTCAGGCGAAAAACAAGTCCACCTATCCGCCGCAGGAGAAGAACCCCAAAGGCGAAGTGCATGAGGATTGGGGGCTGTTCAGCTACGACCGCAGCCGCAAGCAATTTGTCCTGCGCCAATTTCATATTGAAGGCTTCGTCAACCAATACAAGCTGGATGCAGCGGCGAGCAATAATAAGACGCTGGTTTTCGTCACCGAAAGCATCGAGAACATCCCTGCAGGCTGGCGCGGCAGAGAGAGCTATCAAATTGTGAGCAATGACGAATTTGTCGAGGTCTTTGAATTGGCTGCACCGGGCAAAGAATTTGAGATCTATTCCGAGAACCGGTTCAAGCGAAAAAAATAGTTGAGCGAGACTGCCTGGTTTCATTCAATTTGGTGAGCATTACAGCCCACCGAGTCAGTCATTTCGATTTGATGCTGCCACGCCGCTGCTTTTTTGAAACCGTCCTTGGTTTGCATGTGGTCAAGCAGTCCCAGAGCGCGGCGGCGCTCCCACTCAGCACGCGATCTTTCCTTCTCACCAGGAAAAACTTGCGCGATTGCCGCAGCAAAGGGTCACGGACAGGTTGAAGCAGTCCGGCTGCCTCTTCCAACTTAGTCGCCCACGACGAAAGCACCGCAACGCCCAACCCCGCCGCCACTGCCTGCTTGATCGCTTCGGGGCTGGGGACTTCCACCACGCGCTCGAATTCTTTCAACCTTTCGCCGAGCAAGCTTTGCGCGCCGGCGCGCGTGCTTGATCCTTGCTCCCTGAGCAACAGCGTGCGCCCACGTAGATGTTCAGGCTTCACCTGTCTGACGCGGCAAAGCGGATCGCTTGAGGCCGCGACCAGGTGCAAATTATCAGAGCCGATTTCCACGCTGTGCAGGCCTTCCGCGATGCTCATCTCCCCGATCACCCCCAACGGCGCTTGATAATCCAGCAGCCATTGCAACACTTCGGCACTGTCACCGACGCGCAGCACCGGGCGGACTTCCGGGTATTGTTCCTGAAACTGCCGCAATAGCTCCGGGACAAGGTACGCGCCCGGCGTGCTGGAGGCTGCCACAATCACTTCACCGCGCACCCGCCCCCGCATTGCGTCAATGGCTGTGGGAATCTCTTCGTACAGCGCGAACAGACGATTGACCTGTTCCAGCACAACCGTGCCAGCCTCTGTGAGTTGCATGCTGCGCGGCGTGCGTTCAAACAAGGGTTCGCCGATGGCTGTTTGCAGTGCCTTTAAGTGCGCTGAGACAGCCGGCTGGCTGATGAAAAGCTCTTGCGCGGCGCGCGTCACGCTGCCACTGCGAGCGACCAGACGAAAGACGTGCAGAGGGTAAAGATTGAAGTTATCCAGCATCAGGAAAAGCTTATATCACCTGTCAGGAAAATAGTATTTGTCTGATGGAAAGCCTTTGCCTACCTTCGCCAAAGAGGCAGGCAATGAAGATCACGCCGGAACAATACCCGACACTGATTGCAGCGTTTTGTTTGGCGCTACTGCTGGCGCTGGAAAGCTGGGCGCCTGCGGCGAGTGCCCGTCATCATCGTTTTCTCCACGCAGTCCGCAATCTGACGCTGGGATTGCTCAACGCCGCAGGATCGGCGCTGCTGGCCGCTCCATTGATTGCTGGAATAGGTTTGTGGGCTGAGAGCAAGAGCTTCGGATTATTGCGCCTCGTTCAATTGCCGCCGGCCACGGCGACCGTGGCGGCGATTGTGCTATTCGATGGCTGGATGTATCTGTGGCATCGGGCCAATCACAAAATTGGTTTCCTCTGGCGCTTTCATCGCGTGCATCACAGTGACCCGGAGATGGATGCCACGACCGCAACCCGATTTCATACCGGAGAAATCCTGATTTCATCGGCCTTACGTCTGGCCGTGATTCCGCTGCTGGGTATCACCGTCGGCCAACTGTTGGTTTACGAAATGCTGCTCCTGCCAGTGATTCTGTTTCACCACAGCAATGTGCAGTTCCCCGAAAAGATGGATCGCTGGCTGCGTTTGCTGATCGTGACGCCGGCACTCCATCGCGTACATCACTCACGATTACGGGACGAAACTGACAGCAATTATTCCAGCGTCTTTTCGTTTTGGGATCGGATTGCCAAAACGCTTCGTCTGCGGTGGGACGGGCAGCCAGTCAACTTTGGGCTGAATGAATTCGGCGCTACAAGATGGGAACGGTTGCCGAGCTTGTTAATAATGCCCTTCGTCTCTCTCAAACAACAGGCCGAAGTCACGGAGAAAGACCGGGAGAAGATCCCAGCCAAGTTGCCGAAGTCATCTCCACCAGCCGGAGGAGCATGACGGATGAATGGGGAACAAAAGGTTCTGCTCTGCTATTGGCGTAGTAACCTGTGCGACCGCGCACGGCCAAACTGCGAGATTCGCACGGTTGGGTGACGCTGACTTTGATGCGCCGCCATTTCCCGTCGGCTACGAAGTTCGACGGCGTGTAGCCGATGGAATACTGGCGGCGCAGTTCCAGCGCGATCTGCTCGAAGTTTTCGCTCATCTTCTCGGCGTTGTTGGGAAAGAATGATTTCCCGCCCGACGCAGAGGCGAGTTCATCCATCACGGCCCCGCCGTTACTGCGCGGCCACAATGGGCCGATCAGGACAGTGTAGACAGTGACGTCGGCTTCACGAAGCATCCGCCGAATGTGTCCGAGGTCGAGCCGCGAACGATTGTCCTGGCCGTCACTGATGACGATCAACGCGCGTTTCTGCAAGCGGCTGCGCATAATCTGCTCAAGGCTGAAAGCGACGGCGTCATAGAGCGCAGTGTTGCCCTGCGGTTTGATCCCGGAAACGCGCGCCAGCATGGCCTCACTTCCGCGCGCCCCTTCCAGCAAGAGTTGCGGGTGTTCGTTGAAGCCGATCAGGAAATACTCGTCCTCTTCGTGGCTCGTCTGGATGAATCGTGCCAACGCTTCTCTGGCGCGCTTGATCTTTTCATCGGTCATTGAGCCTGAGACATCCAGCACGATGCCGACGGCCGCGGGCGCGTCTTGATCGCTGAAGAGGCTGATCTCCTGCCGCACGCCGTCCTCATAAACGGCGAAGGAACCTTGGCCCAGCCCGGACACATAGTGGCCCTGCTTATCCGCAACGCTGATCTGCAAAGAAACCAGTTCTGTGTTTATGGCGATGGACTCACCAACGTTACTGCTTCGCGACGGAGCAGGCGTAAAGGAGTTGCCTTTTTGCTGCGCCAGCACGCTCAGCGGCACAATAAACAGATCGGCTGCCAGAATCAGCGTAAATGCAAACATGATTTGACGCGGGTTGCCTGACTGTCTTTTCATAACTACTCCTGTTGATGACTGAGCGCAGGACGCAAGCCCGTCGGCCGTCCCTGCGCATATACCTTTGTCCAGAGGGCTTCATACTCGGTTTCGGTCAGCGGGCGCTTGAGGTCGAAGATGTAGCTCTTCCCGTCAACGCCGAACTGCCCTTCAAAAGTGGCGATCTCAAACCGGTTGCGACCGAGTTGGCCGATGTCGCGGATGTCCGCGTAACGCCAGAAGCGCGAATCGCCGTCGGCGTCAGCATCGAAAACAACGTGCTGTTCATAGACGCGCAGTATCCCCGATCTGCCACCGGCGCGATGACGATGGAAGACCGGAATTTCAAAGAGCAGTCTGCTCTCTGCCATTTCACCTTGCGGAATCACACTGGTTTCAACCGGGCGGTTGAAGCGCGCAAGCAACGCACTCACCACCTCCGGCGTGATCTCGCCTTCGGTCAGACGGAAAAGGTAATCATGTTCCGTGCCGTTGCGAACCGCCTTGCCGTCGGTGAACGGCGCTTTACGTGGAATGATCGGGATGTACGAGGCTTCATAAATCGTCACGCGTAATTCGTCGCGTGAGATTGACAATTGCTTGATCTCTTCGTCGCGCCAGATACGGTTGTGACGTTGCTCATCCTCACCTTCGCCTTTGAATTCGATCCCCGTTTCGGTGATGAGCAACTCGCCCCGGCCTTTGCCGATGGCGTGATCGTGAACAACCTTGTAAGCCGGTTTTACCGGCTGTGCGCTTTTGCCAGCTTCCGGGTTTTGTGCGGTGGCGAGCGAAACCACCGCACTCAACATCGCAACGAGCAAGAAGGGCTTGAAAATCTGTTGAGTAATTCTGACCATCTTGCTTTGTCCTTTCATTCGACAATCAGTTTGCCTTTGAGCATGCCCATCGCGCAGGCGAAGGTAAATTCGCCTTTACGAGGTGTGAACTCGATGGTGACGGATTCGTTCAGCGGCAGATCGCGTTTGATCTTGTAGTCCTTCATTTCGACTTCTTTGGCGCAGCCCGCGTCGGTGCGGCGCGTGAAGGTCACTTTGGCCGGGACGTTCGCTTTGAGCTTGAGGCTTGATGGTTCGAAGCCGTTGTCGGTCAATTCGACCTTCGCTGTCTGTGTCGCATCGGCTTTTTGAACCGCGCGTTCGGCGTTCGTGTCGCGCGCATAAGCGGCAACGGCAATTGTCACGATAAACATTGCACAGGCGGCGATGATGGTTGTTTTGTTACGCATAGTTTTCACCTCGTTGAGTTGTGTTGTTGGTTTGGCTTCAGACTCGCTGTTTGAATTCGCAGTTCGCCTGAAACGCTGGATGCTGCGTTGAGTAATTGTGCCGCTGCCAGCACCGACGGCACGTAGTTGATGGTTTCCGTTGGCAGCAAACCTTTTGCCGCCAGAGTCTGAAAATCGCGAACGCCTGCCCGCTGAATCGCTCGCGCCACACGCCCTTCGCCTGCGTTGTAGGCGGCGAGTGCAAGCTGCCAGTCGCCGAACAGCGCATACAGGTCGCGCAGGTAACGCGCCGCCGCTCGCGTGGATTTCTCCGGGTGCTGCCGTTCGTCCACAAGCGCGGACTGCTGTAGGCCGTAGCGTGAGCCTGTCGCCGGAATGAATTGCCAGATGCCGAGGGCTTGCTTAGCCGAAAGCGCCGCCGTGCTGTAACCGCTCTCGACCAGGCCGACCGCGAGTAGCCATTCCGGCACACCCTCTTCGCGGAAGATGCGCGCCATCATCGGGCGATAGACGGCAAGCCGCATTTGCCCGATCTTCAGCCGCTCTTT
>JAEUQO010000264.1 GCA_016789605.1 Acidobacteriota bacterium
CGCTCTTTGCTGGGCGCGGGCATCGGCGGCCCTTGAGCGGCGGCGGCGGCCGTAAGCGCAGGCGCGGGGAATCCCTGAATGCCGCAATCAGTCCGGCCATTCGGCATTTCGACCGACATAAACATCAGGTTTTTATACACCGACACATCGCCTTGTCCGCCCGGACAAACCATCGAAGTAACCAGCTTGGCTTTGGCCGGATCGGCAATGTCATAGATGTTGACGCCGTAAAAATTGCCCATGAACAGATATTTCCCTTTGAACGCCAGATCGGAGTTGGCAAACGCGAGTTGCGCCATCACCAATTTGGCCGGCTTGGGGATCATCGGAGTATCAGGCAGGCCGATCGAACCCAGCATCTTTTTCACTTTGGGATCGTCGGCGTCTTCCGTACCGAGTTGGAACGAGTCCGGCTTTTTGAGAAGCTGAATGTGTCGCAAACCCTTTGCGATTTCTCCGGCGTCGTACAACCCCGGTTTCAATTTGAAGCGCGGATCGGCGGCATCTGAACCAGTCATTCCGGCGGGAAGCGGCGGCGCTTTTTCCACGCCGGGCAAATCATCTTCCGCTTTTTTCTGTTCAGCGGGTTTCGCAGGGTCTTGCGCCGGAGGCGTTTGCGCTTGCAGTTTGCCGACCAGGCACAGCCCTAAAAACAGAGCGGCAAGAAGTCGGAACATGGTGGTCGGTGTTTGATTCATCGTTTCTCCTTTGAAGGTATTTTCTCGAGCATGGCTTGCATCACGCGGATTTCGGCGCGCTGGCCGCTGTCTACATCGGTGGCGAAGTTGAACAATTCAGCTTCCTGTCCTGCGCCTGCGGTGTTGTGCAAATCCTTGACCATATCCAACGCGCCGCCGTGGTGCTGAATCATCCCTGCCAAAAACAACCGGTCAAATTCGTCGCCTTTTGCGTTTCTGAGCGCTTCCATCTGTTTGGCAGTGAGCATCCCCGGCATCAACATCATCTCGGCATGAGAGGCGTTGGGCGACATTTTGCCCTCATGCATTTTGTGCATTTCAGCCATCGTCATCTCAAGAGGTTGTCCACGCGACACCAACCAACGTTTCATAAACGCGATTTCGTCGGCCTGGGTGTGACTGATGCGCGCGCCCAGCGTCCGCAGCTCTTTGTTTTCCGTACGCGCTTCGATCAACGCGGTCATTTCCACCGCTTGTTCGTGATGCACGATCATGCCTTGCATAAACTGCACATCGGCTTTGGCCACCGGCGGCAGTTTGCCTTTGGTTGTACGTGGCAACACCTTCGTAGGTTTCCCCGGCGCGCCCGGTTGCACGACGATCGGTTTCGCGTCAGCAGGTTTCTGTGCATAAACATGCCTAGAGGTCGCGCTTGCCGCAAGCACGTATAAACACACCACAACACTTGCGACAGCCCGAATTCCCCAGGTGTGCCTCACATAAAGAGGAGTCACATACCGGAAGTAACTATTCATCATTGATCTCACTTTTTTTTGCAGAACTTCTGTTTTGACTTGTGCAAAAAGGGTATGAACAGGGTGCCGCTGAATTCAGCAATGCCCTTATCGCCGGAAATATTACCAGCCTTCGCGATCCTGCAAAACATGTTGCCGACTGAAACGTGAAATCAACCCTTTCACGCGACGCTCTGAGTTTGCTCTGGCGGTTGATAGTACCTGGAACATTCGGCTTCGCGCCCGCGAACGATGCGCTTTCCGTAGGGCTTGCCGAATTCAGCCGTAATGACTGTGCATTGCCGTTCGCCGCGACCGCCGTCGTAAAAGATCACCACCCAATCGTTTGTGTTGCCGAGCTGATGCGCACGCGCGGTGTTTGAGAACAGCGCCGTGTAATGTCGCTCGCCACGCACTGTATGCAGAATCGGCAGCCAGGCTTCAGGCGTTGGATTGAAGCGCCGTGGTGCGATAGTCTTGTGCAACTCTCCGCATCATCTGCGCGAAAGTCAGCACTCAAGCAGTTGGTTCATGCTTGCGGGCGGCGAGCAGATCGCGCACCTCAATGTCCGAGGTCTGCGCGAAATCTTCGTACCAAAGCCCAACGGCCATAAACGGCTCCGGCGTTTGGGAACACACGCAAACTTCCCCTATTGCCGGGCGGTCGAATTCCTCGCAGGTGGAGCGTGCCGCAACCGGAACAGCAATTACCATCTTGGCGGGGTTTTGTCTCTTGAGCGCTTCGACCGCTGATCGCATGGAACTGCCCGTCGCAATTCCATCATCAACCAGGATCACTGTTTTTCCGCCTATCTCTGGCGCAGGGCGGTCGCCACGGTAAAGCTTTTCGCGCCGCTCCAATTCCTTCTGCTCTTGCAAGATGATCTTTTCCACTTCCTCTGCGGAAAGAGATAGAAACGGGAAAACATCTTCGTTCATCACACGCACGCCGCCACTGGCGATTGCTCCCATCGCCAGTTCTTCCTGCTCCGGCACACCCAGCTTGCGCACAATCAAAACGTCCAATGGCGCATGCAATGCCTTGGCGACTTCAAACCCGACAGGCACGCCGCCGCGCGGCAAGGCCAGCACCACGACGTCAGAACGATTGGCATACTTCTTCAATTGCTTGGCCAGAAGCTTCCCCGCTTCGACCCGGTTTTGAAAACGTTTCACGACCTTGCTCCCTTCTTAATCGCAAAAAACAGGGCGATTTGCTCCCAGTTCAAACCTTGCCTCTACATTCAAGCAAAAACACACCTCTTCCCCCCTGGATTTCCACGTTGGGCGAGTGCGTCTTTCCTTTGCGTTTCGTTGCTGCCCTTTGCATTCACCTTGTGTAACTCGCCCGCAACCAAGCGAAAACGCAATTCGCGTGCTGCGCAATTGGGTAAAAACCCGCTCCAGTTCTTGGCTCCCAGGTCGCCTCTAAAATCGCCACAATTCCTTTGCAAACACGGTATCAATAAGAGATTCTGATCAAGCACGCCCTTTGCAATTATCCTTGAATAAACGAAAAGGAGGCATTTGAAATGTCACAACAAGAACAAAGCGAACCCAATCCACGGGAGAATTTCCTGGACAGGATGGCGCAACGACTGGGTGGTACAGCTCGCGCGGCAACAATCTTTGGCGCGCCGGTTGAGCGCGACGAGGTGACGGTGATTCCCGTCGCTCAGGCGGCTTATGGCTTCGGTGGCGGGAGCGGAACCAAAAATGGGGAGGAAGGCTCTGGCGGTGGCGGGGGTGTGCGTGTCTCGCCCCTAGGTTATATCGAGATTCGAAATGGCGGCACAGTCTATAAACCGATTCGGGATTGGGCTGTGCTCGTTCCTGCCATCGCCACAGGAGGGTTGCTGGCCTTACTAGGCGCAGTAGGGATAGTTCGATTGCTCCGTTGCAAGAAAGGATGACGAAGCTCGACTTACTCCATTCAAGCTGTTTAGCGTATAGCCGCCAGTCCCCCACAGACAAGTCTCGCAATAGACTGCGGCCTGTGGCTTGCCATCATGTTATCTATTAGCCCGCATTTCTGCCACTTTGTCTCCTGGCCTTCTAACCGTTTCCGCGGCGCCGGAAGCTGTTGCACCGAATCCCCCCCCAATCGAGCTGACTGGCAAGCATTATTGCAGCGCCATATTTTTACGGTGCAGGGTTATACAGGACGGCACAGGCAAGCCAGATGCGCGGACAGTGCCAGGAGAAAAATAAAGGGCGACAAACTTGCGTCTGTCGCCCAAGCACAATCCAGATCACGCTGTGCGCCTTTAACATCCCGGCGGAAACACGGGAATCGTATAGACCGCCGTGTTGGTCGTCGTCAGTACGTGCAGATTGTGTCCCTGGTTAAACGCCCCGGCGCTCGTGATCGCATTCGGGTTGAAGTTGATCACCGCGCCGCTGATGCCAATGTCGCTTTGCGAAAACAGCTTCAGCCAACCGGAGCGGCCCGCCGGGATGAAATTCTCAAAACGCGGTGCGGTACGCGGGAAGGTATTCGAGAGCGAATTCCGCAACTGACAAGTGCCCGTCAGGCTGAAGCTCAGGCCATTTTCCGCATCGTCATACAGAATGCCGAAGAGCGTGCCCAACGTGGCAGCGCCTGTCCCCAGGTTCCCGCCGAGGCGATTGACAATTAACATCGTGTCATTGCCGTCCGCCCGCGAAGCTACGTTATCCAGCGCCAGCACTCTGGGCACCACGCTGTAGCTGACACCGTCAAAGGCCAGTGTCGCAGTCGTCGAATTCGTATCACAAAGCGGCAGGCCCCCGGCAACCGCCGAGATCGCTTCTGCTGCCAGATTGGCCGCGTGGCCGCTGGAGAATTTCACATACTCATCCCCAATCAGGTAATTGAAATTGAGCGGACATCCGCCAGCGTCAGTCGCCACGGCCACCAGGTAACCAGTAGCTCCCGGGTCCAGGTCAGATGCAAGGAAGGACGCCGTCTGGTTGGCCGTCAGGCATATGTAGCTGTCGGCGATGGAACAGGAAGCCCCATCCACAAAGAACAAATGCACCGAGATGGAGCGCGTCGGGTTGGTATTGGTCAGGCTGATACGCGTGTTTTGCCGCGTCGGGTCAGTTGACGACGTGTAAATATTGTAAATGAGCACTGAACCGGCTCGCTGGTCGCTGAGCGGTGAATTGCTCGCCCCCAATGTGCCCGGGCCAACCGACGGGCAATTGACCGTCGCGCAGGTCTGGACAGCAGGGCCTGAGATCGTGCCGACCGCGCTCGTTGTTGTGATGCACAATTGCGTGCCGCTCGCGACCGTGTCGCCGACTTGCACTTGATAGGTCACGTTGGCGGTTTGTCCAGCAGTCAGCGTGGCGGTGAACGTGGCGCTTGTCGCTGTGACAGTGGGCGCAGTGCCGACCGAACTTGTGCCGCTGCCCGGCACGCCGACCAACCCAGCGGGCAGGGCCGCCGTAAAGCTCACCGTCTGGGTGGTCACGGCTGGATTGCTGATCGCCACGCGGACGGTCAGGGCATTGCCCGGCCCGCTGCAACTGAACGGATCGGTGATCGCCACCGTGGGCGCGCCGGTCAGCGCGGACGAAAACTCCGAGGTGTTGCCCGCGTTGTCGGTTGCCGTCGCCGTGATGAAGGGTTTGCCCGCG
>JAEUQO010000102.1 GCA_016789605.1 Acidobacteriota bacterium
GCCGATTCAAAAGGCGGCCCGAACGTTCCGCCGCAACAAATCAACAGCCGTCGTACCAGCCTGATTCGTTTTATCAACACATCTTCGTCCACGGTGACGTTCTATCCGGGGTCGGCCGCGCCGATTAGCGTTCCGCCGGGGCAGATCGCCAAGATCGCGGGCGGTGGTGAAAACACGGCCAACGGCGACGGCGGATTTGCGTTGGCGGCAAAATTTGTCGCTGCGTCAGACGTCGTGGTGGATGGCAATGGAAATATCTATGTGGCCGATGTTGGCCAGAACGCTGTGCGCAAGATCAGCGCCAACACGGGTGTCGTTGCCAGTCTGGCGCTGACCGCCAAACAATACACAGGGCTTGGTCTGGGACCAGATGGCCGTTTGTATATTGCCAATTACACCGACAACACAGTGTTGCGCGAAAACAGCGCGGGCAGCGGCACCTTTACTTCGCTGGCGACGGGCGGAGCCAAACCGCGCGACGTGGCTGTGGATGCCAGCGGCAATGCGTATGTGACGATGGGCCCGGCATCGGTTTCGGGCGGCAATCACCAGATTGTCTTGCTTCCCACAGCGGGCAGCGCCTCGGTCATTGCCGGGGCAGCGGCTGGTTTCGCTGGTGACGGCGGCGCGGCAGCCAGCGCGCGGTTGAATATTTCGCCGTCGGCACTGGTGGTTGGCAGCGGCACGACCAACCAATTGCCTGAAACCGTCAATATCGTAGTGGCGGCCAACGGCAGCATCTTTTTCACTGACAGCAACAACAACCGCATTCGTCGGCTGAGCACCAGTCTTTCGGTCTGTACCAAGACGGGTACGATCACGATTTCGGGCGACAATCCGGCGCCGCAGATTACCAGCTTGAACCCCACTTCGGTGTTGGAGGATAGCGGAGCTTTTACGTTGACGGTCAATGGTTCCGGTTTCGTTCCGGCGTCAAAAGTGCGTTGGAACGGGCAGGAACGCACGACGACTTATGTCAGCGGAACACAGTTGACGGCGTCTATCACTGGCGCAGACGTGAGCAGCGCCGGAACGGCGGCGATTACCGTCTTCAATCCTGCGCCGGGCGGCGGCACATCCAACTCGGTCAATTTCACTATTTCGCAACCGAATCCCGTACCGGCCATCACTTCCATTACGCCCAATTCGGCAGTGGAAGGCAGCAGCGCTTTTACGCTGACAGTTAATGGTACGGGGTTTGTGAATGGCTCGCAGGTGCGTTGGGACGGCACAGCACGCCAAACGACGTTTGTCAGTGCGACGCAATTGACGGCACAGATTCTGGCGTCTGATTTGGTCGGCACGGGGCAAGCGGGCGTTTCAGTTTTTAACCCGACACCGGGCGGCGGGGTGTCAAACGTCATCACGTTCAACATCACGTCGGGCCAAAATCCGGTTCCTACCTTGAGCAGCATCAACCCGACGTCTGTGACGGCGGGCAGTGCGGCTTTTACGCTGACGGCAACCGGATCGAATTTCGTCGCTTCGTCGAAAGTGCGCTGGAATGGTGCAGACCTGACCACGAACTTTGTCAGCGCGACGCAATTGACGGCTTCGGTGCCAGCCAGTCTGGTTACGGCAGCCGGCACAGCACAAGTCACCGTGTTCACGCCTACGCCGGGTGGTGGCGTGAGCGCAGCGCAAACCTTCACCATTACGCAGGCACAAAATCCGTCACCAACGCTGACCAGCATCAATCCGACGTCGGCAACGGCAGGCGGCGCAGGCTTCACACTGACTGCTAACGGCGCGAACTTCCTGGCCAGCTCGACTGTGCGCTGGAATGGTTCGAATCTGGTGACCAGCTTTGTCAGTGCGACGCAACTGACGGCTTCGGTGCCAGCCAGTCTGATCGCCAGCGCAGGCACGGCACAGGTGACGGTATTTAATCCAGCGCCGGGCGGCGGCACTTCTTCGGTGGTTTCGTTCACGGTCAACCCGGCACAGGGCAATCCGCTGCCGACGGTGGCGACGCTGAATCCGAGTGCCGTGTTGGCTGGCGGTGCAAGCTTTGTGCTGACTGTGGATGGCACGAACTTCGTCAATGGCGCAGTGGTGCGATTGAACAATAACAATCGTTCGACAACGTTCGTCAGTGCGACGCGCTTGACGGCGGCCATTTTGCCGAGCGACATCGCTTCGGTTGGTAACCTGAGCATTACGGTGTTCAACCCCGCGCCGGGCGGTGGCGTTTCCAACGCGGTGACGTTGCCGGTGGTCGGACAACTGGCCAGCATTTCCGCAGCCAGTTACCTGAACACGGCGGGCTTTGCGCCCGAATCCATCGTGGCTGGTTTCGGCGTGAATCTGGCGACCGGTGTTGAAGTCGCCTCAACGGTTCCGCTGCCGACTTCGCTGTTGGGCACGCGAGTGCGTGTGCGTGACAGTGCAGGCACAGAACGCGATGCGCCGCTGTTCTTTGTCGCACCGACGCAGATCAACTATATGGTTCCGGCGGGCACGGTGGATGGTGCGGCGACGGTGTCGGTGACGGTCAACAATACGGTCGTGGCGCTCGGTTCGCTGTCTATCGGCAGAGTCGGGCCGGGTCTGTTTAGCGCCAATGCCAGCGGACAAGGCGTTGCGGCAGCCGTCGTCTTGCGCGTCAAGGCAGGTGGTGTGCTCGTCTATGAAAACGTCTCGCAAGCGCAGGGCGGAACGCAGGTACCCATTCCGATTGATCTGGGACCGGAAGGCGAAACTGTCTATGTGCTGTTGTATGGCACGGGATTGCGAAACCGTTCCGCGGCGACTGCCGTTCAGGCCGAAATCGGCGGTATCACAAAGACGCTCAACCCCGGCAACTTTGAAGACGCTGGCGCTGTCGGCGGATTCGCTGGTCTGGATCAAGCCAACGTGATCCTGCCGCGCAGCCTGGGTGGACGCGGTCTGGTCAACGTCAGGTTGACCATTGACGGCAAGGCATCGAACATCGTGCAGCTTTCGATTAAATAACGAGAGCTGTGCTGGCGGTTCGTCATGACCGTTCGTCAGGCAAGGGGAATCAGGGAGAACGCTGCGTTCTCCCTGATTCCCCTTTTTCGTCGTGCTGGTCGTTTCTCATTTTGCAGTACCGGAATTTAATGTTTTAGGGTACATTCTCTCCGCCCTGCGGCAATCGCCTCACGATTGCATTCATTTCCGATCCCCACGTTCGTTGTCCAAACGCCCCGCCCCGTGATTCCCCGACCCACAACGTTTCATTACACCAGATTTCAGATCGCTAAGTTTCAGAAAGACTCGGGTGCTGTTATGAACCCTCACTTGCTAGTCATTATTCCCAGATCGCTTCGTGTGCGCAGCCTGCGCCCATTGGTTTTCTTCGTTTTACTCATTAGTGTTTTGTTGCGCTTCGCGCCGTCTGACCCACGCGTTGGCGCGCAGGGTGAATGTCGCATCGAATGTTCGGCGACGGTGCCCGCGCTGGGCCGCGTCGGCGTGCCTGTGCAATTTTCTGCGGTCACGGCGACGTCGGGATGTGCTTCGGGCGCGGCTTATGAATGGGATTTTGGTGATGGGACAGGCAGCTCGCTCTTTCAGAATACATCGCACTTTTACAACGCGCCGGGAACATATTCCTGGAAGCTGACGACGCGCGCCAACACAGGCTTTACGTCAATTGATACCGTGGCCGGTGGCTATGGCGAAGGCGCACCCGCGCGTCAGGCTTCCTTGACGACGCCCGTGGCGGTGGCGCGCGATCCGCAAGGACGCGGTGTTTATCTGGTGGATGCCTTGGGTGGCGGCAGTTTGCTGCGCTTTCTCAATACCAGCAACACGACTGTGACCATTGCGGGGCGCGTGGTTTCGCCGGGCACTGTGCGTGTGATCGGCGGCGGCGGCGCGGAACTGGGTGAGAACATTCCCGCCTGGCAAGCTGACCTGGGATTTGTCGTGGCATTGGCGACCAACGCCAGCGGAGACCTGCTGTATTTTGCCGATCAGGCTGCCGGGCAAGTCGGCGTGATCAACACTGCTGCGGTGAATACGACGGTCGCTGGGGCGCCGTTGAATGCCGGAAACGTCAGAACCTTTGCCACCGGCTTTGGCGGAAATTTGAATGGCATCGCCGTCGCCGCAACCGGTGAAGTGATTGTGGCGGATGCAACCGCAGGCGTGAACAAGATTTTCAAACTTTCACCTGACGGGCGCAGTGCGACGGCCATTGCCGGAAACGGCGTCACCACGCGTCCGACAGATGCTGCGCCTGCATCGCCCACCGATGCGACGCAAGTGCCGTTGCTTTTGCCGCGCGATATTCTCTTTGACGGTGCAGGCAATCTTTTCGTCGCTGACGCCGGTCACGCACGCATCGTCAAAGTGGATGCCACGGGCAAGCTTTCTCTGGTCGTGCAATTTCCGTTTAACCCGCCTTCCGCGCCCAATCCCTATCCTGCCGGTTTGGCGTTTTGGAATGGTGATGTTTATGTCGCCAACGGTAACGCGCAAACCATCGTGCGTGTGACAGGGGCAACCGGCATTGTCGCCGGCAGAGAATTTGCGACCTGCGATTATTCGTCATCCACGTGTGGCGATGGCAGCGCGGCTGTGGAAGCGCAGTTTTTCTTTTTGGGCAGCACTGGCGCGCCGCCGCTGGTTGGTATCGAAGCCGACGCCAACGGGTTGTTCATCTTGGATCAAGGCGTATTGCAGCGAGGTCGCGTGCGGTATCTGAATCTGAATTCCGCCGTCACGACGTTGGCTGGCGTCACGATCAATCCGGGCCGCATTGAAACGCTGGCGGGCAATGGATTCGGCTCACCGTTTGATGGCGGTCTGGCGGTGAGCAGCGTGCTCAATACGCCGACCGGAGTTGCCCTCGATGTGAACAACAATCTGTGGATCAGTGACTCGCTCAACGGACGGTTGCGCTTTGTCAATCGCGGCTCGGAAACCGTCACGATTTTTCCCAATACGCCAGCGGCGCAAATTGTGCTGCCGCGCAGCATTGTCACGATCAATAAAGACGTCGGTCCGGGGGCGATTGATGGTGTGCCGGTGACGCGCGCCAGTTTTGAAACGCCGCAAGGATTGACGATAAGCAATCAAGGGGTTTTCGTCGCCGATTCTCGCCAAGGTCCCACAGTGGATGGTCGGCGCACGGGCTTGCTTCGTTTTATCAATACCACGCCTGCCAACGTGATTTTCTATCCGAATTCGCCGAAGCCGTTGACCGTGCCACCGGGAAACATTCTGACCATTGCAGGCGGCGGAACCAATCCTGACAGCAGCGGCGATGGCGGTTTGGCGCTTGAAGCCAAATTCATTGCGCCCAGCGATGTCGCCGTCAATCCGATGAATGGCGATTTGTATGTGGCTGACAGCGGCAACAAAGCCGTGCGCAAAATCAGCAGCGCGACCGGGCGTGTCTCGAGTTTGAATCTGCCGCCTGCGCAATACACCGGACTCGCCTTTAACGGCGAAGCGCGCTTATTCGTGGTCAATGCCGAACAGGGCCAACTGTTGCAGGAAACCGCTGCGGGCAGCGGTGTTTTTACCGTGCTGAATTCTGCGCCGTTGAGTACGCCGCGCGATGTTGCGGTAGATGCCAATGGAAACGCGTATGTGACCGAAAGCGGCGCGCATCGCATTGTGCGCATCAGAGCCACCGGCGCGATTGAGCCGCTGGCCGGGACAGAACGCGGTTTTGATGGCGACGGCAGCGCTGCGGCCAATGCGCGCTTGAATCTTTCTGCACCCGCCTTCAATGGTGCTAGTGCAGTTTTGCAAACCGTGGGCATCGCCTTGAACGCCAGCGGCGAATTGCTTTTTGCGGATACTGGCAACAATCGTGTGCGGCGTGTCGGTTCGGGGGCTGCGGTGAGTGTTTGCGCGGGGACGATCAATATCACGGGAGACAATCCGATTCCGGCGTTGAATCGCGTGTCGCCGGATTTTGCCGTTGTCGGTGGCCGTTCGTTTACGCTGACGGTGAATGGCAACGGATTCGTGTCGTCTTCGCGGGTGCGCTGGAATGGGCAAGAGCGTGCGACAACGTATATCAGCAGCACACAACTTGCGGCCCAGATTCCTGCGACTGATTTAGGACTGCCGCAAACCGTGGATGTCAGCGTTGCTAATCCCACGCCCGGCGGGGGCGTTTCAAATATCATCAAACTGGCGGTGATCTTGCCCAATCCGTTGCCCAGTCTGACCGCGGTCACACCGGATGTTGCCGCGACGGGCACGGGCTTTATGCTGACTGTGACTGGCAGCGGCTTCAATGAACGCTCTGTGGTGCAATGGAACGGCAGCAATCGCACCACCAGTTTTATCAGTGGCGATCAATTGCGCGCAGAGATTTT
Organism: Acidobacteriota bacterium; assembly: GCA_016789605.1. GTDB lineage: Bacteria > Acidobacteriota > Blastocatellia > RBC074 > RBC074 > RBC074. The sequence goes on from JAEUQO010000102.1 coordinate 6,306, forward strand.
GCCGCTGGATGTGCAACGCGTCGGAGCAGCGAATATCACGGTATTCAATCCAGAACCGGGCGGCGGCACTTCAAACAAAGCGACCTTTACCATCACGGCTGCTAATCCTGCGCCAGTCGTTTCAGGTGTTGCGCCGGTGACGATTATGCCTGGCAGTCAGTCGTTGACCTTGTTGGTGAATGGGTCGAACTTTTCGGCAACGTCACGTGTGCGCTGGAACGGCCTGGATCGCCCGACCACATTTCTCAGTACCCCGCAATTGCAGGCAGACATTCCAGCAAGCGATGTCGCTACCGCCGGTGCTGCGTTGATCACTGTCTTTACGCCGCTGCCGGGCGGCGGCCTTTCCAATAGTTTGCCGCTGGCCATCGGGCAAACTGCGGCCAGCGTGCCTGCTGCCAATTTCAGCGGTAACGTGCTGGCGGTCGAATCCGTCGTCTCGGTGTTTGGCACTGGTTTGGCAACGGCCACCGATGTGGCAACGTCATTGCCATTGCCGACGACATTGCGCGGCACAACCGTGGCGATTCGTGATAGCCGTGGCGGAGAGCGCCTGGCCCCGTTGTTCTTTGTTTCACCGACGCAGGTGAATTATTTCGTACCGCCGGAAACCGCCACCGGCCCGGCGGTTGTGTTGATCCGTTCGGCGGCGGGGATTATCAGCGCCAGCGCTGTCGAAATCGTTGCGCTTGCGCCCGGATTGTTTTCGGCTGATGCCACCGGGCAGGGAATTGCCGCTGCTGTCGCTTTGCGCGTCAAGGCCGACAACACGCAAAGCTTCGAGCCTATTGTGCGATTCGATGCCGCGCAACAGCGGTTCATTCCTGTACCAATTGATTTGGGCGCGGAAACAGACCAGGTCTTTCTGGTGTTGTTTGGCAGCGGGTTGCGCAATCGCAGCAGTTTGGCATCTGTCGTGACACGAGTTGGCGGCGAGTTTGTGCCCGCGACGTTTGCCGGGCCGCTCTCAAGCGCAGTCGGCGTCGAGCAAATCAATCTGGGACCGTTGCCACGCAAACTGGCAGGGCGCAGTTTGGTTGATGTCGTGATGATAGTGGATGGAAAGCCAGCCAACATTGTGCAAGTCGTTTTGAAATGATGACGCCGCGTTGTCTGGATGACTTTCAATTCTTTTGATGTGTGTTAGACCGGCATATTCAACACAGCCAATTGCATGCCGGTCTAACATTAAATCTCTTTGTGTGCCG
>JAEUQO010000151.1 GCA_016789605.1 Acidobacteriota bacterium
GCAAACGAATTCCCCATCACAATCGTAAACAACGCCATGCCCAGACAATTGGCCAGCACCAGCAAGAACAGGTTGTCACCGGGAATGACAGATTGAATGCCCTGCGCAATCAAATCGCCGACTTTGGCCGCCGTAAAAATCACCCCCAGCGAAGCCAGCAACTGCGGCAGGATATTCACCGCACCCATGGCGTCGTTCAGCCGTCGCCCTTCGTCCAGCAACGTGCGCAACTTGCTGCGCGTCAACCACAAACACAGCAACATCGCCGTCAGCCCGCCAAATCCCAAACCGACCAGCGCGCCGCGATTGGCATCCATGCCCAGCGCGCGAAAACCCAGCGCAAACGCAAACGTCACCGCCGGAATCGCCAGCACGGGCAGAAATACACGATTGCCAGGTTTGCGCGCCGTGTCTGAAATCATCGTCTGATTTGAGCCGCGCGTCACCTGTCCCAATCCATCCAGCGCCACCAACACCAGCACCAACACGCCCGTCACCCAATGCGGCAGCACACCGCCAAACGCGAAAATCACGCCCAGCAACAACCAGAACAATCCGCTGCCCCAGCGTTTCGGATGGTGGCGATCTGTAACCGTCAGCCAGGCAAAACATCCCAGCACGATGCCGGTCAGCACATACACCGATTCCAGACTGAACCATGCGGCAATCATGCGTTCACCTCCTGCGCGCGCCGTAAGGAGCGATCCAGCCAGGTGAATTGCACGACCGCCAGCACCAGCGAAGCCGCCACCACCGGCACGGTGAATTTCACCAGGTCCCACACGCCGACGGCGAAGCCCAGCCCCTGCATCACGCCATAAACCAGCAAGATGCCCGCTTGCACGGGCGACAAGTTTTGCCCGTAAAAATTGCCGTAATTTTCGGCGGCGGCATTGGCCGCTTTGATTTTCTCAACGACGGCGTCTTTGAGCGGCGCAGGATGTTCGCCCGTTTCGCCATAAAGCGTTTGCGCCGCGCCCAACGACATGGGAAAGATCAGCGGGCGCACAAACGACGGATGCCCATTCAAACGAATGCCCGCCACGCCGTGCAACACGCGAAAAAGCTGATACACGATCTGCAATCGTCCCACCGTCGCCGCGCTGATGCGGCGAATCAATGCGGCGGATTGTTCCTGCAACCCAAACCGTTCGGCCAGCCCAATCGCCGGCAACGTGATGATAAACAGCGTCATCAGCCGGTTATCAGCAAAGGCTTTGCCCAGCGTATTGAGAATGCCGGTTTTGCCCGGTTGGGTCAGCCAGGGCCACGATTGCCAGATGCCTTCTGCCGAAAAGAGCGGCAATCCGGCCACCAGGCCCGTCGCCAGCGCGGCAACCATCACGACCAGCGTCGTCCGCAGCCGCAAAGCCAGCCCGACCACCACAATTACGATGCCCACCAGTTTGAGCAGGTCTTGTGCGTGCATGTCTATCTCCTTGAGAATCAGTTTGGGAGGGTGCGTAAAGCGCGCGGCATTTGATACCATTCCGCTGCAATTCCATAAAGACAACTTTTGACGCAATGACGCGAAAAAACCGTGAGGAGCAACGATGAATTACCGCACATTAGGCCGAACCGGCCTGGAAGTTTCAGAAGTAGGCTATGGCGCTTGGGGGATTGGTGGCGTGCAATGGACCGGCGGCGACGACGACGAAGCCCGCCGCGCATTGAATCTGGCCATTGATCAGGGATTGAATTTCATTGATACCGCGCTGGCATATGGACGCGGCCACAGTGAACGGTTGGTCGGCGAAGTCGCCCGCGCACGCAGCGAGCAAATTTATCTGGCCACCAAAATTCCGCCCAAAAACCTGCAATGGCCCGCGCAAGCCGTGCCGCTCGACGACGTCTTTCCCGCCGCCTACATCCGCGAATGCACCGAAACCAGTTTGCGCAATCTGGGCGTAGAGACGATTGATTTGCAACAACTGCACGTCTGGCACGACGACTGGGCGGAACGAACCGACTGGATCGAAGCGCTGCAAGCGCTGCGCAACGAAGGCAAAATCCGCTATGTCGGCATCTCGATCAACGATTACCAGCCGACCAACGTCATCAAGGCGTTGCGCACGGGCGTCATTGACGCGGTGCAGGTCATTTACAACATCTTCGAGCAAGCGCCCGCACAAGAGCTGTATCCGGTTTGTCAGGAACTGAACATCGGCGTGCTGGCGCGCGTGCCCTTTGACGAAGGCGGCTTGACCGGCGCTGTCACGCCCGATTCTGTTTTCCCGGAAGACGATTTCCGCACCTGGTTTTTCCGGGGCGACCGCAAACAAAAAGTCTTTGACCGCGTTCAGCAGCTAAAAACCTTGTTGAGCGCCGAAGCCCCGACCTTGCCCGAACTGGCCCTGCGTTTCACGCTCAGCCACCCGGCAGTCAGCACCGTCATTCCCGGCATGCGTTCAACCCGCCACGTCACGGCAAACATCGCCTGCTCTGACGGACGCCCGCTGTCCCCCGAACTGCTGGCGAAACTGCGCGCCTTTGCCTGGGATCGCACCGGCGGCTGGTAAACAACGACATACATTTTCAGCGGCGTTGCCGTGACGCTTTGCGCCCGGACAACGCCGCCGCCGAAAAATCGCCAAAGCCTGTTTTCCAATGCAACCGCCCCAGCCTGTTTACGAGTGTTTTTGTGGCGCTGCCGCCTGATGTCAGGCAAACTCTTTCTGGCATATTCATAGCGCGGGCCGGACGCATCTGTTTTCCCCGGCGTTCTCAAGATGGAAAGCGCGCCTATCCGCATCAGCAAAAATTTCTCTCAATCGCAGGAGGCGAATTGGATGCCTAAACTGGCAAAAGGACTGACCGGCTTGACCTGTTGTGCGTTAGTTCGAGCAATGCTGCTCGCGTTGCTGGCGCTCGTTTCCGCTGCTTGTCAATCGAATGAGAAAGCAACGCTGAGCCAACACAGCGACCTGTTGAAATTGTTCGGCGAATGGCGCGCCTTTGAGCGTCCGCCGTTGCTTGACGGAGCGCCGGACTACACCGCTGAAACTTTCGCCCGACGCCAACGAGATTATCAACGCTTGCGGCAACGACTTGATGCAATGGACACCAGCCGCTGGCCGATCCCGGAGCAAGTTGACTGGCATCTGGTGCGCGCCGAGATGAACGGTTTTGATTTCAATCATCGAGTGCTCAAACCGTGGGTGCGCGACCCGGCCTTTTACCAGTCCATCAAGATGGAGCGCAGCGACGTGCCTGCGCACGAAGGTCCAACGCATCACGCGGTGACCGAACTCTGGACGTATCAGTTTCCGCTGACAAAACCTGAAGAAGAACGTCTGTTTGCCGATCTCAGCGTCATTCCTCCGCTGATGCGCCAAGCGCGCAAAAATCTGACCGGGAACGCGCGAGAACTCTGGATTGTCGGCATCAGAAATATGCAGACACAGCGGGCAGACCTTGACGCGCTGGCAAAAAAAATCGGGACGAATGCAAAACTGCAAGCCGTCATCGCCGAGAGCCAGAAAGCAACTAATGAACTGATCGCGTGGCTGGAATCGGAAACGCCGAAAAAGCATGGCCCTTCGGGCATTGGAAAGGGGAATTACACCTGGTACCAGCAAAACGTACATTTGTTACCAATGACCTGGGAACAAGAAGAACGTTTGTTGAAACGCGAACTGGATCGGGCCTGGTCTTCGCTCAAATTGGAAGAACACCGCAACCGACGCCTGCCGCCGCTGGTTGCTGCCGCCAACCCGGCAGAATACGACGCCAAAGCCGACAAAGCGGCAACCCGGCTGATGACGTTTTTGCGCGAGCAGGAAATCCTCACGGTCAAAGATTACCTGGAACCCGCGTTACGCGAACGACTCGGTCACTTTGTCCCTGTTGAACGGCGCAACTTCTTTTACATCGGATCACATCTCGACCCGTTGCCGCTCTTTTCCCATTTTTATCATTGGTTCGAACTGGCGCGCATGGATCGTGAACCGCACGCAAGTCCGGTGCGTCGCGGAGCCTTGCTTTACAACATTTTCGATACCCGCAACGAAGGCACCGCCACCGCCGTGGAAGAGATGTTTATGCATGCTGGACTGTATGACGACAGTCCGCGCTCGCGGGAAATCGTCTGGATCATGATTGCCCAACGCGCGGCGCGCGGGCTCGGTTCGCTTTACGCGCACGCCAACACGATGACCATGGAAGCGGCTGGCGGCATTCATTCGGAAATGACGCCGCGCGGATGGATGAAGACTGAAAAAGAATTGCTGCTCTTTGAACAGCATCTGTACCTGCGGCAGCCTGGCTATGGCACCAGCTACATTACCGGAAAATACCTGCTGGAACGGGCGCTCGCCGATTTTGCGCGGGAATACGAAAAGCGCGGTGAGGAATTCAAACTGAAATACTTCTTCGACCACCTCAACGCGATAGACAGTATTCCGATTTCGCTGGCTCGTTGGGAAATGACCGGACTTGACGACGAAATCCGGCAATTGACGCGACCGACCTTGTAACTGTCGCGAGCCTTCAGCACCGAACCCGTAGGCCGCGTCACCACCTGTCGCAAATTGCCGAGGCTTGTAATCAGCGTGTCAGCCAGTCCCAGCGTGAGGTATTCATCGCCGCTCTGGCCGCTCAGATTTTTGAAAGGCAACACGGCAATGGTTTTCACGGGCAGCTCGGCAACGCGCGCGCGCGACCTGACGAAAAACCAGACGGCAATTGCAACCGCCAGCCCCGACAGCACTACCACCAGCGTCGCCAACGCGATTAGGCGCGAACTGAACCCGGCAGCGCGCCGTGGCTCGACCGGCAAGTGCGCTGCCGCGACGGGCAGCGCGGCTTCCGGCAATGATTCGAGGACGTCCTTCACGTCAGCGACGAATCTGTAGCCTCATCGCCGGATTAAAGCCAGCAGCATATTGAAGGCCCGCGGCGCCAGATTCACCGTTTCGCCATCACGCAACAACAGATGGCGGCTGGCTGGGCGACCGCAAGGCCCCGCGTCTGGTATTGGCGCTGGCGGCAGGATTGTAGGGCGTGACGACCTTATTGACTGGAGTGGTTCCGGCGACGGGCGCATTTGTGGCGTTGCTGAGGTTGCGTTTTTTGTTGGGCGCGGCGGAAGCGGCAACCTATCCGGTTGCGGCACGCGCCGTAGCGAACTGGTTTCCCTTGAGTGAGCGGACATTTGCCAATGCCGTCGTGATTGCCGGTTCGACGGTTGGCATGATTTTCAACGGCCCTGTGGTCGCGGCCTTGATGGAAGCACGCGGCTGGCGTGTAACGTTCTTCGTCACCAGCGTGCTGGGATTTCTGATCGCAGTGTTGTGGTGGCACTATGCGACAAATCAGCCAATGCAACTCCCCCGCATCAAAGATGCCGAGTTAGGGGCGATTTACGCTGGAAAGCCCAAAGCCGAAACCGCACATTACAACGCAAGTGCCTGGCGAGCGTTGCGACGCAACCGGAATCTCGGATTGATTTCGGTGAGTTATTTTCTCGACAGCTTCGTGCTCTTCATCTCTGTCTTCTGGTTTTATTTGTATCTGACCGATGAGCGCGGCTTCGGTGTGCTGAAAGGCGGCGTTTACAACAGCCTGCCGTATATGTTTGCAATGGTCATGCTGCCTTTGGCCGGCAAGCTTTGCGATTCGTTGGCCGTACGCACCAATCGCAGCCGTGCCCGTCGCGGCTTTGCCATCGGCGCGTTGTTGCTGGCCGCCATCTTCCTTTTCTTAGGCGCAAACGTCACTGCGCCATTGCCCGCCATTCTCTGTTTATCGCTTGCTGTCGGATTTCTGATGAGCACCGAAGGACCGTTCTGGTCAACGACGGCAGAGGCTGCCTGGCCGTACGCAGGCACAGCGGGCGGCGTGATGAATACGCCAGGCAACCTGGCAGGCGTCGTCTCGACTGCACTCGCCCCCGTACTGGTCAGGAAAATCGGCTGGGGCGGAATGTTTGCCGTCTGTACCGCAATGCTCGTTGCCGCAGGACTGCTCTGGCTGCTGGTGCAGGTCGAACAACCCACAGCTGACGCGGTTGTAACTGCCAAGAAACTGGCCGCAGAAAATTTGTAACTGAACCACATCAAACACCAGCCCCGCAGCAGGCCGCACGATCAGCGCGACTTGCGCAGTTCTTACGGGCCGTCGGACTTTGATCGCACGCAGCGTTTCGTGCTGAGTCTTGTGTATCAAACGTCGGAGATGAAACGCGGCGGACGCTCCCTGCAAACGCTCTTGTCGCGTTGGCAATCCGCGCATTGTGTGGTTCGCGCTGAAGTATCTGTTTTAAATGTGGGCGGGGTGCGCTGCCGATGACGCTGCTCGAACAATACATCTATCATTTCATTGCGGAGGAGAAGAAACGATGAATTCGATTTACGCGTTGTTGTCGCATTCGTGGAGCGGGCTGGTCATCGCCGCTGTGATCGCCTTGATCGGCTTGCTCATCACGCGCTTCAAACGTTGGCGCATCGTGCGCTGGCTCGGCTTCGCCGTGTGTGCGCTGGCGCTGTTGATGGCGGTGGCGAGCGGCATTGCCGCGTATCGCATCAGCCGTGCGCAAAATGCGTATCCGCCGATGGGCAAGCTCGTAGATGTGGGCGGTTATCGTTTGCACATCCTGGCCGAAGGCGACGCGAAAGGCGGGCCGACGCTGGTCTGGATTCCCGGAGGTCACGGCGCGGGGCTTGCGCTCTATCACCTGCACAAAGCGATGCGTGGCGAAACGCGCTCCATTCTATTTGATCGTCCCGGCACGGGGTGGAGCGATACCGGCCCCTTCCCCATCACCACGAAACGCGAAGCCGAAGAACTCAACACTTTGCTGACAAACGCTGGCGAAAAAGGGCCGTTCATCCTGCTCGGTCATTCGTACGGCGGCTTGCTGGCTGCCAATTACGCGCGGCGCTATCCGAAAAACATGGCGGCGCTCGTGTTGCTCGATCCGACGCCGCCGGATGTCTTTCTGTATTTGCCGGGCGGAGCCGGGCCAGACGTTCCGTCGGGGCTGGTGCGTGGCGGTCAGATTTCCGGTCTGATGAAACTGTTCGGGTTGTGGTCTGACCCGCGACAGGAAATGGCGAAACGAGGTGGCGAATTGCCCCCATTGCTGAAGAAGATCGAAGCCGCCCTTGCCGAGGTCAACGGGGCAATCAATGCGCGCAACGCCGCGACTGCGTCAGACTGGGTTGCCGCGTCCATTTTCAGCGAATGGTTCGATCCGAAACTGGTCGCGGAACTAACGGTTTACGACGGCGAACTGGGCGAGATGCCCACTTTTCTGATTACGCCCGAAGGCGACACGAATGAGGCAGCCGTCAAAGCACTGGGAATTGCAGACAGCGAAGTGTCGCGTGCACTTAGTTTTCTCAAGCACGCGCGCAAACGTTATCTGGCGATTTCGTCGAAGTCAGAATTCATCAAAGCGCCCGATGGAACCGGCCATAACTATCCGTATGAAGCGCCCGACTTCGTCATCGAACAGGTGCGCAGGATTCTGGCCAGGAGCCGTCCAACGCAATGAAACCCCGCACAAGGCAATCCCCGGTTGCACTATTGTCACAGGAGCAACGATGAACCGCAGAGACTTTATGCAGGGCGCGGCACTGACAACCGCAAGTCTGGCGCTCCGCACGCAACCCGCCAGCCGCGCGTTTCAATCCGGCTATGTCGGAAAGAGCCGGATTTATTACGAAGTACATGGCGATCCCAAA
>JAEUQO010000161.1 GCA_016789605.1 Acidobacteriota bacterium
GCTGCGCCAACACCAAAATAATCTGTCAGGCCAGACTGAGGGCACGCCCATGCACTCTGATCGTAATTCCGAGACAATCAACCATCCTGATGGTCGCGTTGAGTTGCGCGATTATGCGGCCATCAATACCAGCCCGCTCTACAACGAAGACCTGGCACCGGTGCCGGTCGCCAAACGCGATTGGACGACCTATAACTTCGCGGCGTTGTGGATTTCGATGGCGCATTGCATTCCGACTTATATGCTGGCGTCGGGGTTGATTGCGGCGGGCATGAACTGGTGGCAGGCGCTGGTGACCATCCTGCTCGGCAACACGATTGTGCTGATTCCGATCCTGCTCAATTCGCATCCGGGCACGAAATACGGCATTCCGTTTCCGGTCTTTGCGCGAGCGAGCTATGGCGTGTATGGCTCGAACCTGCCCGCGTTGATGCGCGCGATTGTGGCCTGCGGCTGGTTTGGCATTCAGGCCTGGATCGGCGGCGAAGCGCTGCACACGCTGTTCAAAACGATCATTCCCAATTGGCAAACCTTGCTGGGCGGCACTATCGGCGGACACACGCCGACCGAATGGATTTCGTTTTTGCTGTTTTGGGGCATGAACATCTGGATCATTTATCGCGGCATGGATTTGTTGCGCGCGGTAGAAAACTGGGCTGCGCCGTATGTGCTGGTGATGACGGCGCTGCTGCTGGGCTGGGCAATCTGGCGCGCCAACGGATTGGGAACGCTGCTCAGCGAAACGGGTAGGTTCAACAGCCTGGCCGAATTCTGGCCGGTGTTCATTCCTTCGTTGACGGCGATGATCGGCTTTTGGGCGACGCTGAGTTTGAACATGCCGGATTTCACGCGGTTTGGCCGCAGCCAACGCGAACAAACCGTTGGTCAGGTTGTCGCGTTGCCCACGACGATGACGGTGTTTGCCGCGATGGGCGTGATGATCACGTCGGCGGCGATCGTGATTTATCCGCAGATGAAAGCCAGCGAATTGTGGGATCCGCTGAAAGTCGTCGGGCAATTCGACAACGTGTTTGTCATTGCCGTTTCTATGTTTACAGCGGTGGTGGCAACGTTGGCGGTGAACATTGCAGCCAACGTCGTGTCACCGGCAAACGATTTTGCCAATGCTTTTCCTAAATTGATTTCGTTTCGCACGGGTGGATTGATTACCGGTTTGCTGGGCATCGCCATGCAACCGTGGAAGCTGCTCGCTGATCCGTCGGCGTATATCTTCACCTGGTTGAACGGATATTCGGGCGGGCTTGGCTCCATTGCGGGCGTGCTGATCGCCGATTACTGGTTGGTGAGAAACAAAGAATTGCGGCTCGCCGATTTGTATCAACCGCACGGCGCATACAGCTATTCCGGCGGCTGGAATTGGCGCGCTGTGATCGCCACCGTCATCGGGTGCGCATTGGCCTGGGTTGGCTTGCTCGTGCCTGCGCTAAAACCGCTTTACGATTACGGATGGTTTGTCGGCTTTGGCGTTTCGGCGTTGCTTCATTATGCGTTGATGAAAGCGGTTCCGCCGCTCGGCGCGGCAGTCGCCAAAGCCTGAAACTGCCTGTACCGAAGTCCACACAACAACTCAGCAGTACAACCGCACCAGGGAGATGGCATGAAAAAACGAACGTTTCTGAAGCTCGCTTCAGCGGGAATCACCGGCACAATGTTGCCACTCAGCGGATGCCAAAAAACAGATGCGCCAGCGACTGCCCCCGGATCGCAGGCGACGGCCACGCCGGAAAAGCTGAAAAACTGGGCGGGGAATCTGGAATACAGCACAAGCAATGTTTCTTATCCCGAAACCGTCGAACAGGTGCAGGCGCTGGTGAAACAGGCAGACAAATTGCGCGCGCTGGGAACGCAACATTGTTTCAACAAAATCGCCGACTCGTCGCAGCAACTGCTTTCCGCCAAAAAGCTCAACCAGATTTTGTCGCTCGACGCAGACAAGAAAACCGTAACCGTCGAAGCGGGTGTGCGTTATGGCACGTTGGGCGAATACCTGCAGGAAAGAGGCTTCGCGCTGCACAATCTGGCGTCGTTACCACACATTTCGGTGGCCGGCTCTATCGCCACGGCGACACACGGTTCGGGTGTGAAAAACGGAAATCTGGCGACGGCGGTTTCCGGGTTGGAGTTTGTGACGGCAGCGGGCGACGTTGTCACGCTGACGCGCGAAAAAGACGGCGAGCAATTCCTTGGCGCAGTCGTCCATCTGGGCGGATTGGGCGTCGTCACCAAAGTCACGCTCGACGTTTTGCCCACCTTCCAAGTGAAGCAGTACGTTTACGAAAATCTGCCCTTCGCCGAACTCGAAAAGAATTTCGAGGCGATTATGTCCGCCGGTTACAGCGTTAGTTTGTTCACCGACTGGCAGAAAAACGTCATCAGCGAAGTCTGGGTCAAACGCCGCGTGATAGAGGGAGAAGAGCAAGAACAACGCACAAACTTATTCGGCGCGAAATTGGCGACGCGCAATTTGCATCCGATTCGAGAGCTCGACGCGATCAATTGCACCGATCAAATGGGCGTGCCCGGACCTTGGCACGAACGCTTGCCGCATTTCAAAATGAATTTCACGCCGAGCAGCGGCAAGGAATTGCAGGCCGAATATTTTGTGCCGTTCAGCAACGCCGTTGCCGCGCTCAAAGCGATCAACAACCTGGGCGACAAATGGATTCAAGACCTGTTCATTTCTGAAGTTCGCACCATCGCTGCCGACAATCTGTGGCTGAGCACTGCTTACAAACGTCCCAGCGTCGCCATCCATTTCACCTGGAAGCAGCACACCGAATCCGTGATGAAATTGCTGCCGTTGGTCGAAGAGCAACTCGCGCCCTTTGGCGCGCGACCGCATTGGGGCAAACTGTTCACGATTCCGGCGGCGCAATTGAAAGCGCGCTATGAACGTTACGCGGACTTCCAGCAACTGTTGCGGCAATATGACCCCAAAGGAAAGTTCAGGAACGAATTTCTGGACCAGAATTTTTCAGCGTAAGAGGGCGGTCTAAATCAACGACGGCATAACCGACTGAATGTCACTCTCAAGGAGTAGTTATGGCACGTATCGTCAAATGCGGATTGATTCAGGCGACCAACGCAGGCGCAATAGACGCGCCGATGGAAGACATCAAGCGCGCCAATCTGGACAAGCATCTGGACCTGATCGAAGAGGCAGCCAATCAGGGCGTGCAGATTCTGTGCATGCAGGAAGTGTTCACCACGCCGTATTTTTGCGCCGAACAGCAAACGCGCTGGTACGAAGCCGTCGAAAGGATTCCTGACGGCCCGACCGTCAAGGTGATGCAGGACGTGGCGCGCGATCACGGCATGGTCATCATCGTGCCGATTTACGAAGAAGAAATCACCGGCGTGTATTACAACACGGCGGCGGTAATTGACGCCGACGGCAAATATCTGGGCAAATACCGCAAGAACCACATTCCGCACGTCGCGCCGGGATTTTGGGAAAAGTTCTATTTCAAACCCGGCAATCTGGGCTATCCGTGTTTTGACACGGCGTTTGCGCGCATCGGCGTTTACATCTGTTATGACCGGCACTTTCCCGAAGGCGCACGCGCGCTCGGTTTGAACGGCGCTGAGATCGTGTTCAATCCGTCGGCGACGGTGGCTGGTTTGTCGGAATATCTGTGGAAGCTGGAACAACCCGCGCACGCCGTGGCCAATGGCTATTTCGTCGGCGCCATCAATCGCGTCGGGTATGAAGCGCCCTGGAACATCGGCGAGTTTTACGGCCAAAGTTATTTCTGCGATCCGCGCGGACAAATCATCGCGCAAGCGCCACGCGATCAGGACGCCCTGGTCGTGGCAGATTTGAATCTGGATTTGATTCGCGAAGTTCGTAACACCTGGCAGTTTTTCCGTGACCGGCGACCGGAAACGTACGGTGCGCTGGTGGCGGAATAGTCCCCATCAACTATTCGATTACGAATACTACCCCCACCATTCCAAGCAGTACGTGAATGGCCAAGAGGCCCAGCATGAAAAAGCACGCTCTCCACTCCTTGCTTTTCCTGGCCGTCGTCTGTTGTCTTACGGCACTGGCGTCGGCGCAATCCTTTACCGGCGGCATCGTTGGGACCGTCAAAAACCCCAACGGAGAAGTCGTTCCCAACGCGGAAATTCAGATCACGCATCTGCAAACCAACAAGCAGGTGCAGGTCATTGCCAATAGCGAAGGCTATTACGTTTCGCCGCCGCTGGCCGTCGGCGACTATCGCGTCGAAGCCAAAGTCACGGGCTTTCGCCGTTCCGTGCGCAGCGGTATCAGCCTGCAAATTCAACAAACGCTGCAAGTAGATTTCACCTTGGAAATCGGCGCGGTTGCCGAATCTGTCGAGGTTACGTCACAAGCGCCCGTGCT
>JAEUQO010000182.1 GCA_016789605.1 Acidobacteriota bacterium
TGAAAAAGCCATTGAGCTCGATCCAGAGTTTGCCGCAGCCCAGGTTGAGATTGCCTGGATTTACTGGATTCGGGCAACCGGCAATGACAACCCACACGAACTGATGCCAAAAGCGAATGAGGCAATAGCGAAGGCGTTGAAAATCGCCCCCGATCTTGCGAAGGCTCATGTCTTAATGGCGATGGTGAAAGAGTCTGAATTCGACTTTCTTGCTGCTGAAAGAGAGTACTTGAAGGCAATTGAGCTTAGTCCGAATTTGGATTTTGCTCGTAACAACTATGCGGTCTTTCTTTCGATCATGGGACGCAATAACAAAGCGCTGGCAGAACTGGAAGAGCAAAGTATTCGTGATCCCATTAACCGGCGTACGATATTGATCTATAAAGGATTCATCCTGACGCAAGGAAGAAAGTTTGACGAAGCGCTTCAATCTTATCGGGATGCTGAAACCCTGGAAACGGCCAGAAAGGTGCCGGCTTTCACCTGGGGATATGCCTATGCCGGAAAGGGGGCGTACAACGAGGCCGCAGAGTATTACCGGAAAGCAGCAGACCTGTTTGGCGGAGACAAGAAGTACAGCCAACCTCTAGTTTATTTGTTGGCGACTTATGCCAAAATTCCAGAAAAGAAAAATGAAGCCCGCGCCATCCTTACACGAATAGAAGCAATGGGCGGTTACACCTCACCAGCCTTGTTGGCCGCCGTTTATTCAGCGCTTGGCGATAACAACAAAGCTATGGAGTTACTCGATCAAGCTTACCTTACCCGCGATCCACTCTTGCGATACGTGGGAACCGGCTATGAATATGACGGGCTTCGCGCTGATCCGCGTTTTGTCGACCTGACAAAGAAACTTGGGTTCAACCGATAAAACCAACCTGGAGCCATTGCCAGTGCGCTTCGTATTTACTCCTCAGGTTTTTTGGTAAACCCGGAAATGTTCCACTTGATCTCGATGTTCTTCCTTAGTTTCAACGCATTGAAGAACGGATCCGAGCTGCCACCACCAGCTCCCTTTGATTCGTTTGTCGTACCGCCGCCACCCTTGGACTCGTTCGTCGTACCGCCACCGCCTTTCGACTCGTTCGTCGTACCGCCACCGCCTTTCGACTCGTTTGTCGTGCCGCCGCCACCCTTGGACTCGTTCGTCGTACCGCCCCCCCCCTTGGACTCGTTCGTCGTACCGCCACCACCTTTCGACTCGTTCATAGTTCCACCGCCACCCTTGGACTCATTCATTGTGCCGCCGCCACCCTTAGTCTCCGAAGACTCGGCTGCGCCAAGCTGTTGTAAGTTTAGTTCCTGAGAAAAACTGATCCCGGAGGAATACACATATCTCGAATCAGAAACTGCGGCCTTTTTGAGACTCGGTTTTGCTTGCTGGAGTCTCTTAGCCCTCATATTTTTCATGTCCGTTGGGAGCGCAGCTTCGCGACGGGCGACCTCTCCGAGATATAGTTCAAGGAATCTATTCCAACCTAATTCACCTCTATCTTCCGAGTCCCTTCCATACCAAGTTCCCTCGTAGTTCTCCAGAGACGCCTGAAAGCCCTCTAACGACCAGGGGAAAAACAAAGAGACCCCATTGGAAAATTGATATTCTCCACCACTAAATCCGCTCAGAATCACGACGTTTTTAAGCGCCTCCAGTACACGTTTGCAATTCTTTTTCACGTCCTTAAAAATCTGGGTATCGTCGCGACCAGCCAACTCCAGCACTACCGAATCACATTCCTTGATAAGTAGTTCGCAAAAATCCCCCAGATCAACATTCTGATCGAACATGTATGACTGACATTTCCAATGCACCTGAAGAATGATTCGTTCCATCTGCTTGTAGATGCGAGTCTTTTTTTTGCCTTCCAATAATTTGCCTTCCCAGTAAAAAAGTTCTGTCAGAATTTCCGAGAGAGCATTGACTGCCCGGCCCAGGTTTTCAAATTCGCACATGTCCCAAGCGGCCATGTCAACGGAAATACCTCCAATGATGTAGTTGTCCTGGCTCTGGATGAATTCTTTGACGAAATTTTCCGCTACCTTTTTAGTAGGTCGTTTGCGGTCCCCGCTGGCGAGACCTGCAAGTATCTTTGCGTAGCTCCAGCCTGCGCTAGGAACGCTTCCTTCCGAGACGATCATGGTTTTTGCAATGTCCTTGAATTGATAGCCCACCTCAAACATGCCCATTAGACAACTGTCAAACCCCAAAATATCAATCTGCTGGCCGAGTAACACCGCTGTTTTGTCTAATAGGTTGTCTATTGAAAACTGTGAAACTTCGCATCGATCAAAACCTTTCAGATACGACTCTGTCATTCCGATCCGCTGGAGTACCATAAAGAGGTCAAAAATTTTCATTGATTCACCAGAGGTCTCGTCTCGAAACAACCCTTTATCGGCAAAGCCCAGTGAGTGTCCACTAAAAATCATTCCATATCGTTCGGCGCGCCCTTCCTGTTTATTCACGCACCAGTCAATAAAGTTAATCAGTGAATATTTGCTGGCGGCGTTTTCGTTCCATTCTTTCGGTACCTCCGGGTAGAGCTTATTGGGCACCGAATACGAAGGCGCGTATATCGGATTGTCTGGGTCAGAGAAGTCACAGTACAGAGTCGGAATCTGGGATGAATGGCCGTCGTAATAAACGAACAGATTCAGCTTATCGGCGCCTTTTTTGGCAACTTCTCTGATTTGTTCCAGGTTGTAAGCCATATCAACGGCCAGATTGTTATCACCGGCCATGTAAACCATGATCGTCCACTCTTTTTGATTCTTTCGGGCAGTCTTATTTTGGGGCTTTTTCTTAGTCATTTTTTGATCTCCAACTGGTAGATGGTTTTCCGCTGATCTGGCTTACCGAACCCGCATAAGGAAAGCTCATTGACCTGACGCAGACAGTACCTGCAAAGTGAAACTACGGCAAGACTTCAGGATCGCTTTATCAAAAATCAACTCAAGCGAAAGATGCGACAACCGGTTGCCGCATCTCCCGCTTAAAACCACTACTTCACTTTTACTTACTGCCGATAAGTTACCCACTGCGCATCCATGCGATCTGACTGCCCCTGCGAGAAAACAAACATGCACGAGTCGTCGGTGTAATCCATGAAATTTGTGATCGGGTCGTTGCCGGCTGAAGAGCAGGTGTTTCTTCCGGTTGGGCAACCGTAGGCCGGAGATTGTTCGGCAGGAGTATCCGCCACTAAATCCCCGCCTGTGGTCGTACTTCTGGAACAGCCACCCTGGAAGGTGTGATAAAGCCCCAGCCAGTGTCCGACCTCATGCGTCGCAGTGTCGCCCAGATTGTATGGAGCGGCTGTGCCTCCTGGCAGTGACGAGTAAAGGCAAACAACTCCATCATCCTTGGGGTTACCGACATAGCTGGACGGGAAGGTCGCGTAGCCCAACAATCCGCCACCGATATTATTGGTGTAGATGTTCAAATCGCCCTTGCCTCCTCGGCGCAAGGCGGTCTTCATTTGCGTTTGCGCCGTCGTTCCGGGGCCAGCCGTATACCAGGTGTTATTGGTCGTGATATCTACCGCGACAAGTTGGAATCTGAACGGCGTATTGACGCCGCCCGTTGCGCCGGAATAAGCCGCATTCAGCACAGCGATCTGGTTATTGATCTGCGTCGAGCTGACAGCTCCCTGGCCTGACGTGTTGGTAATGACATGGAAATAGACAGGGATAGTCACACTGCCCGGTAATAACTTATATCCCGTGTACCCAGCAGAGTTGGCGGCGCGGTTCGCGTTATCAGCATCAACACTTCGTTGGGCATCCGATTCCCGAACCCCGCAACGAAGCCCCGCCTCAACAAAGGCATGTTGCGAAGTAAACTCAGTTCCATCCGGCCCAATAAAGGTTCCGTCTTTCTGATGCCCCGGACGTACCTCCGGGCGTTGCGCGCTCACTTGTTGCAAATAATAACCACCGACGAACAGCATAAAGCCGATCCCTAATACCGCCAGAACCAAAGAGGTTTTCCTACTCATGAACGTATCTCCGTATTTGTGAACTCCCGCGTAGGGGGGTTGGGTTGTTAATCAGGGGATGAAGCCTACGACCTTCACCATCACCTGGAATCCAGGCCAGCCTCACAGTTGCCGACTATTCATCAACCGCCACGCTATTTGGCCGCCATCTGGTTAACGACGAGACTGGCACATCACTGTTTTTCATTT